>CALBDU010000057.1 GCA_937927335.1 uncultured Clostridium sp.
TTGAGGTTGTGGTTTTTCCTTCTCCGGCAGGAGTTGGATTTATTGCTGTTACCAGCACCAGCTTTGCATTTTTCCCTTTAGTGGTATTTAGAAGATTGTAATCCACTTTGGCCTTATACTTGCCATAAAGCTCAATATCATCCTCAACCAGTCCTATTTTTGCAGCTATCTCCCTTATATCCTTAAGGGATGCTTCCTGCGCTATTTCGATATCACTTTTAAAATTCATCTTTTCCCCTCCATATTCCATTATATAGAACTGCGTTCTATTTTCTCTATAGTATATATTCAACACAAAATTAATTATTCCTCCTTAAAAATAAAATTTTTTTAAAAATAAAAGCACCGTTAATAGGTGCCTTTGGTTATTTTATACTATTTTTTAAGTCATATAGCTGTACGGAATTCCTTCCTTCAAAACCCAGTGCCTTGTTATTGCTTGTAGTAGTTGAGCTGCTTGTGGTGCCTGACCACTGGCTTTCAGAAACCGCCGTTCCATTTTTCTGGATCCAGCTGGTTATTTCATTGTTTCCACCTCCGCCTATGCCGCCATTAATTATAGCATATCTTATTTCACCATCTTTTACTTTCTGTTTAAATTCATCAAGAGTCAGGATATTATCTGAACCACTGAAGCCTCCCAGGGTCATTACTGATTCGCCATAATTCAATATAATCTCTGTAGCATAGCTGTTGGCTGAAGGCACCGCTACCAAATACTTTTCAGTAGTTTTATTTGCTTTAAGGTATTCCACGAGCTTTGCAGTACTGGTACTTTGCCCCAAATTCATTCCGCCCATGTTCCCCATGCCGCTGCTCTTAAGCAGGCTCAACCCTGCAGCTGGAAATGTACCTGAAGATTTGTAAAATATAGCTGTTCCCGACCATATAGCAGGAGCTGCCAGCAAGGCTGCGAGAGCAAGTGATACAAAAGCCTTCCTGGCTTTGATAAATTTCTCTTCCCTGTTTTCATACTCTGCTTTTTCACTGATAAATTTCAGTGCTATAAGGGCTAGTGAAGATCCAAAGCATAGAACTGCTACTGCAATCATAAGATATTTAACAAAAGCTGCCGTATTATAATTATAGGACAAAATCAATAGCTGAACTGCCGCAGTCAAGCTTAAGCCTGCAGGAAGGAGCCAGGATTTCCAGCCTTTTTCCTTATACAACTCCCACATGGAAGCCAGTCCGATACCTGCCAATGCAGCAATTGGTGCTGCCATCATGGTTAAATAGTATGGATGGAATAAACCTGTAGTATAACTAAAGTATACAAATTCAGGTATAAGCCAAGTGATAAACAGCAATAGTGACTGCTTTTTCTTAGTATCAAATTTCAGTGTAATTTTTTCCTTAATTGCTGCTGCCAGGAAGCCGATTATAGCAAGGGGGAACATCCAAATTATCTGGTCAGAAAGGCTATTGTTTAAGAATAGCCTTATAATGCTGGATGTTTCATTACCGCCAAAGGTGCCTGCCCCTCCGCCATTTTTATTCATGCCTCCAACCTGCCTTCCACCGTCAGTGCCCAGAGCCCCGTTTGGTCTGTTTCCGTCATCAGGTCTTGTAAAGCCCTCACCTTGAGTACCGCTGCCGTCGGGAGGAGGCCCACCGTTACCATTGTTTGGTGGTGTTGTATTGGCATTATTTGCAGCACTGGTGGCTGCATCACCAGATTTTCTTGTGCTGGTACTATCAATATTTCGCTGCTGTCTTGCCCCGGTTTTTGATGAACTGAGCCCTAGCCTTTCAAGCCCGTTATGTCCTATAATCAACTCAATTACTGAATTATTTGTGCTGCTTCCTACATATGGCCTGCTGCCTGAGGGAACCAGATCCACAATAACTGCCCAGGAGAATGAAACCATCATCAAAATGGCTGTCCCAGCAATAAGATGAATTATCCTCCTTTTAATTGGTGCTGCAGATGATAAAAGATATACAACATAAATGGCTGGCAATATCATATAAGCCTGAAGCATTTTTATATTAAAACCCAAGCCTACAAGAACCATAGAAACTATGAGCCATTTAAGCTTTCCATTTTCCGCTGCAATGGATAAAGCCCAGCATGCAAATAGAAGAGTCATCACCAGAAGATTATCTATGGTATTATTTCTGCTTACTGCCACAAAAACAGGTGTTACACTTAAAATAAGTGCTGATGTCAATGCAGGTACAGTGCCGAAGGATCTTTTTACAATTCTGTAAAGCACCCATACAGATATTACTCCTGCAATGGCCTGAGGAAGCAGTATGCTCCAGCTGCTAAAGCCGAATACTCTGGCTGACAGCGCTTGAATCCAAAAGCCAAGGGGTGGTTTATCTATTGATACAAAGCCCGAAGGATCAAAAGCCACAAAGAAAAAATTGTTCCAGCTCATGGTCATGCTTTTAACCCCTGCCCCATAATAGGAATTTGCATAACCCTCAATGCCTAAGTTTGCTATATTCAATACCGCTGATAGTGCTAAAATTAAAATTAATATATATTGTTCCTTTTTTAAGGATTTTAAGCCGAATTTATTCATTTTCATCTCCCCCTAGTAAAATACCCAGAATCTATATAAAATAAAATTTGTGATCTGTGAAGCAAATGTTGCTATTATTTTGCTGATGTATAAATTAATATTTATGCTTTGAACAAGAATTTTCATGGAAATCATAGTTACGCAAAAAGTAACTAAATTAACCATAACAAATTGGATAAATTCCATCACTTGGTTTTTATCGGAATGTTTTTTCCCAAAAGTCCAATTCCTGTTTAATATGAAGCTGTTCATGATACCAAATCCGTATCCAGCTGCCTGACTGTCCATATATCCCATCCCGAGAACCTCATGGGATAGAGTGAATACTAAAAAATCAATGAAGGTATTTAAAGCACCCACTGCAGAAAACCTGCTTAGACGCCTTAACTTTCCACAAAATATATGACTTACGGTATTAGCTGCCCACCGCATACTTATCTGCCCTATTGCAATTTATTCTGCTTTCAACTATATATAAAGGTCGTCCCTTGCTCTCGTCAAAAATTCTTCCAATATATTCACCCATAATTCCAATACTGCAAAAAACCAACCCAAACATTATCATATTAATTGATAAAAACATACTTAGGTTCAATGTAAATACCCCATTTATAATGTCCTTTATCAAGGTAAACAGAAATGCCGCTCCTCCAGTCAATGCTGAAAATATACCGAAATATCCGGCCCACACCAGTGGTCTGGATGAAAATGAGGTGATTCCATCCATGGCCAGCTTAATCATTTTTCTAAAAGGATATTTTGTTTCCCCTGCAAACCGTCCCTGCCTGGAAAATTCTACAAAGGTTTGCTTATAGCCTACCCAGCTCACCAACCCCCTAACATACCTGTTTTTTTCCGGCAGAGAAATAAGCGTTTTGCAGACCTTTTTGTCCATAAGCCTGAAGTCTCCAGTATCCACCGGTATATCAGTATTGGTTATGCTTCTTAGTATTCTGTAGTATGCAGCTGCTGAAAATTTCTTAAAGGCAGTTTCATCTTCTCTGCTTATTCGCTTTCCGTAAACTACTTCATAGCCTTCCTTCCATTTTTCCATCATCTTCACAATTACCTCCGGCGGGTCCTGGAGGTCTGCATCTATTACTACTACCGCCTGGCCTGCAGCTGCTTCCATACCTGCTGAAATTGCAGCCTGATGGCCAAAATTTCTTGTAAAATTCAATAGGGTTACTTTATCATCCCTTTTACATATTCCTTCTATAATACATCTTGTGGAATCCATGCTTCCGTCATTAACGAATATTATTTCATAGGACTCCTTTGTGCAATCCATTACACTTTTAAGCCTCCTGTAGGTTTCATTAACCACAAGCTGTTCATTGTAAACCGGAACTACTATTGTACAAGTTATCCTGCTGTTCAATTAGATCACCTCTTTACTATTTTCTAATTTTATCTTACCTTGCAATTACTGCACTAAAGTCTGATTTGTTTGTGAACATTATGTGATTTAAAAAAGCCGGCAAATTGCCGGCTTACTGGTATACTGGATATTTAATTATAAAGCTTACTCCATTTTCTCTGTTTACAGCCTTAATTTCGCCTTTGTAAAAATCGATGATTTTCTTTGATATGGCAAGTCCAAGGCCAAAATTACCTGTTTTATCCTTGTATAAATTGTCAAATATTTTATCGATGCTTTCACTTTTTATGTTAGGGCCATCGTTGAAAATTTCAATTTCTGCATAGTTTCCGGACCTTTTTAAGGTAACCTTCATATTTTCTTTTGCATATCTCAAGCCATTATCCAGGATGTTTTCTAAAGAAACCTGAATTTTATCAACATTGCCATAGGTACTTAAATCATTTATATCCAGTTCCCAATGGACTTTATTATTAACAGTTTCAAACCTATCCACTATATGGATCAAAAGACTCTTTAAATTAACCTTGTCGTTGTCGCTGCTGTTCTCAAGCACATAGCTCAGTGTGTTGAGGTACAACAGGTGATTTATTTTTTTCTGCAGTCTTATAGCTTCATCTCTTATTATTTCAGCATTTTTTTCCATAGATTCCACATAAACGCCTTCCACAATGGCCTCTGCATGGCTCATTATAACCATCACCGGAGTTTTAAGATCATGTGATATGCTCTGCAGGAACATCTTCTCTTCCTTATCGGTACGTTTAAGCTCTTCCTGCATAATATTCATTGAATAGGCCAGCCTTCCGATCTCATCCTCGCTAACAACCTCTATAGGCTGCTTCCAATCCTTTTGGGCAATTCTAACTGTATATTCCTCAAGTTCCTTCAAAGGCTTTGATATTCTGTTAGCCACTACTTTGGCTGTAATAAAGCCTATAATAATAAAAAACAAACCGATCAGCGCCATAAAATACAAATATGTGTTGTCCTGCAGTATAGGCAGGTAGGTTATAAGGTATTCCCGTTCAGTACTGGTGGTATCAGAAATTGAACTGATTACAAACAAAAATTTTACATTGCTGTAGGTTTTTTTAAACTGAACCTCGTTCATTTCGCCATCAGTTATAAATCCCGACATCCAGGTCTTTACATCAAATCCCTGCACATTTATCATTGCAGGGGGAAGATTGGCTGATTTCATTGGAGGCTCTGCCTTGCTGACCCTGCTGATGATAGTTTTATTATTGTTTGCATCAATTTTAACAATGAAGTAGTCTACACCCTTTAAATTTCTGTATTCATTGAATCTTGTAGACCCGTCATAGGTTTTATCCTTAAGCATTATATCGTGTGTAACCTTCAGATCCTGAATTTTTGAATTCTCATCAATTTTTCTGTAGGCCACCAAATATAGAACTGATATGCCAAATATGATTATTAATATCACTATAGTGAAGGTGGTCCATATCCTCATAGTTAATGATTTGAATTTCAACTTTTTCATAGCTTTGGTACCAATTTATAACCATATCCGTAAACAGTATCGATACATAGCTTTTCCATCTTTTTTCTAAGCCTTCTTATGGTGTCATCCACTACCCTGTCAGATCCAAAATAGTCGTCTCCCCATACATAATCAAGAATCTGTTCCCTGGCCACCAGGTTATTTTTATTTTCTACAAAATATATCAATAGCTCAAATTCCTTATTGGTGAGCTGAAGTTCTTTTTCCTCAAAATATACAGTTCTCTGCTTTTTGCTTATAATATATCCGGATATGTTAATTGTTTTATCCAGGAACTCCTCGTTCTCCTTGCCATATATCCTCTCAACCAGCTTGTTTGTTCTGATAATAAGCTCCCTTGGCAAAAAAGGTTTTGAAAGATAGTCATCACTGCCAAGCTCCAGGCCTACAACTCTATCCAACTCCTCATTTCTAGCAGACATGAATATTACAGGAGTTTTCTTATTGTTTTCCTTAATTGCTTTAATTAACTGATAACCATCAATATCCGGCAGCATTATATCCAAAATCCATATATCAGGATTCTCTTTAATTTTTTCCAGGGCTGAGTTTCCGTTAAAAAATGTTGTTACCTCATAACCCTCTCTTTGCAGATATTTTTCAAGTAGAATATTTAAGCTCTTCTCATCTTCCACTAAATAAACCTTAGTCGGCATTTTATCACCTCATGTTACTTTATATATCATAATATATAATAGCACAGGATTATGGAATTTCTTTATATAAAATGTGTGAAGAAAATGTGAATTTTAACCCTGACCCCAAATAATCTGGAATAATTAACGATGGACAACCTCTCCTCCTGCATAGACTATAGCTGCTTGAGCAATTACCTCCAGGGGATCTACAAAATTTCCATGGAACTTAAAAATTTCATTAGCTGAAGAAAGTTCTGTACACCCAAGTATAAACACCGTGGCGCCCTTTTCCTTAAGCTCGTCCACCGCTTTTAAAAATCCTCCAGTGCCAAGCTCAAAGTTGCTCTTTTTAATACCCTCGTAAATAAATTCCATAACATAGGCCTGATTTTCCAATGGTTTAACAACCTTTATACCAGCCTCATTAAAATACCAGTCATATATACCAGTACTTATGGTTCCATCTGTGGCAAGAAGCCCTACAGTGACATCCCTTCCAAACCTCCCTGCAATATAGTTCACCGTTTCCTCCAGCATATTTAAAAATGGAATATTTATAGCTGAACATATATCCTTGTAATAATAATGAGCAGTGTTGCAGCTCATTATCAGAAAATCGGCCCCACAGTTCTCCAGGCTCCTTGCGGATTTCACCATTTCCTTAAGAGGACTTTCCCCATTTGCTATAATGCTTCTGGTCCTGTCCGGAATGCTAGTATTTGAGTCGATTAATATGTGTATATGTTCCTGATCCTTTTGAGCCTTGGTTTTAAGAGTTATTTTTCTAAACAGGTCTGCTGTGGCCAGCGGTCCCATGCCGCCTAAAATCCCTAGTGTTTTCATTTCTCCCTCTCCTTTGTTAAAGCAGGTCATAAATATATTTGCTTAGAGTTTCCCTGAAATGACCTTTATAGCCATCTACCCTGCCGGCAGTAACCATAGAATTCAATACGGCCTCCTCACATGCTTCTGCCACAGCCCTGAAGGCCTTATCAATGACTTTATTTTCATTGATAACCTTCATTGTTATAATTTCATCCTCATCTGTAATTACATTAGCAATTGAAAAACCTATGATAATATCGCCGCTGCCGTGGCCAATATATGAGCCAGCTCTAGCTATGCCTACTGCAGGTCTTTTGCAAAGTCTTTTCAGCTGTCTGCTTGATAAAGGCAGGTCAGTTGCAATAATGATTAATATTGATCCCTTTTCAGGTTCCTTCTCTATAGCAAGCTTTTCTTCAATGGCCTTTCCTATGTTTTTACCATTTATGGTTAGATCCTCCAAAAGCCCGTGATTAGTCTGCACCAGTACTCCTATGGTGTATTCCTGTCCTCCTGCCTCAATAACCCTGGATGCAGAGCCTATGCCTCCCTTTAGGTTATGGCAGGACATTCCCTTGCCGCCGCCTACATCTCCCTCGTCAAAATCCTCACAGGCATCTTCAATTGCCTTAAACACATGCTCCTTTTTAACTGCCCTGTTTTGGATGTTGTTCAGATAACTGTCGTTGCATTCCCCTATAATAGGATTAACTGAGCCCATTTCAACCTGATCCTTAATACACAAGTTTATCATGTACTCTGTTATAGCATCGTGGACCACGCCGATATTTAAAGTGTTTGTTAAAGCTATAGGCGTCTCCAGTGTACCCAGCTCATCAATTTGTACAAGTCCCTGCGTCTTGCCAAAACCATTTAAAACAAAGGATGCAGCAATATATTTATTGGAAAAAATATTATTCTCAGACGGAAGTATCACAGTTACACCAGTCTTGTTATCCTGGTTGTCAATAGTGCAATGTCCCACCTTTACCCCCTTAACATCTGTGATTTTATTAAGTTTCCCCTTAGGCAGGCTTCCAATGTTCACACCGTAATCTTCAATTCTTTTTTGTTTCCCCATTTTATATCCCCTTTTCATTAATAATTATTATCTATATTCGACATTTCTCTTAAATTCCCTTTAGCACATTTTCATAAAATAAATACAGGTGATTAATTAACAACTCCTGCTACATTCAAAGCAATTTCTAAATAAGAACATTTTCTTCAACAGGATCATGGTTTTTGAGATCAATATATAGCTTCCCATTAATATCGCAGCAGGCCAGCAGCACCTGTTCCGGTGAATCAATGTTATTTTTCCTAAGTTCATCCCTGAGCCATTTTTCACTTAAAAACATCAGCTCCAAATTTTTCTTCATGATTATTCCATCAATAATCACATTCCCACAGAGGCCATGGTATTCGGTGCTTAAATTCAAGTCTGACCTGGTTGCTGCGGCAAGGCCCGGCTTTTTTAACACGCTGAACCTGCCGCTGGTTTCCAGTATGGCAAATTCCACATCCTTGATATTGAATATATCCTTCACTCTTAATTCCTCCATAAGGTCATTAATTGTAAGCTTTGCCTTCTTAAGATTTTTCTCAATTATCTTTCCATTCTGAATGAGTATGGCAGGCACACCATCCAGGAGCCTTCTTCCGTTAATAGTTTTTTCCGATATAAAAGCTAGAATCAATGGAAATAAGGTCCATATAATCATTGCTGCAATACCATTTAATAAAGGCTTCTTATCTACCACTATTGAACCAGCTATGGCACCAATTGATATCCCTACCACGTAATCAAAATATGTTAAATGGGTAATCTGTTTCTTGCCCATAACCCGTATAAGAATGAAAAGTGTTGTTATAATTATAAGGCTCCTTAAAATTACATCTCCAAAATAAATATACATAGTACCACCTCCCTATTATTATTTTAATTAACTCATTAAATATTCCTAAAGCCTCTTCATAATTTCTACACTTTTTTAATATAAAATGTAGCTGTAGACAGTTAGGGAGGTGATTTGGTGATAGGATTAACCTTAGCTCAATGCATACATGCCTGCGGTTTGCACGGTCAAGCTCTAGCTCAGTGTATATCAATGATGCTTGGAATGTAATAATTATTTGGATAAAATGGATTCTGTATATCAGGATCCATTTTTTTTTCATTTTTCTTATGTAAATAGTTTATAGCCTTATTTAGTGATATTATTTATATATGGAGGATTTTAGGAATGAATAATATTGGGGGATATAAAGTTGAAACATTTCCAAGCAGCAGATTATCCACTATGGATATAGGTGCTGCAGGGCTTAAAAAGCACCATATGAAAGCCTTGATTGAACTTGATGTTACAGAGGCGAGGAAAAAACTTCAGGATAAGAAACAGCAGTCAGAAAAGGTGTCCTTTAACTCCTGGCTGATTAAATGTATAAGCCATACTATAGAAGAGTTCCCTGAGATTCATGGAATAAGAAAGGGCAGAAATAAGATTATTCTATTTGATGATGTGGATATCTCCATTATCATCGAAAGAGAAATTCAGGGCAAAAAGGTGCCGCTGCCCTATGTTATCAGAAAATCAAACAGTAAATCCACTGCTGATATCTGCAGGGAAATTGCAAATGGCAGACGTCAGGCTGTGGAAGATGAAGGTAACTATGTGCTTGGTGAAAAAAAGAATGAGTTTTTAATGAAGCTGTATTACATGCTTCCCGGATGGGCAAGACGAAAAATATGGAGCGTTATTATTAAAAGCCCCTCTATTACTAAGGTTAATATGGGAACTGTCATGGTAACCTCAGTTGGAATGATGGGCAAGGTTAATGGCTGGGTGGTGCCGGTAAGTGTTCATCCTGTGTGCTTTGCTATCGGTTCCATCATTAAGAAGCCAGGCGTGGTAAATGATAAAATTGAAATCAGGGAATATCTTTATATGACTGTTCTGGTAGACCATGATGTAGTGGACGGGGCACCCGCTGTGCGGGCCCTTTCAAGGCTTACCAGGCATATTGAAAGCGGATTCGGATTATAAAGGAGGTATCATAATATATGCTTAGAGTTAAAACATTATATTTCAGTGCTACAGGGACAACAGAAAAAATAGTGAAAGAGCTGTCAGAATGTTTATGTGAAAAATATCCTTCAGAAGTAACCAGCCTTAATTTCACTTTGCCGGAAGCCAGGGCAAAACAGGCAGTTTTTGATAAGAATGATATTGTAATAGTTGGTGTTCCCGTTTATGCCGGTAGAGTTCCAAATGTGCTTTTAAAATATTTGAATACCGTTCAGGGAAATGGTGCTCTGGCTGTAGCTGTCACAGTTTACGGAAACAGAAATTATGACGATGCCCTTATAGAGCTCACTGATATTCTTGAAAAGGATGACTTTAATGTTATTGCGGCTGGTGCCTTTATAGGTGAACATTCCTTTTCTTATACACTGGGAAAGGACAGGCCGGATAATAATGACCTGGTGGCAATACATGATTTTGCCCATAAATTATACTTAAAAATAATATCCGGCATATTAACATCAGTTTCAGTTACAGGCAATAAGCCCTATAGGCCGTACTATGTTCCCAAAAATGAAGCGGGAATTCCTGTGGATATCAGAAAGGTTACACCTAAAACAAAAAATAGCTGCAATAACTGCAAAATCTGTGCAGCTGTATGTCCAATGGGTTCCATAGACAGGGATGAAGTTGCAAAGATAACAGGAATATGTATTAAATGCGGTGCATGTATAAAAAGGTGCCCTGTGCAGGCTAAGTATTTTGATGATGATAATTACCTTTGGCACAAGCAGGAGCTGGAAAATAAGTTTGCTGCAAGAAGGGAACCTGAAACTTTTATTTAAAAAAGAGGATATTTTTTTAATGTGTAGAATTACTCTATTTATCAACCATATCTAATAAAATGAATAAGAGGTGAGAACTATGTTCAAGAATGAAGAGGATTATGAGTTTTATGAAGAATGGATAGAAAGAGACGGAGAATTTATCAACATGACCCTTGAAGAATATAATAATATGCGTTACAAGGAGGAATATGGCTCCACTGGTGATAAATTCGATAAGAGCAGTGATGATTAAATGCTTAACAGGTGCCTGCAATTTATTTTGCAGGTACTTTTTTCGCAATGCTGCCCTAACTGGGATTTATTGTGATAAAATATATATTGACTTTAAGGTTAGGAGATTTTTATTTTGAAGAAACTTTTTTATTGGCTTATTACATCAATTCAGTTTATTTTACTGGTTTCTGCATATGCAGTCCAATACTTTTCCATGAGAAAAATGGGCATGATGAGGTATTTAGTATATAAAAACCAGCTATGGCAGAGTCAGTATCCTATTACCCTTTTTCGTTATGCAGCAGTTACAATCCTGATAATTCTTGCTCTGATCTGTATAATGCTATATTACAAAAAAATGAGAACCACCGGAAAGAGGATGCTGTTAGATGTTTCAGCATCTGTAGTACTGACTATAATTTTTGTATTTTTCACCTTAGCCAGTTCCCCTTCAGGCTACAGGGCCTATTACCTTATATGTATACTTCTGGCTTTGGCTGCATTGATACAGGATATGAAATCAATAATATGCCTAACAGCAAAAAAAGTCTGAAGGCTAAGCCTTCAGACTTTTTATTTATTTCTTATATTTAGCTGCTGCCTGCTCTGGAGTTATAGCCTGTACTGGATTGCTTTCATCCATCTGCCATACATACCATCCGCCATCGTAAAGCTTAATGTTCTTCCAGCCGTTTTCATAAGCCATCAAGAAAGGTATTGTAGCTCTCCAGCCGGTACCGCAGTAAAATGCAATTTCATTATCCTTTGTAACCCCTTGCTCGTTCCACATCTTTACAGCTTTATCGAAAGAGATAAAGGTTCCGTCTGCGTTACGATAATCTGTCTCGTCGTGACCCCAAAGAGCTCCTGCAGGTTCTCCTGCTCTCTTTATGTAATCATATCCGCTCTTCTTGCCTTCAAATTCATCAAGACTTCTTATACTTACAAGTCTGAATTTATCGTTTTTAGCCATCTCAGCTTTTACTTCCCAAGGCATTGATAAAACATATTCAGGATGTGCAGGTACTGCTGTGCCGAAATCTTTAGTTGTAGCTGTTGGGTTTTCTACACCTGTTTTTGTTTCATATCCGGCTTTTGTCCAGGCGTCCAGTCCACCGTTTACAACCTTAACATTTTCAACTCCTGCCCACAGGCATACAAAGGCTGCTCTTGTAGCACCAGAATCAGCGCCATATATTATAACTGTAGTATCCTTTGTAATTCCGTAATTAGCCATAACCTTTTTAATTTCATCACCAGGTCTGATATTCCAGTAATGTGATTCTTCGATATCATCTGTGTTCAAATGCAATGCACCTGGTATATGGGCTTTATTGTAATCCTTGTCGTCAGCAGCAGGGCCCCAGGCTACTTCGATTATTTTATAATCCTTGGATTCTGCCTGCTTGCCACTAATAACACTTTTCACCCAGTCTGCACTAACAAATACTTTTGTTTTTGCAACAGGCTCAACAGTCTTAGTATCTGCTGAAGAGCTGCTCTGTCCATTTGATGCACAACCAGTTGCTAATGCAGCAACCATCATTATGCAAAGAAAAACCATTAGAAATTTCTTCTTCATTTGTCACTCCCCCAAAAAATAATATTTATGTACCAAACCTCATGTTACATTAATTTCAATTTTTAGTCCAATAGTACTATTTAATGCATGCTACCTCATTTATTATATTTTTTTATACCTTCATCTAAAATAAAAAAACCACTGAAATTTATGGTTTCAGTGGCAATATGAACAGTATTAATGTCTAATTTTCTACTTCTGGTATTACTATTCTGCTTGGCTTGCCAATAATAAAGATATAAGCCAATGCACCTACAACTCCCATAATTGATATGAAAACCAAAGCCGATGCATATGATCCTGTTCTGGCAATAAGAAATCCAACAATGAGAGGTGACAATGTTCCGCCAAGATTAGTAAAAAAGTTATAGGTTCCTGCAGACATACCTACCAGTTCCTTTGGAACTATCTCGGAAAGCAGAGCCCAGGATACAGTTGAAGCCATCCCCTGTCCAAAGAACGCTATACACATGAAAGTAATAATAACGTTTATATCATTGTAATAATTTGCACACATAACAACTGAGCATAAAAGCAGGCCAACTATAACGGGAAGCTTTCTAGCCATTCCCACGCCGGATCCTTTATTTAACATCCAGTCGGACCACCTTCCGCCAACAAGAACCCCTGCAATAGCAGCTAAATATGGTAGTGCACCATATATTCCAACCTTTAACATAGCCATATGCTTTTCTGCTACAAGGTAAGAGGGGAACCAGGTCATAAAGAAGAATAATATTGATGCAATAGCGAACCCGCCAATATACATACCTACAAGCTGACGTCCCTTAAACAAATATTTCATTTCATTCCAGGTAACCTTCTTCTGTTCAACAATTGTGTCTGAAAGTCCCCCGCCATCTTTTATCAGATCAATTTCAGCCTTATTTATTCCTTTAAAATGTGCCGGATCATAATAAAACATAAACCAAACGATAGTTACTAAAAGTCCAAGGGCACCTGTAGCAATAAAAATTGCTCTCCAGCTGAAGGTTAAAAGAAGCCATGTAAGAATAGGCGTACAAAGTGCAAGTCCTATGTACTCAGCTCCAGTATATGCTCCAATGGCAAAGCCTCTTTCCTTTGATGGAAACCAGGTAGTAACAATACGCCCATTTGAAGGAAATGCAGGTGATTCGAAGAAGCCAAGACCTATACGGTTTAATATAAGACCAATAAAATTATGGCTTAAACCGATGAATACAGTAAATGCAGACCAGCCAGCCAAAGCAACACCGTAAACCTTTCTTGGTCCAAAGCGGTCAAGTATCCATCCGCATGGAAGCTGCATTGCAGTATAAGACCATCCCATTGCTGAAAAAATCAAACCCATTTTAACAGAATCAAAGTTTAAATCCTTTGACAGATGTGTAGCAGCAACAGCGAGATTAGCCCTGTCAAGATAATTTACAAATGTAACTAAGCAAATAAGTAAAAGTATAATCCACCTTTTGTTTGTTGGTTTAGCATTTGGCATATTAATTCTTTCCTGATTCATCGTTATACCTCCATTTTCATCATCTTTGAACTAAATATCAATATCACTATGTTAGATATTTAACTATTAATTATGTTAATTATATCACGGAGATTTTTTATAATCTAATTGATAGTTTTCTAACTATTCATAGAATTTATATATGAATCGTTTACATGAATTATATAATACCTGTATTATGTTATTAGTATTGTAAAATATTCAAATAAAAAAAGATATCCCAAAATCGGAATATCTTTTTTAAATTTAATTATTGTGCTAAATCAGCATCCCTGAATATGAAGAAGCCAAGGTTTGATACATGAACGCCAGTTAATTTTTTGTTCATGCAAACAACTTCTGTATATTCGTAAATAGGGATTATAGGCATGTCATTCATAAGCATGTCTTCTGCCTGGTGAAGCATAGCAGTTCTCTTAGCTATATCTGTTTCATGCTTTGCATCTGTTATCAGCTTGTCGTATGCAGGATTATTGTATCCGGCATAGTTGTTGCCGTTTGTAGTAGTGAATATGTCAAGGAAGGTCATAGGATCGTTGTAGTCAGCTATCCATCCATCCCTGTTCATTACATAGTTGTGCTTGTTTGCTTCTGTAAGCTGAACTTTTCTTTCAAGGTTTCTTAAAGTTATATTTACACCAAGATTTTTCTTCCACATATCCTGTATTGCTACAGCCATGCTCTGGTGGCCCTGGTTAGTGTTGTATATTAATTCTAATGTAGGGAAGCCCTGTCCATTTGGATAGCCTGCTTCAGCTAAAAGTTTTTTAGCCTGTTCTACATCTGCAGTTGTTCCATAGTAAGCCTTGTTTTTAAACTTATTTCCACTTGTGTCGGATACACCGCTTGGCACAAAGGATGTAGCTGGTTTTTCTCCGCCCATTGAAACCTTTGTAACAAGTTCAGTTCTATCAATTGCAAGTGAAAGAGCCTTTCTAACTCTAACATCTGATAAAGCCTTAGCTGCTGCTGCATTAACATTAGCAGCATTTGCAGATATATTAAAGTCATAGTAGTAAGTTCCCAGATAAGGTAATGATACAGCTGTACCATCCTTTAAGAGGTTTGGTATTTCCTGTACTGGTGGTTTGTCGATCATATCAATCTGGCCAGTTTTAAATGCTGACAAATAGCTTGTTGCCTGATCTAAAACTTTAAATTCGATACCATCTAATTTAACACTGCTGGCGTTCCAGTAGTTAGTATTTTTAACAAAGTTTATGCTATCCTTCATTTTAAGTTCTTTCATGGTGAAAGGACCATTGGATATATAAGTTTCTGGTTTTGTAGCCCATCCGGTAGGATTCTTATCAACAACGTCCTGTCTTACAGGCATATAAGTTGGGAAAGCCATCAAGGATAGGAAGTAAGGACAAGGTGCCTCTAGAGTTACTTCCAATGTCTTGTCGTCTACAGCTTTAACTCCAACCTGGTCTGCGGTGGCTTTGCCAGTGTTATAAGCCTCACCATTCTTTACGTAATACAGCTGGAAAGCATATTCTGATGCAGTTTCAGGTTTTAAAGCCCTTTTCCATGCATATTCGAAGTCTTTAGCTTTAACAGCCTGGCCATCTGACCATTTCGCATTGTCTCTTAAATGGAACGTATATTTTGTTCCATCTGTGGAAACTTCCCATTTTTCAGCTACTCCAGGAATAACCTTTTCATCTTTATCCAGATTTGTTAATCCTTCAAAAGCATTAACTATAACATGTGATCCTTCTACTGAGTTGTTTAAACCTGGATCGATTGTTTTAGGATCTGCGCCAAGGTTAACTTTTATAACCTTTGATGCAGTTTTGCTGCTTGATCCGCAACCAACAAGGACTGAAGCGGAAAGTATAACAGCAAGGCCTAAAACCAGCATTTTTGATACTTTACTTTTTAGCATTGATTTTCCCCCTTTTTATATAATTATGAACATTTCCTTTTGCGGAAAATTATCATCTAAAATAGGTGACAAGCTACACAATGGCCGCCTCCCAGGTCCTTTAACTCCGGTTCAACTTCCCCACACACCGGCTTTGCATACCTGCATCTGGCCTTAAACCTGCAGCCAGGCGGAGGATCGATTGGTGAAGGAGTTTCACCTTCAAGCATAATCCTTTTGTTTGCCTGCGCCATATCAGGATCAGGTACAGGTATTGCTGAAAGCAGCGACTGCGTATATGGATGCAGTGGTTTTCTATAAAGCTCGTTGCTTTCACTAAGTTCTACCATTTTACCCAAATACATAACACCAATATTGTTTGATATATGCTTAACCATAGATAAATCGTGAGCTATAAATAAGTAAGTAAGCCCTAAGTCATCCTGCAGGTCCTCAAGCATATTTACTACCTGGGCCTGAATGGATACATCCAATGCAGATATAGGCTCGTCACACACAATAAATTCAGGCTGTACTGCCAGAGCCCTTGCAATACCTATTCTTTGCCTTTGCCCTCCTGAAAATTCATGAGGATATCTGGTTGCGTGTTCAGCATTCAGCCCAACACGGTCCAGCAGATATCTTACTCTTTCCTTTGTTTCCTTTGGACCCATTAGCTTATGGGTTTCAATAGCTTCTCCAATTATAGCTTCAACAGACATTCTGGCATCCAGTGATGCATAGGGATCCTGGAATATCATCTGCATTTTCCTTCTGTATGGAAAAATCTCCTTAGTACTCAACTGTGCAATATTATGTCCTCCAAAAATAATCTCTCCCGCTGTTGGTTCATATAATTTTATAATTGTCCTGCCAGTGGTAGTCTTACCGCATCCGGACTCCCCAACAAGACCTAAGGTTTCACCTTTATTTAATGTAAAGGAAACATCATCCACAGCCTTAACAAAGCTATGGCTATTTCCTAAAAACCCCTTTTTAACAGGAAAATATTTCTTTAAGTTTTTTATCTCCAATAAAGGTTTTTTTTCTGACATTATTTATTCCCCCTTTGTAAATCAGCAATATTCTCCGGTGACTGGGGGTGATTTAACCAGCACGCTGAACAGTGGCCAGGGTTTATTTCAAATTGAGGCGGTCTCTCTGTAAGGCAAATTTTCATAGTATGCTCACATCTAGGAGCAAATGGACATCCAGCAGGCGGTTTCAACAAATCAGGAGGTGTTCCTTCAATAGGCTTTAATCTCTCTTTAATATCCTCCTTGGGATTTGGTATACTCTTCATAAGACCCCAGGTATAGGGGTGTTTTGAATTATAGAAAATATCCCTTGAGGCTCCGCTTTCAACAATAGTTCCGCCGTACATTACATATATTCTGCTGCATACATCCGCCACCACACCTAAATCATGGGTTATTAGTATAATGGACATATCGATTTTTGATTTTAATTCCTTCATTAATTCCAATATCTGAGCTTGTATGGTAACATCCAGTGCAGTGGTAGGCTCATCAGCAATGAGGAGCTTAGGTGCGCATACCAAGGACATGGCAATCATAGCTCTCTGTCTCATGCCACCTGAAAATTCATGAGGATATTGTTTCATTCTTTTTTCAGGACTAGGTATTCCAACCAGCTTTAACATCTCTACAGCCTTATTAAAGGCTTCACTTTTACTCATTTTTTTATGTTTTATAAGTGGCTCCATTATTTGATTGCCAATAGTAAAAACCGGATTTAATGAAGTCATAGGATCCTGGAAAATCATTCCTATATCGTTTCCTCTGATTTTTTCCATATCCACTTCACTTTCCTTAGCCAGGTCCTTACCATCAAATATTAGTTCTCCATTTAAAATTTTACCGTTATCCGGCAGGAGGCCCATTAAGGACATCATGGTAATACTTTTACCGCTGCCTGATTCTCCAACTATACCGATAGCCTCACCCTTGTCCAAATGGAGTGAAACACCACGAACAGCTTTTACTTCTCCCGCATAAGTATAAAATGATGTTTGCAAATCATTAATTTGCAACAAGTTTTCCATATTTATATCCTCCCGTTATTTTTTCATCTTTGGATCCAGTGCATCTCTTAAACCATCACCCAGTAAATTAAATGCAAGTATCGTTAAACATATAGCAATTGCTGGATAGAATAATTGAGAAGGATATAACATATATCCGTCTAATGCTTCCGAAGCAAGTGTTCCCCAAGATGCCTGAGGCGCTGAAACTCCAAGGCCTATAAAACTCAGGAAGGATTCGGTAAATATCGCATCCGGAACCGACATCATCAGAGTTATTATTATTGGTCCCATACAATTAGGTATCAAGTGTTTTAATAGTATTTTCATAGGAGATACTCCCAGGGTTCTGGCAGCCAGTACAAATTCCTGTTGTTTTAAGGATAAAATCTGGCCCCTTACAATTCTGGCCATAGTAAGCCAGTAGGATACTGCCAGGGCTATTATAATGCTCTTTAAGCCTGCACCGAATATAACCATGAACAGTATTACATATATCATCATAGGAATGGAATAGATAACATCCACTATTCTCATCATTATTTCATCAACTTTGCCGCCGAAATAACCGGCAATTCCACCATAAAGGACACCTATAACTATATTCAGTATACTGGCTGCATAGCCAACAGTCAGCGATATCCTGGCTCCGTAAAGAACCCTTACCAATTCGTCTCTTCCAAATTTGTCTGTGCCAAACCAATGTTGAGCACTGGATGGCTGGTTTGCATTGGCAAGATTCTGCGAATAATAATCATATGGTGACAGCATCGGTCCGATTATGGCAAGCAGTGTTATTATTATGACAGCAACCATACCGGCCATAGCCACCTTATTTTGCTTTAATCTTCTCCATACATCCTGCCAGTAGGTCATACTTGGTCTTGCTATTTCTTCAGCATTTTTTTCATTGCTTGAAACTTTTTCGAATAAATCATTAGAAAATAACATCCTTCAACCTCCTAAGCATCAATCTTTATTCGTGGGTCAATTATTACATAAAGCAAATCTACAACTAAATTGCAAAGTATTAGGAAGGTGCTGTAAAAGATAGTTACTCCCAATGTAGTGGTATAATCCCTGTTGCCTATACTTTGAACAAATTCTCTGCCTAATCCAGGTATGCCAAACAACGTTTCAATAACGAAGCTTCCTGTAAGCACCCCGGCAAGTATAGGTCCCAGATAGGTTACGATAGGAATCAAAGAATTTCTTAATGCATGTTTAAATATTATTACTCGTTTTGTCAAGCCTTTAGCCTTTGCTACTTTAATGTAATCCTGCCTTATAACCTCCAGCAGACTTGATCTGGAAAGTCTGGCAATAAATGCAGTAGAATATCCGCCCAAGGCTATAGCAGGCAATATATAATATTTTGGTCCGTCAAAGCCAACTGCAGGAAGCCATCCAAGCTTAACTGCAAAAAAGAAAATACAAAGGGTTGCCATAACAAAACTCGGTATGGTTACACCTAATATAGATATAAACATACATAGGTTGTCCTGCCATTTTCCCTGTTTAAGAGCAGCTATCAGACCCATTAATAATCCTAAAACAAGAGCGAAGGCTATTGCGCAAAGACCAAGCTTTGCCGATGCCGGAAAAGAGTATGAAATAACTTCATTTACTGTTCTGCCTTCATACTTCATTGAAGGTCCAAGGTCTCCATGAACAACATTATTTAGGTATGTAGTGTATTGAACCCCTAAGCTTTTATCAAGACCAAATTTTGCTTCCAGGTTAGCTTTGATTGCCGGTGGTAGTTTCTTTTCTTGATCAAAAGGTCCACCTGGCATGGCGTGCATAAGAAAAAATGTAGCTGTAATTACAATAAAAATTGTAACAACACTGGAAAATAATCTTTTTGTTATGTACTTTAGCATTTTTTATCCCCCATAATTATTAAGATGATATAAAATTTATATAATATTACCACAAACAAAACAAAAATATTAAATTGTCAGTAAATTAAATTAAAAAATTTTAATTTTTTAGATAAAAAATTAATTTTTTGTATATCCAGTTATTTATCAGTAACATATGAATTTCAGTCAATTTTATTCGCACCCTTGTGAAATAGTATCCATTAATTATAAGGAAATATAATGGACAAGTACTCATAATCATAATTATACTACAATAATTTTGCAAATTAAATATTTAAAAGTTGGCATAAAAAATTAAACTTCACCTTCAGCAGCTTTAAAACCTTGTAATAGCCTGATTTTACTGAACTTTAATTAATTTGCATAGTTAACAATTTAATTGCTGTGGCCAATAGTTTATTTTTAAAATATTAAAATGAAGCAATATGCCAAATTTGGATATAGAATATTTATGAAAATATTGTCGAATAATGGCGTTTAAATTGAGTAAATAATGCAATTTTTGCAAAAAATAATTAAAACCCATGCAGTTTATAAATTTGCATGGGCCTATTTTTAATTAACGGCAGTGCCATTTACATATAGTGTATATCCATTAAAATTCACATTGCTCAGGCTTCCGTTAAATTCTGTTATATAACTGTCTGATGTAAGTGTCCAGGTACTTGATGCATCAAGAGTTACGGATAAAGCTGAAGCTTCTGTTCCATCAGAGTTTATCGATCCCGTAAAGTTTGACGAATCTGATATATTCATATTAAGCTTTGAAATTGAATCTACCTTAATGTCCCCGCTGAGTGCCTGATCTGAAGTGGTAAATGTGCACACACCTCCATTTGAGCCAGCCTTTCCCCAGCCTCTGGATGCGTCATTACCTGCAACAACCAGCAAATTAGTGTTATCTGCAAGTTTTAGATCCACATTTCCAAGATCAATAGTGCAATCGGTGTTGGTAACATAAAACATATCTCCGCTTTTTGAGGTCAGGGATCCTCCTGTCATCTTAAAGCTGCTGTTTCCAACCTCTGCATCACCAGACATACTCTGATAGAGCATTACATTATAGATGTTTTCACTGCCTGTGCCATTGGTGCCTGTCATATTACCTGTGACATCACAGTTGTTGAGGGTAACTGAATTTAATCCTTCAACCACAACTGCTTCCGAAGTGTTGGCAGTCAAGGCTGCATTGTTTACTGTGATATCCGCAGTACTGTAAATAGCAGGAGCACCGGAGCTTCCTTCCGTGGTATAAGTTCCTCCGTCAACAACCATAGTCCCACCGCCTCTATCACTTCGGATAGCCGCCTTAACCTTTGAATTTACCGTAAGGTTTGAAGCATAAAGTTTGCCGCCTCCAGCAACCTCTATTCCACCAGCATTTCCACCTGTGACATTTATAGCTGTATCCTTAATATTAATAGTGCTTCCTCCGTATGCAAATACACCATTAGCTCCTTCAGCTGCTGCTGTTACAGTGCCACCGGTAATGTTAAGGATAGAATTATCAAGTGCAAGTACAGCTGAATTTAAGCCGTAAAAGCTGCTGGCGTCATTGCTTGAAGCAGAACCTTCAGTTTTGTTTATCGTTACATTATTTAGCGAAGCAGTAACCGAATCGGAAGCCCTCACTGCATTTTCATCCCCATTGGAGGATGAATATGTTTCTTCTGTAAGGGTCTCACCGTCACTTAGATTATATGCACCTGTACCAGTGTTAACAGAACCAGACCCGCCACTTCCTCCATCTGGGGGAGCTCCACCAGGCTGGCCTCCGTCAGGTGGTTGTCCAACTGGTTGAGTTCCAGCTGTCACTGAATTTGTTCCAGCTGTGACCTTAGCTCCAGTTGAATCCACAGTACTCCCATCTGGAGTGTTAGTGCTGACGGCCATGTCCCCTCCAGAATTCAAGTAATAGGATTTTCCGTTATAATCTACCCAGGAGCTCGTCATCATAGCCCCATCAGTGCCAAGATAAAACCAATTATTTGATGAGTCCTGAGCCCAGCTGTTAGTTGCCATTGCTCCATCATTATCCAAATAGAACCATCGTCCTGATGAATCTTGTGCCCAACCATCAGTTACCATTACACCATCGTTTCCTAAATAAAACCATCGTCCTGATGAGTCCTGTGCCCAGGTTTTGGTTACTATTTTACCTTTTGAGTTGTAGTAATACCATGTACCATTTTCCTGTGCCCAGCCGGTTTTGCTGGGTGCAGCTATGGCAGTTGTGATTGGAAGAACAATACCGGCTCCTACAAACACCAACGCCGAAGCAGTTATACCTTTTTTTAATGCTTTTCTCAAATTAAAGGCCTCCCTCTATAATTAAACCTAAATTCATTTCTTCTATGATTTTTATTATATAGGTAAATTCAGGTAAAATTATCACAACAATGTGTTATGAATGTGTGATTATGCTAATTCAACAAATCACTGGTTCAAGACTTAAGCTGTTTTATGAACAAAAGATGTATTGGTATTATTTTCCACGTGTATTTTTGAAGGAATTATTTCCTATACGTAGAATATTATTGTTATCAAAGAAAAAGGGGGAAACAATATGAAACTAAAGAGGAGATTAATGTTGCTCCTTAGCTGCATACTAATATCCGGCGCTGTATTTTTCTTACCATCTACAGCAAATGGGGCACCTTTAAACGGATGGGTATCAGCTAATGGAACCTGGTATTATTACAGGGACGGAGTAAAGCTTACAAACAGCTGGATGAAGGACTCAAAAGGCTGGTGCTATTTAAGTGCAGTTGACGGCTCAATTGTAAAGGAAGGCTGGGCTAAAGATTCCAAAGGCTGGTGTTATATGGACGGCTATGGCTACTGGATTAATTATTCCGCAGTGGTAAAGGATTCATCGGGTGACTGTATAATTGGAGCAGATGGATACTGGACTGGCGAAAGAATGAAAAGCACATGGACTGAAAAGGAACAGCTGCTTGTGGGCACATGGCGAACTTCAACCTATTCCGAAACCATAACCTTTAACTCAAATAATACCTTTGTTAGGCTATCCGCAGGAGGGTCCGGAGGTACCACCTGGAAAGGTAATTATAAATATGATATGGACTCATATTCATTAGCAGGAGACGGCTACAGCTATTACAGCGGCAGCTATGGTGAATATAAATCTGATGATTTATACATTGGGGAAGTTAAATTAATTGACAATAATACATTATCTCTTTATGAGTTTGGTAATTTTGAGACGTATACAAGGGTAAACTAAACAATAAAAATGATCTCCTAACATTTAGGAGATCATTTTTATCTGCAATAGATTTTATGGTGCGACGGAGAGGATTCGAACCCCCGACCAACTGGAACGATTCATTGATTTATTATTTTTATACATTTTTATAAAACTCTTTATTATCAATATGTTTAGCTATTTATTTTATATGTTATAACTTAATATTTTTTCTATATTTAAAACTTTGGTGGGAAAATGGCGGGAAAATTATTTATCTTAAAGCTTTATTTTTCAATACTTAATACATGTACCCCAAAATTGATTATAGCCATTTTAAGACATTTATCTATTTTAATGTGTGTTAACCTGCCTATTGCAAATTATCTCATTCATAGGCTTTATATGGCATAAAAATAACCCTTCAAATTTGAGGGGTTATCTCTGTTAAATATTCTATATAAATTTAAAGTGTTTATGAGTTTCAAATTATTGGATAACGAATTTTGGTGCATCTTTAGTGAAGAATGTATAAGGAATCCTTTCTTCATATTTTAACCTGCCTATAACGATGCATGGATGTATACCTACATCATTGGCAAATCTTCTAATTTCTAATATATCATCATATCTGTGTTTTCTTAAAAATTCACGATACCTATCATTGGGTATCAATAAATCAGCAGCCATAGCATCTACCTTTTTTTCAACTTCTTCATCGCAATCAATGTAATCAAAGCTAGAACTTTCATCCATTAATATATGACTTATTTCATGAAAAAAAGTAAACCAAAATTTATCAGCATACTTTCCTCTTACACTTAATTGAATAATAACCTTATTCCTCTTACTATTTAAAAAGGTTACGCCATTAACCCCTGTGCCTTTTATGTGATTAGATACCACTAATGCAATTCCTGAATTAGCGCATAAATCAACCAATTTAGAATAGAATACTTCCGGATCTTCTAGAGTTAATCTTCTGAATTCAGGTACTGCCTTTTCAAGTTTCCTCCTGCTATAGCTTTCAGTTTTTAAACTTTGGGCATTAATTTCTGCAATTCTTATCCATGCTAATAATGCGTACTTATTTTCATTACATATGTTAGCTTTTCTATAAGCAACATTTATATCTGAAATAGTGGTCAAGTTAATAACCCCAAAAAATTCTCTTAAATTAATTACTTTACTATCTATTTTTTTAGTAGGTTCTAGTTTTCCCATTTTACATATTTCTGAATAGGGTATTTGTTGTGCTATTGCTTTTTCATCATCAGTAATTGTAGGTGGTATAGATCTATATAATGCCTCTCGATAGTCATTTTCTAGATTGATCCAAAAGCGAGCTTTAACTCCCAAACAAGTTTGTAGCTTTTCTGCAACATCCATAGAAATTGGTGTCATTCCACTTATTATATGGCTTAAATGCTTTTCACTTAATCCCATACGTTTTGCTAATTCTTTTTGAGACATCCCTAATTCATCAATAAAATCCTTTATTGTGTCACCAGGAGGTATAGGCATTGGAGATATATACTTTTGTGGTTTTATAATTTCATCTCTCTTAATCATCATAATGATTATTCACCTCCTCAATAGTAACCACTGTGATTGTTTCGAAATTTGCATTTTCGATCAATATCCCATCCTCGCTACATGGGTAGAATATTAATCTATAACCTTTTGTAATATCAATAGCATAATATTTACTGTACTTTCCTTTTAACTTGTGCAGCCTTAAGCAATTAAATGTACCATTAAAAATCGCTAAATTATCTGCAGCACCTAACCAACTTAACCTTTTAAATAAGTTAATCGCTACTTTATCTCCTAATTCCTTTTTAGCCGTTTTTGCATCTGTACACAGCTTATGCGTTTTCGCATTACTATATCCTACTATCATTATATACTTATAATGCCCTCCTTGACAATGGGGCTGTTGCAAAACTAAGTAATTAGTTTTGCAATGGCCCTTTTTAACTGC
>CALBDU010000058.1 GCA_937927335.1 uncultured Clostridium sp.
TTCAGAAAGCGGCATGGGCTGCACTGGACCAATAGTACTTGTCAGCGAGGATGAAGCAGAAAAGGCAGTGGCAATACTAACAAAAGCAGGATATAAATAGTAAAGAGAAGTCACCTATTGGACAAAGCTCAATAGGTGGCTTTCCACGAATTTGGAGGAATTATAATGTATAAAATTATAGAAAAAAGGGTATTAGCCCCAAACATCTATTTAATGGATGTAGAGGCAGCCAGGGTGGCAAAATCCTGCTGGCCTGGACAGTTTGTCATTGTGAAAATGGATGAAAAGGGTGAGAGGGTGCCCCTTACCATATGCGACTATGACAGAGAAAAGGGTACTGTTACAATAGTTTTCCAGACTCTTGGGGATTCTACAAAAAGAATGGCAGAAATGAATGAGGGTGAATACTTTTCTGACTTCGTAGGTCCTTTAGGACAGCCATCGGAGCTGGTTCATGAGAATATTGATGAGCTGAAAAAGAAAAAGATAATGTTTGTAGCCGGAGGTGTGGGTGCAGCACCTGTATATCCACAGGTCAAATGGCTTCATGAAAACGGTGTTGCTGCTGATGTTATAGTAGGCTGCAAATCTAAGGATTACCTCCTTCTTGAGGAAGAAATGAAAGCTGTTTCCGGTAATCTTTACGTTGCAACAGACGACGGCAGCTACGGCTTTAAGGGTTTTGTAACAGATCTTTTGAAGGAGCTTATTGAGAAGTCGGAAAAAGGCTATGATATGGTAATAGCTATAGGACCAATGATAATGATGAAATTTATCGCAAAGCTTACAGAGAATTATGGAATAAAAACCATAGTAAGCCTTAACCCTATAATGGTAGACGGCACAGGAATGTGCGGAGCCTGCAGGGTAACAGTAGGTGGAGAGGTTAAGTTTGCCTGTGTGGACGGACCTGAATTTGACGGACATCTGGTAAACTTTGATGAAGCAATGAGAAGGCAGACCATGTACAAAACTGAGGAAGGAAGAAAGATCCTCAGGGTTGAAGAGGGAGACACACATCATCATGGCGGCTGCGGATGCGGAGGCGATAAATAATGGATAGAATGAAGAGAACACCAATAAAGGAACAGGATCCAAAGGTAAGGGCAACAAACTTTGAAGAGGTATGTCTGGGCTACACAAAAGAGGAGGCTATGGAGGAGGCAGCAAGATGCCTTAACTGCAAGAAGCCCTTATGCGTAACCCAGTGCCCTGTAACCATCAGCATACCACAGTTTATACAGCATGTTAAAAACGGAGAGTTTGAAGAGGCTGCAAAAGTTATAGCTGAATCCAGCGCCCTGCCTGCAGTATGCGGAAGGGTATGCCCACAGGAATCCCAGTGTGAAGGAAAATGCGTGCTTGGAATAAAGGGAGAGGCTGTGGCTATAGGAAAGCTTGAAAGATTCGTGGCAGACTGGTCCAGGGAAAACAATGTGGACTTGTCCCAGACAAAGCCAAAGAATGGCAAGAAGGTTGCCGTAATAGGCAGCGGCCCTGCAGGTATTGCCTGTGCAGGAGATCTGGCTAAGCTAGGTTATGACATAACAATATTTGAAGCTCTTCATGAGGCTGGCGGAGTACTTGTATACGGAATACCTGAGTTCAGACTTCCTAAAGAGACTGTAGTAAAGCATGAAATAGAAAACCTTAAAAAGCTTGGAGTAAAGATAGAAACTAACGTAATAATAGGAAAAACAGTAACTGTAGATGAGCTTTTAGAGGAGGAAGGATTCCAGGCAGTATTCATAGGCTCCGGAGCAGGACTTCCAAAGTTCATGGGAATACCTGGAGAAAACCTCAACGGAGTATTCTCAGCAAATGAATTCCTCACAAGAAACAACTTGATGAAGGCTTTCAGAAATGAATACGACACACCAATAAAGGTAGGTAAAAAGGTTGCAGTAGTTGGCGGAGGTAACGTAGCCATGGATGCTGCAAGAACAGCCCTGAGGCTTGGCTCTGAAGTATACATAGTATACAGAAGATCAGAGGAGGAGCTTCCGGCAAGGGTTGAAGAAGTTCACCATGCCAAGGAAGAAGGCATAATATTCCACCTTTTAACCAACCCTGTGGAGATTCTTGGAGATGAAAACGGCTGGGTTAAAGGTATGCAATGCATAGAGATGGAGCTTGGGGAGCCAGATGAATCCGGTCGAAGAAAACCTGTGGAAGTAGCTGGTTCAGAATATGTGCTGGATGTGGATACAGTGATAATGTCACTGGGAACTTCACCAAACCCTCTTATATCCTCAACTACTCAAGGCCTCGAAATAAACAAGAGAAAGTGCATAATAGCTCACGAGGGAACCGGACTAACAACCAAGGAAAAGGTATATGCCGGAGGAGACGCAGTAACAGGAGCCGCCACTGTAATACTTGCCATGGGAGCAGGAAAAAAGGCTGCAAAGGCCATGGATGAATATTTAAGACCAGCTAATAAAAGTCAATAATTTTTGATGAAAATTTCTTGTACTATTTTTG
>CALBDU010000059.1 GCA_937927335.1 uncultured Clostridium sp.
TAAAGGGCTACGCCCGGAAAAGCAAAACCTCCGGCTAGGCCGGAGGATATTTATTATGGTGGAAGATGGACAGGCTGGTGACAACCACATCAGATATCAGATAAGGGTATGCTGTAGTCAAGACTTCTTCAAATTAAGCAGAAGGATTTATATTATAAATTTATAAGAAATAGTTCAACTAAGCTAATATTATTTATACCGTTATTTTTTAGAGTATCCTCTCTCCCTGGAAGAGAAACAGCTGATTACAAGGGTTAGAAATTTTTTAAAAGACAAAAATATAGCTAGAGTATTCTCCAGTCCTCTCCATTGCTGCAGAAGCTCTGCTGAAATTATATCCTCAGGAGATATACCAGTGATGGAAGCAGAGGAGCTAAAGGAAATAAATATGGGACAGTGGGATGGTTTGACCTTTAGTGAAATTAAGGAAAAATATCCTAGGGAATATGAACTGAGGGGTCTTGACTTTGGCAGCTTTGTACCACAAGTGGGAGTGCCTGCAGCCATGTTAAGGACCAGGTGAAAAAATCGGCATAGGTGCTGCAATAATAGGAATTGATGAATTTAGGAAACAGTTCGATATTCGTCTGGCTGCTTTAAGGCTTATTTCCAGGGAAATAAACAGGAGCAGTATGCCTGAATTAGGACATGAATATGTCATACATCAGAGGCTGGAGGATAATTAAATATGCAGAGCAGCAGCTGGACTTTCGGCTTCTGGTAGGCGAAGCGGGAGGAGCCTTTGCGGGAGGCTCTGAAATAACAGAGGAAGAAAAACTTAATATATGCTATATTAAGTTTAAAAGAGAGCTTTATGTAAATGGAGACTTATTATTTGAAATGCATTTTAACAGCTATTTATAGAGGATTTTTAAGTGCAGGATGCTGACGTTATTCTTGAAATAATATAACGGAGGAGGTAAGTTTATGAAATTGATAAATACCACAGAGGCAGTTGGCCATGTATTATGCCATGACCTTACACAGATAATAAAGGGAGTAAAAAAGGTGACAGTATTTAAAAAAGGCCACATTGTAACAAAAGAGGACATCCCTGTGCTGTTATCCATAGGAAAGGACCATTTATATATATGGGAAAAGCATACTGGTATGCTCCATGAAAATGAAGCGGCAAAAATACTCTGTAAAATATGCAAAAATGACTATATGATGTCGACAGAAGTTAAAGAAGGAAAAATAGAGCTCATAGCTTCAGCTGACGGCCTCCTGAAGATAAACAAGGAAAAACTTCAGAAAATCAATTCCCTGGGCGAAATTATTATTTCCACAAGACACGGAAATTTTCCAGTAAAAAAAGGTGATAAACTGGCTGGCACCAGGATAATACCACTGGTTATAGATGAGAAAAAAATGGAGAAGGCAGTTGGAATTGCAGGAGAGGAACCCTTGCTTAAAATACTTTCCTTTACCCATAAAAAGGCGGCAATCATAACCACAGGCAACGAGGTGTTTTATGGAAGAATAAAGGACACTTTTGGACCGGTTATTAGAGAAAAGCTGGCTGAATACGATGTAGAGGTGCTGGGACAGAAGATATTAAGTGATGACCCGGTAGAGATAACAAAAGCTATTGAGGATTTTATAAATAAAGGGGCTGAGCTTATTATATGCACCGGAGGCATGAGCGTGGATCCTGATGATACCACCCCCACAGCTATAAAAAACACGGGAGCCAGCCTTGTTTCCTATGGAGCTCCCGTACTGCCTGGGGCCATGTTCCTTTTGGCATACTACGAGGATTCTGTTCCAGTTTTAGGACTTCCGGGTTGTGTAATGTATAGTAAGAGGACCATATTTGACCTGGTGCTGCCAAGAATTATGGCAGAGGATAAACTGACAGCTGATGATCTGGCAGCCTTGGGACACGGAGGGTTGTGTCTAGGATGCGAAAGCTGTACCTTCCCAAACTGCGGCTTTGGAAAGTAGGCAGCTATGGATTATGGATTAAACCACTTCGATAATAAGAAAAATGCCGTTAAAGAAATAATAGGGGATGCCATCTGCAATAAACTAGAACATCACGGCTTTAATGAAGACATTACTGAAAATCAGGAAATGAGAAATATGGTGCAGATAGGAGGATAGGTGCAAGGCACCTGCTGTTGACTTTGTTATTTTTTGCCGTATTTCAGGCCTCTGTGTTATACTGAATCTGTGCCGGGAAGAAGTCTGAATTTAGCAATTAAAAGTTATTTGCTAAATGTTAATGCTTAACATGGCAAAACGGCAAAGCAGACCGTAAGGAGACAATGAAATGTTTAAGGCTGATAAAAATTTGAAAATTTTAATATTGGGAACATGTATATCTTCTGTAGGAGACTGGCTGAATATCCTGGCGCTAATGACACTGGTAATTTCTTTTTCCAGCAGCGGTTCAGTGCTGTCCATACTAATGATAGTAAGGGCACTGCCTAAAATTGTTTTGGGCCCGGTAATTGCAGGTATTATTGACAGGTTGGATAAAAAAAAGATTTTGATAGCGGCAAATGTGGTCAGTGGAATAATTGTGCTGTTTCTGCCATTATCTCAAAACTTGCTGGAAATATATATAATATCATTTTTGTTGTCTACCATAAATATTTTTGTGCTGCCAACAATTAGCTCAATTGTACCACTTATAGTTGAAAAGGATTCTCTTGTGGCTGCAAATTCATTATTCAGCAGCGCTAATTCCATTATAAATATTGCAGCACCCATAATCAGCGGGGTGGTATTATCTTTATTTAACCTATCCACAGGATTTTACATAGACAGCTTTACTTTTTTCATATTTTCAATGCTTGTAATTTTATTGAAATTCAGCAGCAGTTCAAAGTCTGCAGATGAACAATATAGATTTACACGTATTTTGTCAAATTCAAAGGCGGGCTTCAGTTTTATATTGAAAAATGACAAGTTAAAAAGAGTATTACAGGGAATTTTTCTGGCCAATTTTACCATGGGTACAATCTACGTGGCTGAGGTGATCTTTTTCAAAAATGAATTAAATATTATGCCCAATGTTTATGGACAGTTCCTGGCTGCAGTAGGGGTTGGATTTCTAATCAGCTCCATGATAATGAATAAATTAAGCAGAAAATATAAGCTTTATAGTATATTTTCCATAGGCATAGTAATCCTGGGAATTGGGGTTGCATTATTTGCCATGAATACCAGCCTTTATCTTGTGGTTATACTGTTGATTGTAGAGGGCTTTGGTGAATCCTTGTTTACCATATCAGGCACCACCATAATCCAGCAAAATACCGATGAATCAAACAGATCAAGCATTTTGACCTTCAATGATTCCTTGTCAAAGTCAGCTTTTTTAGTTTCAATGGGAGCAGCAGGGGTGATGTCGGATATGATTGGCTCGAAATACACTCTCCTTGCCGCAGGAATCATTTCAGCCTTGTACATTATTGTCTTTCTTAAGAACAATGGTTTGGATTACTACCTTGAACAAAAAACCTATTAGGCTAATGTCTCACCTATATTTGAACTGACCCCCAAAAGTTAGCCCTAAAAATCTAACTTTAGGAGGTCAGTTTTTTATGTAAAGCAAGCTTTACATTTTTGTGCAAAAGGAGTATTATCTAGTTATGGAAAGTAAGCTTTACATTAAGGGGAGTGTAAAAGTGAAAAATCATTTGGAGAAAATAAGAAAGGACAGAGGCATAACCCAGGAGGAAATGGCTGCTGACCTTGAAGTATCAAGGCAGACCATAGGATCCCTGGAAAACGGAAGATACAATCCGTCCATTATTTTGGCGTTTAAAATTGCTAAGTATTTCAATTTAACCATTGAAGAAATTTTTATTTATGAGGAGGAGGAAATATGAAAAAAACCATGTTTCAGTACTTTTTAACCTTATTTGGCATGCTGCTTGCAGTTATGGGTTTATACCTGGCAAAAACAATTACAACTCCAATGGGAATAATGAAGGCGCTGCCCTATGTGTGCATTGGTCTTGGCTGCGGCATATTCGGACATGGTATGGGGGATATTATACGCAGAAGAGCAATAAAGGATCATCCGGATATTGAAAGGCAATTGAAAATTGATTTAGAGGATGAGAGAAATATAGCTATTGGAAATTGTGCCAAGGCAAAGGCTTATGATATGATGGTATTTGTTTTTGGTGCACTGATGCTTGCCTTTGCATTAATGGGAGTGGATATGGCAGCTTTGCTGCTTTTGGTTTTTGCATATCTTTTTGTTGTAGGCTATGGGGTCTATTATCGGTGCAGGCTTGACAAGAAAATGTAAATATAGGAGGTAATTATAATGAAAATTACAGATGGCGTAGAAATGCTGGAGATTTCATCAATAAATGTTATGGGTAAGTCCGCTATGAATTATCCAGTTATTCTATGGGATGAAAGTACAGTGATTCTAGTGGATACCGGACTGCCGGGACAGCTTCCACAATTAAGACAGTCTTTTGATGCTGCTGGTGTGGATTTCAACAGTCTTAACAAAATAATTATTACACATCATGACATTGACCATATCGGAAACCTTTCAGCTATAATTAAAGCACTGCCAGGTAAAACAGCAGTTCTTGCCCATGAAGCTGAAATACCGTATATCAGCGGGGAAAAGGTTCCTCTGAAAATAGCTGCCCTGGAGGATAAACTGGATATTCTGCCTGAAAACATGAAGGAATTTTACTTCAAAATAAAAGGTGTATTTCCAACTTGTACTGCCCCTGTGGATGAAGCATTGCAAGATGGCCAAGAGTTGCTCTGCTGCGGCGGCATTAAGGTTATCTTTACACCGGGACATACCCTTGGACATATATGTCTTTATCTTAAAAAGAGCAAAACACTTATTGCCGGTGATTTGCTCAGGATAGTTGATAACAATCTTATGAAGGCAGATCCATCCATAAATTACGACACTGAGCTCAGCAATAAATCCTTAAATAAGCTCCTTGAATACGATATAAAATCAGTAATTTGTTATCATGGCGGATTCTTTAATGATAATGTAAATCAACGAATTGCTGAGCTTGCTGCAACATAAAACAACCCGGTATTAAAACCGGGTTGTTGCTGTTTTAGGCCTAAAATATGCTGAAAATACACCGATATTGCCTGATTTCTGCCTCACTTTTACGGTAAATAATCCATAATATATTTTTATAATAAAGTATATTATGTCAGAAAATTTAAAATAAGCGGGGTGTATCAAATGTCGGTTTCCTTATTTTCTTCTGTATTAAGCAATACAATAATATCAGTAAAGTATGTGAACCAACCTTCCTGGAGACAAAAGTCTCATTATGCAGAAGAACCCCAGCAAACAAGGCTGAAAAAAGCATCAATTATGGAGGATGTTTTAGCAGTTGAGGTCAAGTCTCGAGGAAATTCTGATAATAAAAACACTAAGTATCCGGGAAGTTATTTAATTGATACCTATGCATAAATAATATTGTTTTAATAAAGAAGGCAGGATGTTAATGTTAATTCCTGCCTAAAATAATTGTTAAGTTACTTATAATTTTCCAACATTAATTTCAGATTCTTTAAGTTGAATTCCAGCTCATTTTGTGTCATCATGCATGCAAGATCATATCGGGGATATTCCTTAAAGGAGTCTTCAAAATCAAGCTCATAAGTTACCTCGGTGGTGTTGTCCTTTTTTACTGCCTTAAATATTTCCTTGTCCCTGTATTCTTTTCCCATACTAGGGTCAGACCAGCATGATTTGTTAGTCACAACAAATAAGTCAGGTTTGGAATTGACTTCAACAATTTCAGTTTTGGTCAGCATGTCCAGGCCAGCCATAAAGTGGTGGCATTCATATTTGGAGCCTGGTTTGTTAAGTTCTCCATAAACAAGTTTTAATTCTGTAAATGTTGGTGACCACTGGTTAAAATTTTTCTGATTTCCAGCATAGCCCACAACATACTCAAAAGGTACATTAATTATTATGCTGCTAATCATTTTTATTCCTCTCCTTTTTCAATTTTGAATAGTACATGGTAATTCATATATCTATTCACATCCCTCCTCACATATCTTCAAGGATTTTTAATAGCTGGATGCATAGTTGTTAATAAGTTATAGCACAATATTGTCGTAATTTAAAGAGAGTAAGATAAAAATTTCACTGCAGGTCAGATAAATTAAGGAAAGATGGAAACTATTTATTCTTCCTTTTCCTTAAATGATACGCAACTTTATAATATTCAACCTGATAGCCCTTTTCTTCAAGCCTCTTTGATATTCTTCGAGGCCCCAGGCCCTGTAGGTGGAGCTCATCTATTATTCTCTCAACATAATTAGTATCAGTTTTATCCATGGAGCTGTCATCTATAAATTCAAAGGGAAGATGCTCCAGCTCAACCCGGGTGATGATTTCCTCATCGTCGTGAATTTCCGATATCAGAGGGGAGGCAGCATCGATGCTGAGATTTATAACATCTCTCATTTGCCGGATATTCCTTGGATAATGGGCGTTTAGCAAGGCTTTTCTGCAGTTGCTGCTAAGCTCTACCCTGAACCTGATGTTATGATGATGCATAACAGCATCCTCGTATTTTTTAACAAAGTGGTTCAAAAGGTTTTGCTTTTCCTCCAAGCTTCTGTCTGCCAGTGATGGAAGCACCAGTTCATATTGGGCAAGCCTCTGGTACAGTTCGGGCAACAGCTCGTCCTTAAGGTTTTTGGTAGAGGCGGCAATTATGATTACATCAATATTTATTTCCTTCACTCCACCTATTCTTCTTATCTTCCCAGATTCCACAGCTTTAAGCAGTATGTTCTGATATTGCTCCAGTGCATGGGCTTCGTCAAGAAACAATATGCCTCCGCTGGCTTGTTCCAAAAGCCCCTTTTTCTGTTTTGAACCGGTGTAGGCTCCCTGTTCTGAACCGAATATTTCCACTGCTGCTATATCTGAATTTGTGTACTGGGCGCAGTTTACTTCAACAAAGGGCGCATTTTTATTAAGGGTGCCCACATTTACAGCATAATTGTGGATCATCCTGGCCAGCATGGTTTTTCCTGTTCCAGATTCACCGATTATTATGGAATGTCTTGGACCTGCCAGGGAACCCACTGTTCGTTTGGCTGATATAAGCACCTTGCTTAAGGAGCTTTCCTTCCCAATAATAGCCATGGGGTCAGCCTCCACAGAGTTCAGAGACAGCTGCAGCTCCAGCGCCTTCACCTTTTTATTAAGGGCGTCCACATCGTTGATATCTTTGAAAATGGAATAGGCCCCTGCAAATTCACCCTCAATAAATATTGGGTAAGAATTAACCACATATTTTTTATTTCCTATGTAATGAATTTTCTTGTCCTTAAGAGGCTCTTCATTATCCAGCACCGAAAGCAGCACGGCTTTGGGGTAGAAGTCGGTTATCATCCGGCCAGCCATCTTTTCAGGGGTGCTTTCCGCATAATCTGCAGATATTTTATTTGCAAATACAATCCTGCCATCCTTGTCCACAACGTTCATTCCGTCATTGGCATTGTCTAAAATATCCTTAATTATTCCAAACTCAATTAAATCCGAGTATTTCATATATTTACCCTTCTAACATTATTCTGATTTTATCACTAATTCTAACATAAATTCTAACATAAATGTATCACTTTAAATTAAAAAAGTAGTAAAATCAATTTTTTTTTTATTGGCATGGAATTTGCTGAATATTTAAACAAAAGTATAAAGGAGGAATTATAATGTCAAAATTAACTGAGATCCGCTGGCACGGCCGAGGCGGTCAGGGCGCAAAAACAGCTTCTCTGCTGCTGGCGGATGCTGCATTTAATACAGGCTGTTATGTACAGGGCTTCCCTGAATACGGTCCTGAAAGAATGGGTGCCCCAATTACCGCCTACAACAGAATCAGCACTGAAAAGATGACAGTGCACTCCAATATCTACGAACCTGATTATGTAGTAGTGGTGGATGAAACCCTTCTTGAAGCCATTGATGTAACTGCAGGCTTGAAGGCAGAGGGAGCAATTGTAATTAATTCTGAAAAATCTCCTGAGGAATTGAAGAAATACTTGAGGGGCTATAAAGGTAAGGTTTGTACTATTGCTGCAGGCAGGATTTCCGAAGAAACCCTGGGAAGAAACATACCAAATACACCAATGCTTGGTGCAGTAATTAAGGTTAGCGGAATTATGGATGAGGAAGCGTTTATTAAAGATATGGAATCCTCCTTTGCCCATAAATTTGCCACAAAGCCTGAAGTGGTTAAAGACAACATGAAGGCTCTAAAGAGATCCATGGAGGAGGTTAAAGGGCTATGAGAACAAAAAAAGGAATAGTAATTGATGAGAAAATAACCTGGCAGGATATTACCCCAGGTGGAGTAATATATGAAGGCGGAAGTGCCGAAAACTTCAACACAGGAGACTGGAGAACCATGAAGCCTGTTTTCAAGGCTGACAAATGCAAGCAGTGTCTTCTGTGTGTCCCTGTATGCCCGGACAGCGCCATAAAGGCTGAGGGCGGCAAGAGGGGAGAGTTTGAATACAAGCATTGCAAAGGCTGCGGCATCTGTGCCAAGGTTTGTCCATTTGATGCTATCGAATTAATTAAGGAAGAAAAGTAAGGAGTGTGAAAGATGGCAATTCGAGAAAGATTATCAGGCAATGAAGCTGTTGCTATAGCTATGAAACAAATTAACCCGGATGTTATGGCAGCTTTTCCAATAACTCCATCTACAGAAATACCACAGTATTTTTCACAGTTTGTGGCTAACGGACAGGTGGATACTGAGTTTGTACCTGTAGAATCAGAGCACAGTGCCATGTCAGCCTGTATGGGTTCAGAAGCAGCTGGTGCCAGAACAATGACAGCAACCTCATCGGCAGGTCTTGCTTTCATGTGGGAGGTGCTTTATGTGGCAGCTTCCTCCAGGCTTCCAATTGTATTAGCCTGCGTTAACAGGGCATTAACAGGTCCTATAAACATAAACAATGACCACAGTGACTCCATGGGAGCCAGGGACAGCGGCTGGATCCAGATATACAGCGAAAATAACCAGGAGGCCTATGATAACCTGATACAGGCTGTTAGAATCGGCGAGCACAAGGATATTATGCTGCCTGTAATGGTATGTCAGGACGGCTTTATCACCAGCCATGCCGTAGAAAACATCGAACTTCTTGAGGATGAAAAGGTTAAGGGCTTTGTGGGCGAATATGAACCTGAGGATTATATGCTTAATTCAGCAAGACAGATATCCTATGGAACCTATGACACCACGTCCTATTACTTAGAACATAAAAGACACCAGGCTCAGGCTATGATAAATGCAAAAAATGTAATCCTTGAAATAGCTGCTGAATTTGAAAAGCTATCCGGAAGAAAGTACGGATTATTTGAAGAGTATAAGCTGGAAGATGCTGAAACAGCACTGGTTATTATAAACTCAACGGCAGGAACAGCAAAAGCTGTGGTAGACAAGCTAAGAGCTGAAGGCAAAAAAGTAGGCCTTCTGAAGATCAGAGTGTTCAGACCTTTCCCAATGAAGGAAATAAGAGAAGCGTTAAAGCATGTTAAAGCAGTAGCAGTTATGGACAAGGCTGAAAGCTTTTCAGCAGCAGGAGGCCCTTTATTTGCAGAGGTAAGATCCGCAGTGTATGATGCTGAAACAAGACCTGTAATGGTCAACTATATATACGGACTTGGTGGCAGAGATGTAAGGACTACGGACATAGAAAGCGTGTACAGCGACCTTGATGTTATAGTTAAGGATGGAAAAGCAGAAGAAACATACAGATATTTAGGTGTTAGAGGATAGGAGGTGCAGTAATGAGCTACAATTTTAAAGAAGAAATGAACAAGCCGGATAGATTAACCGGCGGACATAGAATGTGTGCAGGATGCGGAGCTCCCGTTGCAGTAAGAGGTGTATTGAGGGCCCTTAAGCCTGAGGATCATGCGGTTGTAACCAGTGCCACCTGCTGTCTTGAGGTTTCAACAAACCTGTATCCATATACAGCCTGGAAGGATTCCTTCATTCATACTGCCTTTGAAAATGCAGGGGCCACTTGCAGCGGAGTGGAAGCGGCTTATAATGCAATGAAGAGAAAGGGTAAAATTGATGATACCTATAAATTCATAGCCTTTGGTGGAGACGGCGGTACCTATGACATAGGCTTCCAGTCCTTATCCGGAGCCATGGAAAGAGGACATGACATGGTTTATGTATGCTATGACAACGAAGCTTACATGAATACTGGTATACAAAGATCCTCTGCTACTCCGCAGTATGCTGATACCACCACAACCCCTGTGGGCTCACAAAGTGACGGAAAGAAACAGTCGAGAAAGGATCTGACCCAGGTTATAGTGGCTCACAACGTACCATACGTTGCTCAGACCACCTTTATGGGCAACTTTAAAGATCTTCATGAAAAGGCAGAAAAAGCAATATATACAAAGGGAGCTGCATTCCTGAATGTGCTGGCTCCATGCCCAAGAGGCTGGAGATATGAATCAGCCGATCTTATGGAAATTTGCAGGCTTGCTGTTGATACATGCTTCTGGCCGCTGTTTGAAGTAATAAATGGAGAATGGAAGCTCACCTACAAACCAAAGGAAAAGCTTCCAATAGAAGCTTTCTTAAAGCCTCAGGGAAGATTCAAACATCTATTCAAGCCAGGAAATGAGCATTTGATTGCTGAGCTTCAGGCAGATGTGGACAAAAAATGGAACGACCTGTTGGTAAGGTGTGGAGAGAAATAATGGAAGGGGGTCTGACCCCATACCAATTTCTGGTATGGGGTCAGACCCCCAAAAAAAAGCTTCAGCATCTTACAGGCTTCTTTTCCACCTTTGCATCAGGTTTATTGCTGTATCTGAATTTTATGGGTGTAATACCTACGTGCTTTATGAAAACCTTGCTGAAGTAGCTGGAATCAATGTAGCCCACACTATAGCATATTTCCGTAATGCTTTTATCAGTATTGATAAGCATATCCTTAGCCTTGTTGATTCTCAGCATTGATAGGTGTTCAATAAAGTTTGTTCCAGTTTTATGTTTAAAATATCTGCTGAAATACTGAGGGTTCAAATGAACATAGGAGGAAACAGATTCCAGGCTTAAATTTTGGCTAAAATTTTCTTTTATATACTTAAGTGCCTCCTGTATCAGTGATTCATTAATGTTGCCATTTTCATTTATGGTATTTTCCTCAACATGCATATTATATATGGCTTCGTTTATTACCTTCCGCAGATCATCGGGTTGTACAGGCTTTAATATGTAATCAAAAACACCCAGTCTAATTGCTGTACGGGCAAAATTAAAACTGTCATAGGCAGTGAGAATTATTGTTTTCGTGTTTGGAAGAAAGGTGCGTATTTCCCTTTGGGCGTCAAGCCCATTGAGCTCCGGCATTTCTATGTCCATAAGGATGATATCCGGCTTGTAATCCCTGGAAAGCTTCACAGCTTCCCTGCCATTTTTTGCCTCTCCAATCACATTAACCTTATCCAGGTTTCGCTGGATTATAATATTCAGGGCTACCCTCTCAAGAGCTTCGTCATCAACAATTAATAAATTATACAAATAACATATACCTCCTTATGAAAGTTTAATAGCAGGTATCCTAATTGCTATGGATGTACCTTGGCCTGCTTCACTGTCAATGGAAAGTCCGTATTCTTCTCCGAATACATACTTAATTCGGCTGTTTACATTATTGACTCCAAGTCCAACTGTTTCTCTTTTGCTTTCATCCAGTAAGCTGTGGAGCTTTTCCTTTTCCATACCCGATCCATTATCTATGATTTTAATAATAATGTTGCTTTCATCCGCCAGGTATCCTGAAATTTTTAAAATGCCGTCCTTGCTGATGTTTTTAAAACCATGGACAATGGAATTTTCTACCAAAGGCTGAAGGGTCATTACTGGTATACTATATTCAAGAATTTCCTGTTCTATGTTTAGTTCAAATTTTATCCTGTCTCCTTTTCTTGCTGTTTCCAGATAAAAATATTTTTCTATATTTGAAATTTCCGCATTTATGTCTACCATTTTATCAGCGTTCTTTAAACTGTATCTCATGATGTCGGAAAGGGCAAAGATTAGCTTTTCAGTGGTTTGAGCGTTTTCAATCAAAGCCATCCTAGCGATAATATTTAAGGTGTTGAACAGGAAATGCGGATTTACCTGAGATTGGAGAGCCTTTAGCTCAGTGCTTTTAACCAGGCGTTCCAGCTTCATTTTTTCCTTTATTTCCTCCATCAGTTCTGTTTGGACTATATTGTTAACACCCATTTCCGCAATTTGATTTGAGAATAGGAATAGAAATTCAGAAGCATCCCGTACTTTTTCATAGTCTATTATAGGTACATCCTTTAGGGCGGCAACTATTGAGTCTTCATCAAGATGCAGCTCATCAGAAAGTTTTTTTGTGTCAATCATTTCTTTTCCGTGCTGGCCGCTGATTAGAACTTGTCCACATAGCATGCAGCCAAGATAGTTATCGTTTACAATAATTGGCGCTGCCACATCAATAAGTCCTGAATGGCAGTTGTAGATCACTGGTTTACCAGATTCCACTGCAATGCTGCCGGCTATTGCATCACATTTTTTACAGCGCTTGCTGCCCTCATCAGTGCTTCTGACCAGGTTACAGAAATCGGTAAAATTGCTGGGAGCTACAATTGGTTCACCTGTGGCTTCAACTGTAACTGTTGAAAACCCCACCATTTTTGCAAATTTATCCTGGATATCTTCAAGAGCATTCAAATCTACAATTTCACTTAAATTGTATTTTACAGTAGAAACCATATTATACCAACTCCTCTATGTTAATTATATAAAATTTACAGGAATTTGTACAATTTAAAAATCAAGTGGTAGAAATAATACAATAAAAAGTCAAAAAAGTTCCCGGGCAATAATCAAATAATGACTAAATCAGAACAAGATATTCAAAGAATATTTTGAATTATTATAATATACTAAATTTAAAATATTAATGGAGGTGTCACTATGGGACAAGAGGCATTAGGAATGATAGAAACAAAAGGTTTGGTTGGAGCTGTGGAAGCAGCAGATTCAATGGTTAAGGCTGCTAATGTTACTTTAATCGGCTACGAAAAAATAGGCTCAGGACTGGTTACCGTAATGGTAAGAGGAGATGTAGGAGCTGTTAAGGCTGCTACTGATGCCGGAGCAGCTTCTGCTAAAAGAGTGGGAGAAGTTGTATCTGTACACGTTATACCAAGACCTCACACAGATGTGGAAAAGATACTGCCAAAAATGGATTAGCTGATGAAAGGTTGATGTAAATGGAAGAACAGTTAATTTCAAAGGTTTATGAAGAGGTAAAAAAGATGCTTGGTAATAACCAGGTTGATACAGCACAAATTGAAAACGTTGTATCGGAAATGGTTAAAAGCAATTTTGCCCAGGAATTTGAGAAGGAGGAAAGGGGTATGAAAACACCAGGCCTTACTGAATTTGTTGGCACCGGTATCGGCGACACAATTGGACTAGTAATAGCAAATATAGATTCATCTCTCCATGAAAAAATGGGGATTGATAAAAGGTTTAGATCCATAGGGATTATAGGGGCAAGAACAGGGGCGGGACCTCAGATTATGGCAGCAGACGAAGCTGTTAAGGCTACCAATACTGAAATAGTTTCCATAGAACTGCCAAGGGATACAAAGGGAGGAGCAGGCCATGGCTGCCTGATCATATTTGGAGCAGAGGACGTATCTGATGCCAGAAGGGCAGTGGAGGTAACACTTAAGGAACTGCCAAGGACCTTTGGAGATGTATACGGCAATGAGGCAGGCCATCTGGAAATGCAGTACAGTGCCAGGGCAAGCCTTGCAATAAATAAAGCTTTTGGTTCACCTGTGGGAAAAGCATTTGGTTTGGTTATAGGTGCTCCTGCAGCCATAGGGGTTTTAATGGCAGATACAGCTGTTAAAACAGCAAACGTAGAAGTTGTGGCTTATTCAAGCCCATCATCCGGCACTTCCCATTCCAACGAAGTTATTATTGCAATTACAGGAGATTCCGGAGCAGTGAGGCAGGCGGTTATAGCTGGCAGGGAAGCAGGGATAAAGCTTTTAAATGCATTAGGAGAAGAACCAGCTTCAACTACCCAGCCGTATATTTAAATGAAGGGTAGTGGGTAATATGAAAAGATCCAAACGTTTCACAGTGTTGGAAAAACGAGATGTTAATAAGGATGGATTTGTTAAAGACTGGCCGGAGGTAGGACTAATAGCAGTAGGCAGCCCTAATGATCCAAAGCCGTCAATTAAAGTTGAAAACGGTATGGTGGTTGAAATGGATGGCAAAAAAAGAGAGGATTTTGATTTTATAGATTATTTCCTTGCAGACCATGCCATTGATATAAACAGAACAGTAGAAGCTATGAAAATGGATTCCATGGAAATATCCAGGATGCTGGTGGATATACATGTTCCAAGAAATGAAATTGTAAATATCACAACTGCTTTAACACCCGCAAAGCTGGTGGAGGTAGTAGATAACTTAAACGTAGTTGAAATGATGATGGCTATGCAGAAAATGAGGGCAAGAAAAATTCCATCCAATCAATGTCATGTTACAAATGTAAAGGACAACCCTCTTCTAATTGCAGCAGATGCGGCAGAAGCAGCTATCAGAGGCTTTGATGAAATGGAAACTACAGTAGGAGTTGTAAGATATGCGCCTTTTAATGCCCTGGGCCTGCTGGTGGGCTCCCAGACTGGAAGAGGCGGAGTGCTTACCCAGTGTGCACTGGAGGAGGCAACAGAGCTAAAGCTTGGAATGCAAGGCCTTACATCCTATGCAGAAACTATATCAGTGTATGGTACTGAGCAGGTTTTCGTTGACGGAGACGACACACCATGGTCTAAATCCTTCCTGGCATCAGCATACGCATCAAGGGGACTTAAAATGAGATTTACATCAGGGTCTGGCTCTGAGGTTCAGATGGGATATGCAGAGGGAAAATCCATGCTCTATCTTGAGGCAAGATGCATAATGATTACAAAAGGTGCAGGAGTTCAGGGACTTCAAAACGGGTCAATCAGCTGCATAGGCGTTCCAGGTGCAGTATCTGGCGGCATTAGGGCAGTTATGGGAGAAAATCTGATAACCTCCATGCTGGACCTTGAAGTGGCATCCGGCAACGACCAGACCTTTACCCATTCCCAGATAAGAAAAACAGCAAGAACCTTGCTGCAGTTCCTGCCTGGAACAGATTTTATATTTTCAGGCTATAGTGCAGTGCCTAACTACGACAATATGTTTGCCGGATCTAATTTTGACTGTGATGATTATGATGACTATCTGGTGCTGCAGAGGGATATGAAGGTTGAAGGAGGCTTGAAGCCTGTTAAGGAAGAGGATGTAATTGCCATAAGAACCAAGGCTGCAAAAGCGCTGCAGGCAGTATTCAAGGAACTGGGGCTTCCTATAATTGCTGATGAAGAGATTGAAGCAGTAATATATGCCCATGGCAGCGAGGATATGCCTCCTAGAAATGTAGTGGAGGATTTAAAGGCTGCCCAGGATATTTTAAAAAGAGGTGTAACAGGACTGGATATAGTTAAGGCACTTGCAAAGGGCGGCTTTAACGATGTGGCAGAAAATGTGCTGAATCTGCTTAAGCAAAGAATTGCAGGAGATTATCTCCATACATCCTCCATATTTGACAGCAACTTTAATGTAATCACCGCTGTAAACAATCCAAATGATTATATGGGACCTGGAACTGGTTATAGGCTTCAAGGGGCAAGATGGGACGAAATAAAGAACATCAACCAAGCTCTGGACCCTGCTGAAATGTAGTAAGGGGAGGGAGAGGACTATGAAAACATTATCCAACGATGAATTGATAAAAATGATAACCAGTGAAGTGGTAAAGAGAATAAAAGAAAATCAAAAGGAAATTCCCAAGGCTGCAAATATGTTATCTGCAGTGGGAGATTCAGCAAGCAAGCTGGATCTTCAGGAAATGGGCGAGGCAAAATCCGGTACCAGAAGCGACGAGGTAGTAATTGCTCTTGCTCCAGCCTTTGGAAGGACACAAAATGAAACAATTATAGGTATTCCTCACTGTCAGGTTCTAAAAGAGATCATGGCTGGCGTTGAGGAGGAAGGTCTGGTTCCAAGAGTAATAAGAGTGTTGAAAACCTCAGACGTGGCATTTTTAAGTCATGATGCTGCGAAGCTCAGCGGCTCAGGTATTGGCATTGGCATTCAATCTAAGGGAACCACCGTTATTCATCAAAAGGACCTGGAGCCTTTAAACAACCTTGAATTGTTTTCACAGGCACCTTTAATTGATTTAAAAACCTTCAGGGCTATAGGCAAGAATGCGGCTAAATATGCCAAGGGTGAATCTCCGGATCCTGTTCCGGTAAAAAATGACCAGATGGCAAGGCCCAGATTTCAGGCTAAGGCGGCAGTGCTTCACATAAAGGAAACTGAACATGTGGTTAGCGGGGCAAAGCCTGTTGAACTTAAAGTTGTTTTTAAGTAGGAGGTGATGTTAATGGACGAAAATTTAAATTTGGAAGAGATTATAAGGGAAGTTATAAGTTCAATGATGAATGGTGATGCACCAAAGCAGTATGAATCCAGAGATGCCTGCGGAAGTAACTGTGAAGTTAAGCTTAAAGTATCAGATTACCCGCTGGCGCAAAAGAGCAAGGAGCTTATAAAGACCCGGACGGGAAAAGGCTTGGATGACATAACTCTGGAATCGGTTCTAAAGGGCGGAACAACCTCAGATGATATTAAAATAACTGCTGATATTCTGCTATATCAGGCACAGATTGCAGACAGTGCTGGAAGATATCAGTTTGCCTTCAATCTGAGAAGGGCAGCCGAGCTTACTGTGGTGCCGGACCAAAGAGTATTGGAAATATATAATGCACTTAGGCCTTACAGGTCAACAAAGCAGCAGCTTATGGACATAGCCTCCGAGCTGGAAAACAAGTATAATGCAAAAATTAACGCCAAGCTTGTTAGAGAAGCCTGTGAAGTATATGAAAAAAGAGGAAGGCTAATGGTATAGATTCTGCCCGAAGCGTTTGACGGGGCTTTTGGAGCTATACTTAAGCCCCGCAAAACAATACAAGGGGTGATAAATTTGAAGCTTATTGCGGGAGTAGATGTTGGAAATTCAACCACAGAGGTGGCTCTGGCTGATATTGAAGGTGAATTGAGGTTCCTGTCTTGTGCCATGGTTTCAACCACCGGCATAAAGGGAACCAGGGACAATGTTGCAGGAATAATTTTGGGCCTTAAGGATGCCTGCAGCAAGATAAAAAAAGATGTGAAGGAACTTCAATGTATATGTCTAAATGAAGCAACTCCGGTAATAGGAGATGTAGCCATGGAGACCATAACTGAAACAATTATAACCGAATCCACCATGATAGGCCATAATCCGGACACTCCCGGAGGCCTGGGGGTTGGCAGAGGAAAAACGGTTTTTCTGGATGAACTGACAAGCCTTCACAGCACTGAAGAGGTTATATGCGTTGTTCCAGCCAGCATTGATTTTGAAAATGCCGCCAGAAAAGTGAATCAGGCAGTAGATGAAAATATCAGGATCAATGGCTTGATAGTGCAGGGAGATGACGGGGTGCTGATAGCAAACAGGCTTAGAATAAAGATCCCCATAGTTGACGAGGTAGCTTTTATAAATAAAGTTCCTATGGGCATGGCTGCAGCAGTTGAGGTAGCGGCACCCGGCACTGCCATTAAGGTGCTTTCCAATCCATATGGTCTTGCCACCATATTCAATCTTTCCTCTGACGAAACAAAACATGTTATTCCAATTTCCAGGGCTCTTATAGGAAACAGGTCTGCTGTAGTTATAAGGACTCCAGAGGGAGATGTTAAGGAAAGGGTAATACCTGCCGGGAAGCTTGTCCTTCTTGGAAAGCTTAAAAAGGAGGTTTCCATAGAGGAAGGCTCTGAAAAAATTATAGAAAACCTGGAGGAGGTCTGGCCTATGGAGGACGTATGCGGGGAACCAGGCACCAATGTAGGTGGAATGATTGAAAGAGTGAAGCAGGTTATGGCAGAGATTACAAACCAGGGAAAGGAAGAAATTAAAATTCAGGATATACTGCCGGTGGATACCTTCGTACCTCAAAAGGTACATGGAGGACTTGCCGGGGAATTTTCACTGGAAAATGCAGTGGCGCTGGCGGCCATGGTTAAGACCAGCAGGCTTCCAATGGAGGCTGTGGCCAGGAAGCTTAAGGATGAAACAGGAGTAAATGTAATCATTGGAGGCATTGAAGCCAATATGGCTGTATATGGCGCACTGACCACTCCGGGCACGGATAAGCCCCTGATAATCCTTGATTTGGGAGGAGGCTCCACAGACTCGGCCTTTATAAACAGGGATGGTGCTGTTAGGTCAATCCATCATGCAGGTGCCGGGGAAATGGTTACCATACTGATAAAATCGGAGCTTGGACTGGAGGATTACAACCTGGCAGAGGATATTAAAAAGTACCCTCTGGCAAGGGTGGAAAGCCTGTTCAACATCAGATATGAGGATGGCTCGGTATGCTTTTTTCAAAATCCCCTGGATCCGTCAATATTTGCAAGAAATATAGTGGTGAAAAAGGATGAGATGATACCAATACCAACAAGGCATTCCATTGAAAAAATAAGACTGGTAAGACGGGAAGCAAAGAAGAAGGTATTTATAACAAATATTATAAGAGCCTTGAAGGATGTGGCACCAAACCATAATCTCCGTGCAGTGGATTTTGTGGTGCTGGTTGGTGGTTCGGCCCTTGATTTTGAGATACCGGATATGATATCTGATGAGCTTTCCCATTATGGAATTGTCAGCGGCAGCGGTAATATAAGAGGATTGGAAGGACCAAGAAATGCTGTAGCTACAGGGCTGGTAATTAATTATTATAAAAACCGAGGTGTTTAAATGGAAGAATATAAGAAACCCTGTATAGTATTAGTTGCAAGGGATCCTGATGAAGATGTGCTCAGACAGCTGCTGGCAGGCACTGAGGAGGAAGGTATACCAGCTGAAGTAATGAGGGCAAGGTATTCTGAGGTGATGTCAGAAACCCATAATGCTTCGGAAGCTTCAAGGCTGGGTATTGGCATAGGGGTTTTTGGCAACAGGGTTATACTTCATTTTAACAAGCTAAGGGAAGATAAGCCTGTTATTGATACAAGAATCGGAAGGTTTGAATTATATAAGGCAAGAAATATAGGAAGCAATGCAGCAAGATTGTATAAGGTAATGCCTCTTAAAGGGGATGTGGAGGTGCAAAATGAAGGATGAAGCATTGGGGCTCATAGAAACAGTAGGTCTGGCTGCGGCTGTTGAGGCTGCTGATACATGCTTGAAAAGCGCCAGGGTAAAACTGGTGGGCTATGAATTATCAAAGGGAATGGGACTGGTTACAGTGAAAATCCAGGGGGATGTTTCTGCTGTGCAGGCAGCCTTGAATTCAGCAAAGGCCAGTGCAGAGATAGTAAATAAGGTATATTCCGTACTGCTTATTCCAAGACCCTCTGAAAATATAGACCTTTTGGTTAATAATCCCCTGACAACAGGCAACAGTATTCAGGATGCCCCTTCAGCGGAAGACATTGGAGAAAAAGCTGCCTGGAAGCACTGCATAGCAGAAGAGCCCCAGGAAGAACCTGGTCAGGTAGAAGAACTTGAAAAAAATGAACCACGGCATGAAGAAACAAAGCAAAGAATTTTCAGTGATAATTCAAAGCAGTATACCTGCAACATATGCAGGGATCCAGCATGTTCCAGAATCAAGGGAGCTCCAAGAAAGCTGTGCATACATTATGAAGAGTTTGAAGGTGATATTAAATGAGTAATTTAGACAAGACATTAATAGAGGATATAGCAGCTGAAGTGGTTAAAAAATCAGGAATAAGGGAGAGAGGCTTTGTTATACCTGCAGGGGTTTCCAACAGACATATTCATCTTACTTCGGAGGATGTTGAAATACTGTTTGGCAAGGGCTATAAGCTCACTGTAAAGAGCATGGTAAATCAGCCTGGTCAGTTCGCAGCCAGTGAAACAGTTGCCGTTGCAGGGCCCAAGGGTTCCTTTAACAAGGTAAGAATACTGGGACCGGTAAGGCCTTTCAGCCAGATAGAAATATCCAGAACAGATGCCTATACTCTTGGAATAAATGCACCCAGCAGAAATTCATCGGACCTCGAAAATTCGGGAAGCCTCTGCGTTATTGGACCAAAGGGAATGAAAATATTAAATGAAAAAGTAATCTGTGCAAACCGCCATCTCCATATGCTGCCTGAAGATCTTGACAGGTTTGGGGTAAAGGATGGAGATAGGGTTGATATTGAAACCTCCGGCAGCAAAGGAGTAATATTCAAAAACGTACTTGTAAGAGCAACAAATACCTCGGCTCTGGAATTCCACCTGGATACTGACGAAGCAAACGCCTGTGAGCTAAAGAACGGCGAATTTGTAAGAATAGCAGGGATCAGTAGATAACCATGCTTGAATATGCAAACAGCATCATAAAACAGATGGAGGAATGCATAATAAACACCGAAAACCGCAGAGTTACCGGGGAACTTAAGGTGGGAGTTGACCTGGGTACGGCAAATATAGTTATCACAGTGCTGGATAAGGATAACAAGCCTCTGGCTGGGGCAATGTACCCTGCAGATGTTGTAAGAGACGGTATTGTGGTTGAATATTTGAAAAGTGTTGAAATAGTAAGAAGGTTAAAGGCAGAAATGGAAAAACAGCTTGGACGGGAGCTTCTATATGCAGCTACTGCAATACCTCCAGGAATAATAGAGGGCAATATCAGGGTCATAAAAAATGTAGTGGAAAGCTCAGGCTTTATTGTAACTGAAGTAATGGATGAGCCTGCTGCGGCTGCCCTGGTACTGGGTAATAGAAACGGTGCGGTAGTGGACATAGGAGGAGGCACCACAGGAATTTCAATTATAGAGGATGGAAATGTAATATATTCCGGTGATGAAGCCACCGGAGGAAGGCATCTGACCTTGGTTACCGCAGGAGCTCTGGGGATGGAATATGAGGAAGCGGAAAAATACAAGGTTGACAAGAAAAATGAAAATATGGTGGTTCCACTGGTTAGACCGGTAGTAGAAAAAATGGCTTCCATAATAGCAAAACATATATCAGGGTATAAGGTAGACATAATATACCTGGTGGGGGGAACCTGCTGTCTTAATGGCATTGAAGAAATAATAGAAAAGTACACCGGCATCAGGACGATAAAACCCTGCAATCCACTTTTGGCAACTCCCTTAGGTATTGCTATGAGTGTTAAAAGAGGTGTTTGAATTGGAAATGGAAGAATTAATAAAGACAATTACTAAGCAGGTATTGAATCTGCTTCATAAAAAGGTGCTTGTTTTCATAACCGGAGGAGCAGTTAATATAAAGGATATTTTTAACGTATTAAGTGAATTTAAATACGTGGAATACAGTATTGCCATGTCTGATGCTTCAAAAGAGGTTATACCCTTGGAATATATCCAGAGTCTTAACCCAAAAATGCTGGAAACAAAGGCAGACATAACAATGGCAGTAAAAAATTCAGATATGATACTGATTCCCGTAATGACAAAAAACACTTTGGCTAAGGCAGCCTTGGGAATCAGGGATACAAAGGTTTTATCCGGCATATCGGAAGCCTTTATCCAGGGTAAAAAAATAACAGCTGTAAAAGACAGCTGCAGCCTAAAGCCAGGCACCAGCTACAGCAGCATGTATCTAAATTATATGGAAAGCCTGAAAAGCTTCGGAATGGAATTTATAGAAGGCCGCAACTTGAAAAAGGTACTATCCATGGAGCTTGGAATGGAAAATAAAAAGAAACAGTCATCATATGAAAAATGCTTTTCAGGTGTTATTACAAAGGGAGATTTAGTACTTGAAGAGGGCGTCAGAGAAATATGTGTAGAAAGAGGAGCTATCCTTACTCCCTTTGCAAAGGATTATCTGGACAGCAATGGAATAAAATTAAAAATAATAGAGAGGTAGTTGTATGTTTTTAGCTAAGGTTACAGGAAATGTGGTTTCCACAAAAAAGGATGAGGCTCTGGTAGGCTGCAAGCTTTTAATATTAAGAAAAATTGATGAAAATGAAAGCTTCATTGGAGATCCCATTGTTGCAGTGGATACCGTGGGAGCTGGAGCTGGTGAAATGGTGCTGGTGATTACAGGAAGCGGAGCAAGAATAACGGACAGCGGGAAAACAGGGCCTATAGATGCAGCTATCGTTGGAATTGTTGATTATGTAGAAATAAATCATTAATACCAGGAGATGGGAATATGAAGATATATACTAAAGCCGGTGACAAGGGACAAACAAGCCTCCTGGGAGGTGCTAAAACCTCAAAATCTGATCCCAGGGTATGGTCTTACGGTACCATAGATGAAGTGAATTCTTCACTTGGTTTTGCCAGAATAAAGGTTTGCAGCCAGGAAATAAAGGACATTATCCTGAAAATACAGAAAACCTTGTTTGAAGCGGGGGCAGAGCTTGCATCCACGGGAACTGACAGCTACACTGCCAGAATTCTTGAGGAAGATGTGGTATACCTTGAAAATACCATAGACAGCTTGTATAAGGAAATACCTAAAATAAACTGCTTTATTGTGCCAGGAGGCACAGAGGCCTCTGCAGCCCTGGATATGGCCAGGACAAAGATCAGGACAGCAGAAAGATATATTGTGGAGCTAAGTGAAAGCTATAAAATAAACGAAGCATTATTGAAATATGTGAACAGACTATCAGATGCAATATATACCCTGGCCAGATATGAGGATTATATGAATGTGAAAGTAACAGTGAAAGAGAGGATACGGATGCTTATGGGAAATAAAATGAACAGGGAATTGGGAGAACACCTGGTTAAGGGGTGCATCAAAAAGGCTGAGGGAATTGGAGTACCCATGGTTATCTGCATAGCGGACAATAGTGGAAATCCTGTAGTTTTTGAAAGAATGGACGGAGCGCTTCTGGTTAGCATAGAGGTTGCATTGGGAAAGGCTTATACCGCAGCAGCCTTTAGGCTGCCTACCAGCGAACTTTATGATATGTCAAAGCCCGAAGGTTCATTGTATGGCATTAACAGTATTAACAGGATAATTACCTTTGGAGGAGGATATCCTCTTGTATCAGGGGGAGAGGTCATTGGCGCCATAGGAGTCAGCGGCGGTACAGTAGAAGAAGACATGGAGGTTGCAACCTTCGGGGTTAATATGTTTAAGGAGATGGTGTAGCTTGGAAAATGTTAATGAGCAGATATCTGCAATTATAGAAAAGGTTCTTTTGGAAATGAACAAAAGAGATCTTAATGTTCAAAGCAGTGATGGAATATTTGATAATATGGATGCCGCCGTTGATGCCTCTGAAATTTCACAGAAGGAACTGGTTAAAATGAGCCTGGAGGAAAGGGAAAGACTGCTGGCTGCAATGAGAAAAGTGATTTTGGACAACGCAATGGAGCTGGCAGAGTTATGCGTAAAGGATACAGGCATGGGCCGGGCAGATCATAAATATTTGAAGCTGAAGCTTACCTGCAGCAAAACTCCAGGCACTGAAATACTTAAAACCACAGCCATTACAGGAGACAAAGGCCTTACCCTTATCGAAATGGGTCCTTACGGAATAATAGGAGCAATCACACCATCCACTAATCCTGCAGCTACAGTTATATGCAACAGCATAGGAATGATAGCTGCAGGGAATTCAGTAGTATTTTCGCCCCACCCCGGGGCTGTGCAAAGCTGCCTGAAAACAGTTGCCCTGCTAAATAAGGCAATTCATGATGCAGGCGGACCTAAAAACCTGATTACAACTTTAAGAAAGCCTACTTTGGAAAGTACCGATGCCATGATAAATAACAGGAAGGTAAGGATGATTGTTGCCACGGGAGGACCTGCCATTGTTAAGAAGGTATTGTCCTCAGGGAAAAAGGCAATAGGAGCAGGAGCAGGCAATCCGCCGGTGGTGGTGGATGAAACGGCAGATATAAGAAAGGCTGCCAGGGATATCATAGCTGGCTGCAGCTTTGACAATAATCTGCCCTGCATAGCCGAAAAGGAAGTAATTGCAGTGGAAGACATTTATGAAAAGCTAATATCTGAAATGAACGGAAATGGCAATGTATATGAATTGAACCAAACTGAAATAGATAACCTTGTGGACACTGTGCTGGTGGCTAAAGAGGAAAACGGCTGTAAAACATATGCACCAAACAAGAAGTACATCGGAAGGGATGCTGCAGTTATATTAAAGGCCATTGGTGTTGTGCCTCCTAAAGGAGTGGAATGCATAATCTGCAGGACAGACAACAATCATCCCTTTGTACAGGAGGAGCTGATGATGCCAATTCTCCCTATAGTTAAGGTGAGAAATGTGGAGGAGGCCATAGGAACGGCGGTACAGGATGAGCACGGCAACAGACATACAGCCATGATGCATTCAAAGAATGTGGATAACCTTACTAAAATGGGTAAAGCCATAGACACCACCATATTTGTTAAAAATGCACCTTCCTATGCAGGCATAGGTCTGGGAGGAGAAGGATGGACGACCTTCACCATTGCTGGGCCAACTGGTGAAGGGATTACAAATGCAAGCACTTTTACAAGACAAAGGAGATGCACAATGGCAGATTCCTTCAGAATAATCTAAGAGAGTGGTGAAGTAATTGAGCTTACTTGAAAGCATATATAATGCAGGAGTGGTGGGAGCTGGGGGAGCCGGCTTTCCAACACATAAAAAATTAAACTGCAAAGTCAGCTATTTGATAGTAAATGGGGCTGAATGTGAACCTCTGCTTGGAACAGACAAATTTATAATGAGAAATTTCAGTGACGATTTAATTAAGGCTGTGGAGGCTGTAGCTAATGAGACAGGTGCAGCCTATGCAGTAATAGGGCTTAAGGAAAAATATCATGAGGAAATTGCAGCTCTTGAAAACTCAATAAAAAAGTCAGACTCAAGGGTTAAGCTGTTTTTCCTGAAAAGTATATATCCTGCCGGAGATGAGCACGTTCTGGTCCATGAGGTTACCAGCAGGGTAATTCCTCCAGGGGGAATTCCTCTAAATGTGGGGGCAGTAGTATCCAATGTGGGAACCATGCTTAACATAGCAGAGGCTATGGAGGAAACGGCGGTAACCAACAAATATGTTTCCGTTCTGGGGGAGGTGAATAATTCCTCCATCATGAAGGTACCTATTGGCACGGCAGTTATAGAATGCATAAAGGCTGCGGGTGGAACTGTCATTGATAATTACAGTGTGATAATGGGCGGTCCCATGATGGGGAAGGTACTTAATGAAGAGGAAATAAAAAACAGGGTTGTTACAAAAACTGATGGAGGAATAATAGTGATTCCCGGCGAACATTATCTTGTGAACTGTAAAAATCTAACTGTTAAGCATATTCTGAACCAAGCCCGTGCCGCATGCATACAATGCAGCGCCTGTACACAGATGTGTCCCAGGCACTTGCTGGGGCATCCGTTAAGACCTCATAAAATAATGAGAGCCATGTCCTTTCTAGAAGGTAATCAGGAAGTTATTAAGGAAGCACTGATTTGCTCCGAATGTGGTGTCTGTGAAATGTATGCATGTCCTATGGGCTTGTCACCAAGAAAGGTGAATGTTTACCTGAAGGCACTGCTCAGAGAGAAGGGAATCAGATTTCAAACGGATAAAACGGAATTCAAGCCTGATTTGGACAGAGAGCTTAAGCAGATTAATGTTTCAAGGCTTGCAATGAGGCTTAACTTGGTTAAATACAAAGATTGCCGTCTTTTAGAGCATACAGGGGAGCTGGAGGTAAGCAGGGTTAAAATTCCATTAAGGCAGCATATTGGTAAAGCTGCTGTGCCCGTGATCTCCCTGGGAGAAGAAGTTGTAAAAGGCCAGCTTATAGCAAAGGTTGAGTATGGAGATATGGGTGCCAATATTCATGCCAGTATTTCCGGAAGAGTCAAGGAGATAAACGATGCTATTGTTATAGAAAAGGAGGAGGCGGTTAAATGATAAACTCCATAGGTTTCATTGAGCTTAATAGTATTGCCCGGGGAATCGGCACAGCTGATGCCATGGTTAAGGCTGCAGAAGTAACTCTGATGTTTTCAAAGCCTGTGTGTCCCGGCAAATTTATTATAATGGTAAACGGAGATGTAGGTGCTGTTAAGGCCTCTATAGCATCGGGGCTTGATTTTGGAGGTCAGTATGTAGTAGATAATGTGCTTCTTGCCAGTGTTCACCCTGAGCTGATAGGAGCAATAAATGGAACTCCAGATATTGAAAAGGTAAATTCACTGGGAGTAATAGAATTTTACAGCATAGCTGCAGCTGTGGTGGCAGCAGATGCAGCAGCAAAGGCTGCAAATGTGACACTGATAGAGGTAAGGCTTGGTATTGGCATCGGAGGCAAGTCCTATGTGACCCTCACCGGCGATGTAGGTGCTGTAAACCAGGCAGTGGAAGTAGGTGCAAACACCTGCAGGGACAGCGGCATGTTTATCAATAAGATAGTAATTCCATCACCAAGGAAGGAAGTATTCCTTAATCTTATGTAACTGTTATTAATGCTTCTTATCAAGAAACATAAATATAAAATAATTTATTTGAAAGGGGAAATTTACAATGTCAAAAATTATCATGGCTCCAGGAAGATACATTCAGGGAAGCGGGGAATTAGCAAGAATAAAGGATCATATTTCTGCTTTTGGGGACTCATTCTTTATAATCGGATCAGAAAGATGCATTAACCAGACTAAGGCAACAATTGAAGCCAGCTTTGAAGGCAGCGGCTGCAAGCTGGTTTATGAAAAGTTCAACAGAGAATGCTCAAATAACGAAATTAACAGGCTGAGAAAAATGTGCAGAGATAATGGCTGCAATGTTGTAGTAGGAATGGGCGGCGGAAAATGCTTTGATACCGCTAAGGCAGTGGCATATTATGAAAAGCTTCCGGTAATCATAGTTCCAACCATAGCTGCCACAGATGCTCCATGCAGCGCCCTTTCAGTTGTTTATACAGATGACGGCGTATTTGAAGCCTATCTGGTACTTCCCAAAAATCCTGAAATAGTACTGGTTGATACTGACATAGTTGCTAAGGCTCCTGCAAGACTATTGGTTTCAGGTATGGGGGATGCTCTGGCAACCTGGCTGGAGGCAAGAGCATGCACAGAATCAAATGCCAGCAATATGTCAGGCTGCAAATCCACAAAAGGAGCAGTTGCTATTGCTAAACTTTGTTATGACACCTTGATGTCCGACGGATTTAAGGCAAAGCTGGCCTGTGAGGCAAATATGTGCACAAAGGCTGTAGAGGACATAATTGAAGCAAATACCTACTTAAGCGGAGTTGGCTTTGAAAGCGGCGGGCTTGCAGCAGCACATGCAATTCATAATGGTTTTACAGTTCTTGAGGACTGCCACCACTTATATCATGGTGAAAAAGTAGCCTTTGGTGCAATTACAGAATTGGTGCTGGAAAACAGGCCTATGGATGAAATTGAAGAGGTTATAAACTTCTGCATGAGCGTAGGTCTTCCTACAACTCTTGAGGATATGGGTATAAAGGAGATAAATACAGTTGATCTGATGAAGGTAGCAGAAGCTTCCTGCGCTCCAGGAGAGACTATTTACAATGAACCATTTGAGATAAAGGCAGATGAAGTTCTTGCTGCAATAATTACAGCAGATGCTCTGGGTAAAGCTTATAAATAAGTATATAGATAAAAATTAATTTCAAATATGGTATTAAACGGGTAAAAATAATTTTGAGGAGATGGGAATTTATGGACATACTTGTTGCTTTGGGCATAACAATAGGAGTTCTAGCAGGAATCTGGGGAGTAGTAGCAGGCAATTTGGCTTTGCTGACCTGGGCTGGCTTTGTATCCTGGGCATGCTATTTTGCATCCGGCGGAAAAGTGGACGGTCTGAAAAGGACTATAGCTGCAAATCTTGCTGGAGTTATCTGGGGCGTACTGATGGTGGTAGGAGCAGGTGCTTTGAACTTTCCATACGCTATTGGAGTAACAATTGCAATAGGTGCATTCTTTATGTGTGTGGAAGCTAAAATTAACATTCTGTCCTTTATACCAGGTGCATTTTGTGGTTGTGCAGTATATTTCGGATCAGGGCTTAAATGGGAGGCTGCTGCCATTGCATTGATTATTGGAGCAGTACTGGGATATCTGTCAGATATAGCCGCAATTCCACTTACAAAGATGGGCAAAAAGGAAGATGAAAAGGTGGAAGCTTCAAATTAATATGAAATTTGCAGTGTAGGATAATTTCAGGCTGATAGGCCTCTTCCGTTACAAATATAGTTTCGGAAGGGGCTTTATCCTTTCTTGAAATGCAGCGCTTTTTTGTAATTTTTATACCTGTCAATGTCAAAAAAATTACGGAGCTTATGTCAAGATAATCCTTAAAATCAACAAGATATTTATATTAATAGTGGTGTGGATTCTGTAAAATTAAGGTATAAAAGCATTGTTTTAATTAAATGGTTGGTATAAGGGAGTGTGTTCAATGATAAACCGAATCGTTCTCAATGAAACTTCATATTTTGGCAGCGGCTCAATTTCTGTAATAGCTCAGGAGGTTGCTCAAAGGCATTATAAAAAAGCATTACTGGTTACTGATAAGGATTTATTGAAATTTAATGTTTCAAAGAAGGTTACGGACGTACTTGAAAACGCAGGCATACCCTATGAAATTTTTGATGATTTAAAGCCAAATCCCACTGTTGAAAATGTTAAAAACGGAGTTGAGAAATTTTCCGATTCAAAGGCTGACTTTCTCATTGCAGTTGGTGGGGGTTCCTCCATCGATACTGCCAAAGCTATAGGCATAATTACGAACAACCCTGAATTCTCCGATGTGGTATCCCTTGAAGGAGTTGCTCCAACCTTAAATAAAAGCATTCCAATAATAGCCGTTCCAACTACTGCAGGTACAGCCGCAGAAGTAACAATAAATTATGTGATTACCGATACAGCCTCAGTGAAAAAAATGGTCTGTGTGGATCCAAAGGATATACCGGTTATAGCAATAATAGATCCCCAAATGATGTGCTCAATGCCTAAGGGGCTTACAGCGGCTACAGGAATGGATGCCCTTACCCACGCTATAGAAGGCTATATTACATTAGGAGCCTGGGAACTAACAAACATGTTTGAGCTTAAGGCTGTTGAACTTATCGCAAAATCCCTGGAAAGAGCCGTATACCAGCCTGACAATCTGGAAGCCAGGGAGGCAATGGGCGTTGCTCAGTATATAGCCGGTATGGGCTTCTCAAATGTGGGCCTTGGCATAGTTCATTCAATGGCTCATGCATTGGGCGCAGTTTTTGATGTACCTCATGGAGTTGGAAATGCGCTGCTGCTGCCATATGTTATGGAATATAATGCTCCTGCCACAGGAGATAAATATAGGGAAATAGCCCGCTGCATGGGGGTTAAAAATGTAGACTGCATGAATGCAGAACAGTACAGAAAGGCTGCTGTGGATTCAGTTGCAGTGCTTTCCAGGAACATAGGCATACCTCAGAAACTAATTGAATTGGGAATTCCAGAAAAAGACTTGCCAATGCTTGCGAAAACAGCATATAATGATGTATGTACACCAGGTAATCCAAGAAAGACTACCGAGGCTGAAATACTTGAAATTTTCAATAAGGCATATAAATAATTTAATATTTGGTTTCAGGCACTTTTGTTTAATAGGGAAAGCGGTGAAAATCCGCTACAGCCCCCGCTACTGTATACGAGGACGACTCCATGAGCCACTGGCAATGCCGGGAAGGATGGAGGAGGATGAGCCGTGAGTCAGGATACCTACCTGAAATAACATATTGCTTCGGCGGGAAGTATAATATCTTTTTCATTACTAAAATAAATCTCCCGCTTTCGGGAGATTTTTTCTTTACAAAATATTTTTGGAAGGGGCAGTTTAAATGAATTTATTAAAGGACACACTGGAGCAGATCAAAGGCAGAAATATTGAGGCAGAAAAGGCGGCAATGGATAAGATAGATAAGCTGGCAAAGCCTATTGGCAGCCTTGGAACCCTGGAGAAGATAGCATCAAAAATTGCAGGCATAACAGGCAGCACCAGCAACAGGATATCCAGAAGAAATATTATTGTTATGTGTGCCGATAATGGTGTGGTGGAGGAAGGAGTCAGTGCAGCGCCAAAGGAAATAACAGCAATACTTACAGAAAATCTCACAAAAAATGCCACTGGAGTTACTGCACTGTCAGAATTTACAGGCACCGATATAACTGTGGTGGATATAGGGGTGGACGCGGTGTTTAATAATCCCGGCATTCTGGACAGGAAAATGGCCATGGGCACCAATAATATAGCAAAAGGGCCGGCCATGAGCTATGAGATGGCAGTATCCGCCATTGAGGCAGGCATAGAGATAGTGGATGAATTAAGCACACAGAACTATGATATATTTGGAACTGGTGAAATGGGTATAGGAAATACCACCACCAGTGCGGCTTTGCTAAGCGTTATATCAGGCCTTCCAGTGGAGCTGTCCTCAGGTAAGGGGGCAGGGCTTACAGAGGATCAATACCAGAATAAAAAGAAGATAATTGAAAAGGCAATAGAAATAAACTGTCCCGATCCAAAGGATATTATTGATGTTATTGCCAAGGTTGGGGGCTTTGACATTGCAGGCATGTGCGGCTGCTTCCTGGGAGCTGCAAAAAACAGGAAACCAATTGTAATCGATGGATTTATATCCTCTGCTGCAGCCCTTTGTGCAGTAAGGCTTAATGAAAATGTAAGGGATTACCTGATTCCATCCCACCTCTCAGATGAGCCTGGGGCTGTTTACATGATGAAGGAGATAGGACTTGAGCCTATGCTAAACCTTCATATGAGGCTTGGAGAAGGCTCAGGCTGCCCGCTGGCCTTCCAGATCATTGACTCGGCGCTGTTTTTAATGGACAGAATGCCAAGCTTTGACCAGGCTGCAATCAACGATGAGACCCTTGTGGATATAAGATAAGCAATGGTAACCATAGTGGTAGGAGGAGCAAGAAGCGGGAAAAGCTCCTTTGCAGAATCCATATTTCAAGGGGAAAATGATGTAGTGTATATTGCCACTACAAGGCCTGAGGATGAAGAGATGGAGGAAAGGGTAGTCCATCACAGAAAAAACCGTCCGGATACCTGGAGGACCTTTGAAGGTAATTATAATATTGCTGATGCAGTGGGCTCGGAAAAACACTACATACTGGATTGTATTACAGTACTAACCTCCAACATAATGTTTGATATGTCCTGTGATGTTGAAATAATAGACGGTTTGCTGCAGAAGGAAATTGAGGATAAGGTGCTGGAGGCCGTAAAAAGCCTCATAGACAGAATAAATGCCTCAAAGCTTAAGCTTGTGATGGTTACTAACGAAGTGGGATGCTCCATAGTACCTGAAAATCATGTGGCTAGAGTATACAGGGATATTGCCGGCAGGGTCAACCAGAGAGCTGCAGAATTGGCTGATGAGGCATATGCAGTGATCTGCGGCATACCAGTGAAGCTGAAATGATTAAGGGTCTTATATTTTCAATCCAATTTCTAACCAGAATCCCACTAAAGGCGGAAATTGAAATGAACAGCAGGAATATTTCAGCCTCCACCTTCTTTTTCCCCTTTACCGGAGCCCTGATAGGCACTGTTGCAGCAGCGGCTTACTATATTGGGCTTTGGGGAGGAAGAAATATTGCAGCCCTATGTGCAGTGGCTGCCTTGATAATTATTACGGGAGGACTGCATTTAGATGGTCTTTCGGATACCTGCGACGGCTTTTTTTCCTCCAGGACCAGGGAAAGAATTCTGGAGATAATGAAGGACAGCCATATAGGAAGCTTTGGAGTTATAGCCATTGTCATGGATATTTTAGCAAAATATGTGCTGCTGTCAGGTATTGAAAAAAGCTTTCTGCCATGCCTCATATTAGCTTCGGCAAATGCAAGACTGGCAGCTGTGCTGCTTATGTGCTTTACCAAAACTGCAAGACCAGGGGGCCTTGGTGCCATGTTCTCAGCAGCAGCAGGGAGAAAATACTTTTACTTGGGAGCTTTAATATATATATTGATTATCTCAATTTATAATCCGTGGTATCTGGCAACCCTTTTGGCAGCAGCAGTTGCAGCACTGTTAACAGCCATAAAAGCCTACAGCACCATAGGGGGACTTACCGGCGATGTTTACGGAGCTGCCATTGAGCTTTGCGAAATTGCCAGCATTGCGGCGTTTTTGGTGGTGATAAAATGGATATAATATTTATGCGGCATGGTAAAACTTTGGCAAACGAGAATGGACTGCTGGCAGGAGTAAGTGATATACCCCTGTCGTCAAAGGGGATTATGGAAGCAGAGGAAACAGCAGGTTTACTGCGTGAAAAAAAATTCCAATCTGTATACTGCAGTCCCCTGAAAAGGGCCAGCCAAACCGCAGAGCTAATGGACTTAAAATGCAATTATGATCAAAGGCTTATGGAAATGAATTTTGGAATATTCGAGGGCATGACCTATGAAAATATGATGAAAAGGTATCCAAGAGAAACGGCAGCTTGGACTGATAACTATGTAAACTACAGAATTCCAGGTGGAGAAAGCCTAAGTGAAGTCTATGACAGAACAGTCAGCTTCCTTGGAGAAATAAAGGAGGCACAGGGTAAAATTCTGGTGGTGACTCATGAATCGGTTATAAAATGTGCTCTATGCTCTATTTTAGGCAGTATTGAGCATTTTTACAGGTTCAAGGCAGACCACTGCAGATTTACCACAGTTGCCCTGGAAAACAACTATAAATATATAAAAACCATTAACTCAGAGAGAATTTACTAATAGGAGGAAAATCATGAAAAATACAAAAAGATATCTGATTATTATAATGATAATATCCATTTTACTCACAGCGGTGGGCTGCTCAGGCAGCAAAAGCACAGGAGCTGGTACAAATGTGTCGGGAACCACTGCATATCCCCTTACTGTAACTGACGATACGGGTAATAAGGTAACCCTTGAAAAGGAACCTGATAAAATAGTATCCCTGGCTCCAAGCACCACTGAAATTCTCTTTGCATTGGGAGCGGGCAGCAAGGTTGTTGGCAGGTCTGAATACGATAATTATCCGGAGGAAGCTAAAAAGGTTTCAGTAGTAGGAGGCTTCTCAGGTCCCAATACGGAGCTGATCACAAAGCTGGCACCTCAGGCAGTATTTGCAGTAAAGGGTTCACTTACAGACGACCAGAAAAAACTATTGGAAAGCGCAGGTATAAAGGTAATCATATTTAACCCGGCAAATATTGACGGGGTATATTCTAATATAAAAACTGCAGGACAGATTTGCAACAAGCAGGAAAAAGCAAAGGAAATCACCGATTCCATGGAGGCAAAGAGGCAGCAGATAGTTTCAAAGCTAAAGGATGTTAAGCAGAAAAAGGTTTTCATCGACCTGGGCAGCTTTTACTCAGCAGGAAAGACCTCATTCATCGGATCAATATTAACTGAAATTAATGCAGTAAATATTGCTGGCAACGCAGCAGGTCAATGGCCTCAGCTCACAGCTGAACAGGTAGTTGGCCAGGATCCAGAGGTATATATTTCACTTTCAACCTCTCTTAAGGACCTGCAGGCTGTTTCAGGACTTTCAAGCACTACGGCCTTCAAGAGCGGGAATGTGAAAGTGATGGAGATGGGAACCTTGGACAACGATATTATGCAAAGGCCGGGACCTAGAATTATAGATGGTCTTGAGGTTTATGCAAAAACCATTTATCCGGATGCATTCAAATAAGATGAAAAAGCTTAATAACAGAAAAGCTGCCATAGCGGCTGCAGTTCTTTGCCCTGCAGCCATAGTGGCCTTCACTACTATTGGAATATCAGACATTTCTGCAGCTCAAACATTGAAGATTCTCGGAGAGAAAATATTTCATATAAACCCGGGGGCAGACATAAAGGATTCAGCAGCAGCCATAATATGGGTCATAAGATTTCCAAGAGTGCTGCTGGCATTCTTTGTGGGAGGTGCCCTGGCTGTATGTGGAGCTGCCTATCAGGGAATATTTAAAAATCCCATGGCTGATCCGTTCATTCTTGGGGTTTCCTCTGGTGCTGCCCTTGGAGCTACTATAGGGATTATAGCTGATATCCACATTTATTTTCTTGGCTTCAATGCCATATCGGTATTTGCTTTCATAGGTGCATTGCTGGTGCTTTTTCTAGTTTACAACATATCCAGGGTGGGCAGGAAGGTGCCTGCCTCCACACTACTCTTAAGCGGTATAGCAGCTGGACAGTTTATATCTGCCATTATTTCCTTGTGCATGGTTTTTTCCAATGACTTTGAGGACATAATTTTTTGGACCATGGGGAGCTTCAACGGCAAGAGCTGGGACCAGCTGATTATTGCAGCACCATACATAGCCATTGGATTTTTTATAATTTATTCTTCAGCCAGGGAAATGGATATAATGCTTTTAGGCGAAGACACGGCATCGCAGCTTGGGGTGGAAACAGAAAAGCTGAAGCTTAAGATACTTGTTACCACTGCGCTTATGACAGCTGCTGCAGTAAGCTTCACAGGAATTATCGGTTTTGTGGGTCTTATTATACCTCATATGGTTAGAATCGCTTCGGGGCCAAAGCATAAGGTGCTTCTGCCCTACTCCTTTGCAGCAGGGGGAGTGTTTATGATAGCCTGCGATACCATAGCAAGATCCTTCACAGGGCAGGAACTTCCTGTAGGTGTGGTAACAGCATTCTTTGGAGGACCATTCTTTATATACCTGCTAAAAAAGAAAACGGGCAGGGGGATAAATAATGGATAAAATAATAAAAATAAAAATTGAAAAGCTTAATATTGGCTACGGAGATAAAATAATACTGAAAAATATTGATCTTCACGTAGATGAAGGGGAATTTCTGGCAATAATCGGGCCTAACGGAACAGGAAAATCTACCCTGTTAAAGGCTATAACGGATTCAGTTGATATAAAAAAGGGGAACATATTCATCAGCGGCAGGGACAGCAGTACCATTTCGAAAAAAGAAAGAGCCAGGCTTATAGCAGTGGTGCCTCAGGAGTTTAATACGGATTTTGAATTCAGTGTATTTGACATTGCAGCCATGGGAAGAAATCCTCACATGTACCATAGAAAAATTTCCAGGCAGCATGAACTGGATATAGTCCAGGACGCCATGATGATGACTAATACCTGGAAGCTTAGAAACAGGCTTTTCAACGAACTCAGCGGCGGGGAGAAGCAGAGGGTAATTATAGCCAGGGCAATTGCCCAGCAGACAAGGATAATACTTTTGGATGAACCTACGTCCCATCTGGATATACACCAGCAGCTGGAAGTCCTTGAGCTGGCAAAAAAGCTTCAGGCTGAAAGAAACTTAACCATAGTAGCTGTGCTTCACGATATCAATATGGCTTCACGGTTCAGTGACAGGATAATACTTCTAAATGAGGGTGAAATTCTTGCAGAAGGAAGTCCTGAAGAGGTTATCAGTGAAAAGTATCTGAGCCAGATGTACAAAATGGAGATGGTGGTAAGGGAAAACAAGCTTTTATCTGCAAGGGAAGTAGTCCCCATCAGGGTTATGAAGGAAAACAGCAGCCTTAGCCAAATCAGGGTCCATGTTGTGTGCGGCGGAGGAAGCGGTGAAAAAATCCTTGAGAGGATAAATTCCCTTGGGGCGCAGGTTACCTGTGGGGTGCTGAACCGGGGGGACAGTGACTGAGAAATTTGCAGGATGCTTGGGATAAGGTGCATAGAGGTACCCCCCTTTTCAAATGCAGGAGATAAAGAATTGCAGGAAAATAAAAGGCTGGCGGAATCGGCAGATGTTCTCCTGGTGTCGGATGTTCCCTATGGCAGGGGCAATATAAAAAATCTTGAACTTCTGCTAAGCACAGACAGGCCTGTTTATATGAAAAGAAGGCATTCCCAAATAGACTTTACCGGAGGAGCTGCAGAAGCCATTATTAAAGAACTTGAGAAAAAGGATAACTTCAGATATATAGAGAGCTACGAAGAATTTATGGAAGTATTCAATTAAGGATATAATTTAGTCAGCCTTAACCAGATCGGAAGAGCACACGTCTGAACTCCAGTCACACTTGAATCTCGT
>CALBDU010000060.1 GCA_937927335.1 uncultured Clostridium sp.
TCTTTGGTTTAAGCACAGTAGGAAGCATTACTCACATTCAAGGAACCATAAATACATTTGTACAATAAAATGAAAATTAAACTGGAGGTTTAAATGAAAGAAATTAGAGAAATAATTACTGTATGCGGGTTTCTAATTAGTGGTGTATTAGGTGTTGCAATAGGAAATCTGGAAGAAACCTTGTTTTATTCAACTCCTAAGGGAGATTGTTTTAAGCATTCGTATACATATTACCTATTTGCTTTGTTTATTATCATTGGATTCATCTTTATAGCTTATGGATTCAAGAAAAGCAACGAGTAATATTATTATATAAAGAAGCAAACAGGACATTTTTTAAATACCTTGTTAAAACTAAACCTTTAGTTGTGATAGAGCCTATTTTCATATGCAGTGGTAATGCAGAAAAAATTAAAAAGGTACCCCTTTTTGGGTAAAATTGACCCTAGACAGTAGTATCAGCATTTGGTTACAAAACTGATAATCCACTTGAGGAAGTTGCAAAGGCAAATTGCAAAGAGGTTTATGTAGTTGGCAGCGCTGTAAAAGCAGGTAATGCTCTTGTAGCTATTCAGGAGGGATATCAGGCAGGCCTTAAGCTTTAATATAGTTTCCAACAAAACAATCTAAGTTGTGGATTATAATAAAATTTAGAAGAAAGCGTCTTTCGAGAAATTGAAGGACGCTTTTAATATGCAAATATTAAGTAAAAAGGTTGATGTCACATAAGCTAAATACTGCAATTTGAATTAATTATTTAGTTTAAGATGTTGCTAAATTATTTTTGACTGTTTATGATTTTTCGAAGCTTCCGCAATCAGTAGATTCAATGGTGTTAGCCCTTGACTCATGTTTTACAATTTTAATTCCTTCTAATGTACAGTAATTTTTTTCAGTATCATGATATCTGCATTCAGGTACCTCACATGCAATATTATGATTGTGGCCATGATGCTTAGCATTTTTATCCATATTTCTCACCTCATATTATAATTATCATTATAAAATATAGTATAAGCATGAGTAGTGTTATTTATTCTAGAATATAAGGTGTTTTAAATACGCTGAAAAGTCTCTAAAGTCAATGGGCAAAAGACCGATATAAAGAATAAAGGTACTTGAGGTTTTTACTTAAGACCTTACTGAAATATGCTTGTAAAATAGGCAGGATTTGTGTTCGTTGGATGTTTTAAATAGCAATTTCAGGTGAATAACAATTCTACAAGAGAGGAATTTCAATGATAATATATCAGTTTCTGTTAGTGGTTTCAATCATGTTAGTGCTAGTTTTAATGCTATTGATTGCCATGAAAAACAATAAAAAACAGATTCACTATGCCGTGCTGGCTATTGCAATCAGCCTCTTAATTTGGAATACTTCTGTACTTTGCTGGATTTCATTTCCAGGTACACCTTGGCTGTTGGCTATCAGTGAAAGAATATATTTTACAGGTATTATTTTTGTATCCATTGCAATCTTGTTTACCGGCTTAATTTTTTCACAAACTAGAATAAGATTTACATGGAAATATGCTCTGCTTTTTGTTGTACCTTTTATTTCTTTAGTAGTGTTATATACTAATCAGTATCATCATTTTTTTTATACAACCTTTAGCCTGATACCATCAGAGCAGGATTATGGGTTTTATTTTACCGTTCATACGGTCTATTCCTATTTATGCATTGGAATTGGCCTCTTTTGCTTTTTACATTTTGCTGTGAAAAATTATGGATTTTTCTCTAAACAAGCAATGCTTATTTTTTTCGCCCTTTCAATTTCATTGATTGCTGATTCATTCAGCACCTTTCATATCTTTAACTGGTCTGCCGCTTTGGAAAACGTCATTTTTTCTGTTACAATTATTATTTTTATTCTTGCCATTGTGAAATATAAATTTTTAAGTATTCTTCCCATTGCTTTGCAAAAAGTTGTTGATATCATTTCTGACGCCTACGTAGTCTTTAATGAAGAATACGAAATCATCGATTTCAATAATGTCTTTGAAGTGACTTGGTCTGGTGTTTCCAGGAAAGCGGGGATTAGTGAGGTAATGAAACAAAACTGTCCAGATTTTGACCAGATGAAGTTTTTTTCTTTGGTAAGTGAGGCAATTGAGGAGCAGGCAAAAGTAAGTTTTGAAATGCAACGCAGTTCCAAGGGTACTGTAAATTATTATCTGGGGGAAATCACCCCGGTTATTGTAAAAGATAGTCATGTGGGTACCATACTCCTTATCAAAGATATTACGGAACAAAAAAAGAATCTGGAAGAAGTGATGCGACTCAATGAAAAGCTACAGAGCCTGGCGACAAAAGATTGGCTTACCCAGATTTATAACCGCTATTTTTTTGACGAACTGCTGGATCAGGAAATAAGGCGGGTTAATAAATTGGAGAACTGTAATGTTGAAGCTATAAATTCTGAATATCATTTCGGTTTAATTATGTTCGACATCGATTATTTCAAAATATATAATGATTTGAACGGTCATCAGGCTGGAGATGAACTATTGCAAACCATTGTCAAAATTGTTAGTGAAATACTATTTAATGAAGATATCCTATGCCGTTACGGTGGAGAAGAATTTGCTGTTATTTGTTGCCATACTCCGGCCAAAGGAGTGGAAATAGCAGCAGAAAAGATCAGAAAAACAGTGGAAGACTATGAATTCAAGTATCAGGATACTCAGCCCGAGGGCAATCTAACCATAAGTGTTGGTGCTGCCTATTGCATGTCGCCTTGTTTAACAAAGGATGAATTGATACGGAAGGCGGATCAGAATCTCTATCTTGCTAAAAATACAGGAAAAAATAAAGTTGTATTATGGTAATCTTATAGCGAGCTTATGTCCGAGTCTTTTATGGATGTTTTAAATGTTCGCATAAGCTTCCAAAAGCATTGTAGAATGGGTATGCCTGTAGAAATGAAAATTGAAGTCTATAAATAATTTATTATGCACAAAATAGCGAAAATTGGTGAACGAATCATAAAGGATTAGTAACTTTGATATAGGAACTATAATGTAAAGATT
>CALBDU010000061.1 GCA_937927335.1 uncultured Clostridium sp.
AATTTAGCATTTTCATTCATTAAAGTTTCCTCCTATATCAATTTTTTATGAAAGTTTAGTTTTTTACTAAATCCGAGTATTAAACAAAGCAAAATCCATGCCAACTTATTTCCAAAACCTATGGATGCAGGCTTAAATACAAGCTTAATATTTTTTAGATTATCACTTTTTTAACATAATCCATCCACGCCTTGTCCAATTATATATAAATTATACACTAAATATGGTTTAATTCACTTCATTTGTTTACTTTGTAAACACAGCCCATTTTATCCTGTGGAACAGGTTTTGCTGTGAATATTAAAAAAGAAAGCGGAGGTATTTTAATGGAAACTAAAATTACAAAAATGCTTGGAATTGAATATCCTATTTTATGCGGAGGGCTATTCGGATTATCAGAGTGGAAGCTTGTATCCTCGGTATGCAATGCGGGGGCCCTGGCTTTCCTGTCCTCAAATCACCTGGGGAGCAGTAAAGCTCTGAGGGAACAGATAATTGAAACCAGGAACCATACAAATAAGCCTTTCGGAGTAAATATATCACTTTTGGCAGAATCAAAAACAAATCTTACTGATGATTACATTGATGTAATTATAGAAGAAAAAATACCTGTGGTGGAAACTGCGGGAAATAACCCTTCCATATATATAGAAAGGCTGAAAAAAAATAATATCAAGGTGCTTCACAAGGCAGTGGCGTCCAGATTTGCACAAAAAGCAGAAGACGCCGGTGCAGATGGAGTTATCCTTGTGGGCTATGCCGCAGGGGGCCATCCAGGCATGAAGGAACTGGATTTGTTTGTAAACCTTCAGGAAACCCTTCAAAGAGTAAACATCCCTGTTATAGCAGCTGGAGGTATAGGAACCGGTCAGGCTATGGCTGCAGCATTACGTTTAGGTGCTGAAGGAATATTAATGGGCACCGTGTTTGCAGCAACCCAGGAGTCAATATTCAGCAAAGAGGTAAAAGAAAGAATTTTAAATTCCCACTGCACTGATACTGTAGTTGTATTCAAATCCCTTAAAAATGCTTTTAGATGCCTTAAAACAAGGCAAAGCCTGAAAATACTTGAGCTTGAACAAAATGGCGCCCCTGCTAAGGAAATTCTATCATATATGCATAGCTATAATGCCATGGAAAGCTATGGAACAAATAATGTGGAAAATGCATTGATTCCTGCTGGGCAGGTTGTGGGTCTCATCCATAAAATATTAACCTGCCAGGAGCTGGTGAAAGCCATCATAAAAGAGTATGAAGCCTGCTGTATACATAATATATAGTTTTTTAAGGTTTCAAAAATATTTATGTATATTTAGTATACAAATTTAAATTAAAAATTGTTAAACACAGTATTTTTCAAGGTTTCAAGACTTTGGCACACTAATTGCTTTTAACATCAACTATACAAAAATATCACTTTAGGATGGAGGATTAATATGTTCGAAAAGAAACATGAACTGCTAAGAAAACTAGCCCGTGAATTTGCTGAAAATGAAATAGCACCTTATGCCCAAGAAATTGACCAGACAGGCAAATATCCGGAAGAATTAGCAAAAAAAATTATTAAGTACAAATTTAATTGTATAACTATACCGGAAGAATATGGCGGATGCGGCGGTGATACCAGGTCCAACGCTATAGTAACAGAGGAAATAGCAAGGGTATGTGCTTCATCTGTTTCACAGATTATGCCAAACTCCCTTTCTGGAGGTCCTTTAATGCTTTTTGGCAATGAAGCTCAGAAGCAGAAATATTTAAGAGGGATGGCAGAAGGCACTATGATTGGAGCCTTTGGAATAACAGAACCTGGTGCAGGTTCCGATACCGCTGCAATTACCACTACAGCCGAGAAAGACGGCGATTACTATATTTTAAACGGCAGAAAGTGCTTTATAACCAATGGCCCTGTGTGTGATTTTATCACTGTATTTGCAAAAACAGATACTAAGGCCAAGGGTGTAGGCGGCATCAGCGCATTTATAGTTGAAGCAGGCTGGGAAGGCTTTTCAAGAGGCAAGGTTGAAGATAAGCTTGGAATCAGAGGCTCCAAAACCTGCGACATAGTTATGGAAAATGTACGAGTTCCCAAGGAAAATCTACTGGGTAAGGAAGGCCAGGGCTTCAAAATATGTATGGCTACCCTTGATTCCGGTAGAATAACAGTTGCTTCACAGGGTCTTGGCATAGCCCAGGGCGCTTTTGATGAAGCAGTTAAATTTTCCAAGGAAAGAGTTCAGTTTGGAAAGCCAATTTCAAAGCTCCAGAATACCCAGTTTGAGCTGGCAGATATGGCTACAAAAATTCAGTGCGGCAGACTACTGGTTTACGATGCAGCCCTTAAAAAGGATTCAGGAAAACCATATTCAAAGGAAGCAGCCATGGCTAAATACTACTGTGGTGAACTTTGCAACGATGTAGCCTACAGATCCTTGCAGCTTCACGGTGGATATGGCTTCATGAAGGATTATGACATTGAAAGAATGTACAGGGATGCAAGGATAGTATCTATTTATGAAGGTACTTCACAAATACAGAAGGTTGTCATAGCAGGACATATTCTAGGTAAATAAGAAGGAGGACACTATGAATATATTAGTATGTGCAAAGCAGGTTCCTAATACTAATGAAGTTAAGATAGATCCGGTTAAGGGAACTTTAATAAGAGACGGTGTGGAAAGCATTCTTAATCCGGATGATGCAAACGCATTGGAGGAAGCATTAAAAATCAAAGATAAATATGATGACGTGAAAGTAACCGTTTTATCCATGGGGCCACCCCAGGCTGATGACATGCTGAGGGAATGTCTTGCAATGGGAGCAGATGAAGCAATTTTAGTCAGCGACAGAGCTTTTGGCGGCGCTGACACCTGGGCTACCTCAAATACCATATCTGCTGCCATAAAAAGTGCAGGAAATTTTGACATAATATTTGCAGGACGGCAGGCTATAGACGGTGATACTGCCCAGGTTGGTCCACAGATAGCTGAAAAGCTTGGACTTCCTCAGGTTACTTATGTGCAGGAATTCGAAATCAACGGTGATGAAGTAACTGTACAAAGACAGCTTGAAAACGGCTATGAGCTAATTAAGGTTAAAACTCCTGTGCTTCTCACAGCAGTTAAGGAATTAAACAAGCCAAGGTACATGAATGTAAAAGGAATTTACGAAGCTTATAGCAAGAAAATCCCGGTATGGGGCGTAAATGATATTGCTGTTGATCTTGAAACTATCGGACTAAAAGCATCTCCTACCAAGGTATTCAAATCCTTTACACCTGAGCCTAAGGGAAAGGGTGTTATGCTTGAAGGTACATTGAAGGAAAAGGTTAATGCTCTTATGTGCGACCTGAAACAAAAACATATTATTTAACGGAGGCTGACTATGGAAAATATAAACCAATATAAAAATGTATGGGTATATGCAGAACAAAGACACGGTGTTATTACTCCTGTGGTTTTAGAATTGTTAGGTGAAGGCAAAAAAATTGCCGGAGAAACAGGTTCAGAGCTCTGTGCCTTCCTTATAGGCCACAATATTTCCCCTTTGGCAAAGGAGCTCATTGAATACGGTGCAGAAAAAGTTTATGTTGCCGAAAGTCCTTTGCTTGAAAACTACACCACAGACGGATATGCCAAGGTATTATGTGACGCAATAAATGAATACAAGCCTGAGATAGTGTTATATGGAGCTACTCATATAGGCAGAGATCTGGCTCCAAGAATTTCAGCCAGGGTAAACACAGGTCTTACAGCAGACTGCACAAAGCTTGAGATAGATCCTGAAGATAAAAAGCTTAAGCAGACTCGTCCTGCTTTTGGCGGAAACCTTATGGCTACTATTGTGTGTCCAAACCACAGGCCCCAGATGTCTACAGTAAGACCTGGAGTTATGGAAAAGGCAGCCAGGAATGAAAATAATAAGGGTAATATTATATACGTGGATTTGAAACTGGTTGAGGATGATATAAGAACAATAGTAATGGAAGTGGTTAAGCATAAAAAGGACATGGTTTCCTTAACAGATGCAGAAATAATTGTATCCGGCGGCAAGGGCCTTGGCTGTGCAGATGGCTTTAAGATGCTGAAACAGCTTGCCGATACCTTGGGAGGTACTGTAGGAGCTTCCAGGGCAGCTGTTGACGCGGGCTGGATTGACCACGGAAACCAGGTTGGCCAGACAGGAACCACTGTTAAGCCTAAAATATATTTCGCATGTGGAATATCTGGTGCTATACAGCATCTCGCCGGTATGTCCCAATCGGATATTATCATAGCAATAAACAAGAATGCCATGGCTCCTATTTTCAATGTAGCTGATTATGGCATAGTAGGCGATGTCAACGAAGTAGTGCCTATGCTTATTGATGCATTCACTCAGTATAAAGGTGAAAAAGAACTGGCATAAATATATAATATTTATTTAGCAGGCAGCGTTGAAATACCGCCTGCTTTTTATTTGTATATTTATTATACAAAATATATAGGAATTGCTAAATAATTCACAGTTTACATTGGATTAAATATTTTATAATATAATAGTACCGGCATCTGCTAAGCATGAACAACATTATGAATTTTATTTTGCCTTATTTGGTATAAAAATTGCTAATATTATAACAGGGATATGTTATTATTTTTAGAAAGGATGATATTAGTGAATTGCAACAATATGTTTTGTGAGCTTTTCAGGGATACAGCTATAAAAAACAGCATAAAAGCAGCTGTTATTCTTAAGGATAAATTTCTCACTTATAAAGAATTGGATGAAAGATCCTCATTAGTAGCACAGTGTATTGCAGGTAAACATTTGGGCCCTGAAGATGTAATCGCTATTAAAATGGGACGATCCATAGAATCCGTCACAGCAATTATAGGTATTTTAAAGGCTGGTGCTGCCTTCCTTCTGCTGGATTCATATTATCCTCAGGAAAGACTTGATTTCATGGTTAAGGATTGTAAAACCTCTTTAATAATTACTGAAGAATTTATGGACAGCCTTCATACCATGGCCCATGGAAAACCAATGGCCTGCAGACCTGATAATTTAGCTGCAGTAATATATACTTCAGGCTCCACAGGCAATCCCAAGGGAGTTATGATTGAGCATAAAAATATTGCAGCCCTCATTGCCAGCCATGACGAGCTTGGTATAACCATGGATGATGTTTTCGGTGTTTTCCCAAGCTTCTGCTTTGTTGCTGCACTTAACGACATTCTTACTCCTCTTGCAATTGGCTGTACAATAAATATAGTTCCGGAAGAAATCAGAAGGGATATAAAAGCCCTGGCTGAGTATTACAAGGAAAATAAAATCACCTTCACATATTTGCCGCCACATATGGCAGCTAAATATATAAAACTGGATTCAGACAATAACACCCTTAAAACACTGCTGGTAGGTAGCGAATCTGCAAGGAACCTTAAAAAGAGGCACTATAACATAAGAAATGTATATGCTTCCTCGGAGCTTTGCAGCTTCATATCAAGCTGTCTTATCATCGATGAAGCTTCCTCTTATCCCATTGGAAAAATTAAAAGCTCACTTAAATACTGGATTCTTGATGAAAACGGCCGTGAGGTTTTAGAAGGTGAAACCGGAGAATTG
>CALBDU010000062.1 GCA_937927335.1 uncultured Clostridium sp.
AAGAAAAGGTATATGCAGGAGGAGACGCTGTAACAGGAGCCGCCACTGTAATACTAGCGATGGGTGCTGGCAAAAAGGCTGCTAAAGCCATTGATGAATATTTAAGCAAATAGTTTTAATGCTGTATTAGAATTTTCTAATACAGCATTTTTAACAGGAGGCAGTAATGGATTTTAATTTTGTTGATAAATTTGAAGGCGGAATTATTGTACGAAACGTAAGGAATTTTAACCTTACACACATATTTGAGTGCGGACAGTGTTTCAGATGGGAAAGGCAGGATAGCGGCAATTACATCGGAGTAGCATATGGTAAAGTGCTTGAGGTTGAAAAAAAAGAAAACGATCTGATAATTTATAATATAAATGAAGATGAATTCAGGGAAACCTGGGCAAGCTACTTTGATTTATACAGGGATTATGGAACTATAAAGGAAATTCTCAGCAAAGATCCTTTGCTAAATAAAGCTGTGGAATTCGGATACGGAATAAGGATACTGAACCAGGAACCCTTTGAACTGGTTTTATCCTTTATAATATCATCAAATAACAGAATACCTATGATAAAACGTGGAATAAATAATATATGTAAAAAGTGGGGAAAAAAAATATCATACAAGGGTAAGGAATACTATGCATTTCCAAGCCTTGAAGAAATGAAAAATGCCGATACAGCTGAATTACAGTCTTGTGGAATAGGATTCAGGGCTAAATATATTCATGACACGGTACAGGCTCTTTATAATAAGGAATATGATTTAAACTGGATTATTTGTCAGGAGGCAGAAAGCTGTCACAGGGAGCTGCAGAATTTTTCAGGGGTAGGTCCGAAGGTTGCTGATTGCATTATGCTGTTTTCCATGGGGAAACATTCCGCCTTTCCAGTGGATGTATGGGTAAAGAGGGCAATGCAGCATTTCTATCTGGCGCCAGAATTATCCTTAAAGAAAATACGCGAATTTGGCATCGATAAATTTGGTGAGTTGTCAGGCTTTGCGCAGCAATATCTCTTTTACTATGCCAGAGAAAATAATATTAAGATTTAAGAACAGCGCAAGCTGTTCTTTGTTATATAAAATAAATGTTTCTGTATATACATAATAGCCTTAGTAATATTGATATTATAAATCTGTACTACATATTGCAATATAACTGTACTAATAATATAATAGAGATATAAATATGTAGAGGTGGGTTATATATGAATTTTGAAACTCAATTAAAAAGGTTGAAATATCTTATCTTGAAAGAAATTGCTGTTTTGGCTAAGGAAGACAGAGTTAATAAGAGAGAATTGGAGAAAATACAATATAGCATTATTAATGGCGACAAGCCCCAGTACAGGTGCTGCGTTTATAAAGAAAGAGCTGTGGTTTACGAACGGGCACAGCTGGCATCAGGCAATATGCCAAATGATAATGTTACTGAGGATTTAGTTAATATAATGGATGACGAGCAGATTATGTACGTACTTCCTGCTGCCTGCGATAATTGTCCCATTGATAGATTTATGGTAACAGAAGCTTGCAGAGGATGCATACAGCATAAATGCATGGAGGTATGTCCAGTTGGTGCTGTAACCACTGTTGCTGGAAGAGCTTATATAAACCAGGAGCTGTGCAGGGAATGTGGAATGTGCAAAAAGGAATGTCCCTATAATGCTGTTGCTGAAGTGATGAGACCCTGTAAAAAATCATGCCCTACCGGTGCTTTGGACATAAATCCCGGAGATAAAAAAGCAATGATTAATCAGGATGATTGCATTAATTGCGGCGCATGTATGGCAGCTTGTCCTTTTGGTGCAATATCTGATAAAAGCTATATAGTAAATGTGACAAAAGCATTAATGCAGGGAAAAGAAATATTTGCGGTGGCAGCTCCAGCCATTGCAGGCCAATTTGGTCCTGGTGTGAATTTTGACATGCTTAGGGAGGCATTTATAAAAGCTGGCTTTAAGGATCTTTATGAAGCTGCTTTAGGAGCAGATGCCGTTGCTCTTCATGAAGGTGAGGAACTTCAGGAAAGGCTTAACAGGGGTGATAAGTATATGACCAGCTCCTGCTGTCCTGCCTTTGTTAGTTTTATTGAAAAGAAATATCCCAATGAGGCACTCAGGATCTCTGAAACAATATCTCCCATGGCAGCTTGTGGAAGGATGATTAAAAACAGCTTTAAGGATTCTCTGGTGGTGTTTATAGGACCATGTACAGCTAAAAAATCAGAAATTAAGAAAGAAGGAATAAGGGAGTATATTGATTATGTGCTTACCTTTGAAGAAGCTGCTGCTCTTTTAGGGGCTTTTCATATAGAGCCTCAAGGCTGTGCCGGTGTTGAA
>CALBDU010000063.1 GCA_937927335.1 uncultured Clostridium sp.
CAGGAGCCGCCACTGTAATACTTGCTATGGGTGCAGGTAAAAAGGCTGCCAAAGCCATTGATGAATATCTTAACAATTAGATAAAAGCTGTATCCGGTGCCGGATACAGCTTCAATTATTTTACTTCGCCTAATTTTTCCTCTATGTATTTATCTAAGGCACATTCCCCAACTTTAAGGTTACCCTCAAAATCAGGCATAATCCTGAAGAAGTTTATAATTAACTTGTTATCCTTAATTATGTATTCTTCCAGAGTCAGCGGTGAAAATACAACCTCGACCTCTTCGTAACCAACCTTGTCCTTTAATGATTCCAGAAGATGGTCCAGATTAAGCTTTTTTAAAGGCTGAATAATGCTGTTTGTGTAGGAGAGATCCTCCATCATCCACATATTGTTGTTCCAGAACTTGCTTTCCTTTTTAATCTTTGATTGGAAAGGCTCCCTGTTTGTAATTGCGCTTAACACCCTTCTTACTGATTCTGCGTTAAACTCGCTGTCATAGGCAAGAGCTAGTCCTGGCATGGCAGTAACATCATTTAGATACTTTTCTGATACCTTTTCTTTTTCGCTGGTAGCCTGCCAGTAATAAAGCATGGCCTCCATCAGTTCCATGTTAACCTTAATTCTTTGCATAAAAAATACCCCTCTCATAAAATATTCTTTTACTTAAATATTATACCATATAACATTTTAACTGCCACCAAAAGTGACATGGTTACAAAAATAGGCTTCATAAGCCTGGCCCCTTTTTTAAGAGCAAGACTGGTACCGAAGCGGGCTCCCAGTATCATTGAAATTGCAACCGGCACCCCAATCATATAATTTATTTGAAAATTAAATGCAAATATAATGAGAGACATTACATTGCTTAAAAAGTTCAGTACCTTGGAATTACCACCAGCTCTGACAAAATCAAAACCATAGATGCTTATCATTCCAAATATCAGGAAGGAACCTGCTCCGGGACCGAAAAAGCCGTCATAAAAGCCCAGGCCGAAAGCAAGAAAAATTCCAAGGATCACATTTTTTTTATTTAAACCCTTGAAGTTATCCTCCATGCCAACAGTTTTGAAAAAAAGGCTGTATAAAGCTACTCCAACCAGCATTATAAGTACAATAGTGCTTAGAAAATCAGCCTTAAGAACAAGAACGGCTGATACACCGCAAAATGCTCCTATAAGGGTAAAGGGCGCAAGCAGCTTCAGCAGCTTAAAATCCACCTTGCTGGACTGCGCAAATTTTACAGAGCTGGTAAGGGACGCACAGGAGGAAGCAAACTTGTTGGTTCCAAGGGCAATGTGGGGCGGCATTCCTGCCATAAGGTAAGCAGGCACAGTGATTATTCCGCCGCCCCCGGCAATGGAATCCACCAGGGCTCCAAGAAAGCCCGCAGTACATAAAAATATCATAGTAAGCATAGTAACACCTAATTGCTTTCAAATTTCTTAAGTAAGTCATGTTTTAATATATTATCCGAATAACCAAGCTTATTGGCGGTATCCTCCTTTTGGTCCTTAAGGACAGGAGTTTCATGTAGTATACTGCCGGTTTTAACATCATAATATGTGTTGTTTTGTGAATTGTAATATGCCTTGTCATTAATGAAGGAGCCGTTTCTAAAAATCACATTTCCCGAACTGGAGTTAAGCAGATCCTTACCCATGAGACTTTTTACATTAAGTCCGTACAGGTTTGCCAAGGTTGGGTAAAGGTCCACCTGGCCTGAATATATACTGTTTATACCTTTAACGGACTGGTCAGGAAAGTGAATTATAAGAGGCACCTTCTGAAGCTTCATCCAGTTAAGGTCGGTCATATCAGCTATATTTTCAAAATCAGCCAGCTGTTTAAAAGAATCCCTGGGAATTGCATAATGGTCGCCGTATATAACCACCACGCTTTCCTTTAGAATACCTTTCTGATCCAGTTTTTCAAGGAACATGCCAAGCTGTTCATCTGTATAATGAATGGCTTTCAGGTAATTCCCAAGAAGGCTGCCATCAAGGTTTCCAACATCAAAGCTGCCGTAATTTTTAACATCATCGTAGGGATAATGGCTGCTTAAGGTTATCATAAAATTAAAGTAGGGCTTCTTAAGATTGTTTATCTTATCCAGGGACTGATTTAAGAAGGATTTGTCGCTTAAGCCCAGGCCAACAGTTTCATTTATATTATAATTATTTTCACTGTAAAAATTATTGAATTGAAAATTTTTATACATTACATTCCTGTTCCAAAAGGTCTCCTTATAGCCATGCATGGCAGTTGTATCATAGCCTGCAGCCTTAAGCTCCTTTGGAAGGGAATTGAAGGTATTGCCTGCATACAGGAAATAAGCAGCTCCAGAGGATGCCGGGTAAAGCGAATTGTTTGATATAAATTCTGCATCAGAGGTCCCCCCTGCAGCAACCTGATAAAAATAATTGTCAAAGTAAAGGCTTTTGCCAATAAATTTATTTAAATTAGGAGTAACTTCAACTCCATTCACCTTGCTGTTTATTGCAAACTGCTGCAAAGCCTCCACCTGAATCACTATAAGGTTTTTACCTTTGGCCATGCCGGTATAGCTGCTTGCACTTGGCTGGTTTGACTGCAAAAAGGTTTGAATCTGGGTTTCCGCCGTCTGGGATATGGGCACCCGTCTTGAAACAGCAGAACACAGGGTGTTGAAGGTATCAAGATAATGATAATTTATAGTTCCTAATTTTTGTACCACATAAACCCGGTTGTACATGGTGCTTAACAGCCTGGGCTGTTCAACAGACAGCTGATAAAATTTAAATCCGTTTATTGTGCAGCATACAATAGCTAAAGCAGTACATGCAATAGCTTTCCACTTGAATTTGATATTAACTGGTTCAGTTTTAGGTATTAGATTCAACAGAGGATAAATTGTTACAAGATCAATACCGTATAGCAGGTCCTTTACATGAAAAAGGCTGCCTACGCTGCTTTCCACAGCTCCAAGCATAATGCCATTTATCAGAACGGGAATTGAAATTACATCCTTGAAATATCTGAAATATGTAATATCACCGATAATAAAAAGGGTGATTAAGAAATTGCAGAAATAGAGAAATCTTCTTCTGGTCTTAGCTTTCATAAGTATTGACAAAGCAATAATGATAACTATGGAGGAGATAACCTGAGGAAGAATGGCGCCATAGGAAAAGTACGTGGGCATCACCTGTCTGCCATAGCTTAAAACCTTAAAGAGAATTAAAACAAAAAATAATACTATATCTAAATAATTAAAAATAAACTTTTTTAGCATGACTGCCTCCAATACTGTAATCATTAAAATTATAGTGAGTAAATGTGAAAAATATTTAAATAATATGTGAATAAAGTGTTACAATATTTACTTGAAGAGAATAATATTGCATAATTAGTATATCACATATAAAAAACATGGAGGAATTCAAATGTCTCAAAAAAAGACGAAAATCAAAGGGCCAGTGACTTTTTTGACTGCATTTAAGGCAAATGCAATAGATATGCTTATAATCCTGGCTATATCAGTAACGATTCTCCTGGTTGGTGACCTGCTTTTAAGGGTGCTGCTGGGAATGTTTGTAGCGGATATGATAAGTATGCTCTTAATATTGATAATTATAGTATCTGTAGTTTATAATACAGTAATGCAGTCCTCAAGGAAGACCAGCACCTTTGGTCAGAGGATAGCGGAAATTTATATAAAAAACAAAGAAGAATAGAATGGAGAATTACAGTTGAAAAAAGGAAATGAATACGAATTTAAAATAGAAAAAACCAAGTTCCCAGGCTTTGGAGTTGCTGATTACGAAGGAAAAAAGGTTAAAATCAAAAATGCTTTCCCCGGACAAAAAGTTTTGGCCAGGGTTACAAAAAAGAAGGGTGACAATATTGAAGCCAAGGTTTTAGAAATACTTGAAGCTGCAGACTATGAAGTTTTACCTGCATGTCCACATTTTAGTGACTGCGGTGGATGTGTTTCCCAGAATTTAACCTATGAAAAACAGCTGGAATTTAAGAAGGATCAAGTACTGGAGCTGTTTAAAAATGCAGGCATTGAGGGCTTTGAATTTTTAGGAATCCAGGGAAGCCCGGAGGAATATGAATACAGGAACAAAATGGAGTTTACCTTTGGGGATTTTAGAAAAGGCGGAGACCTCACCCTTGGAATGCACGTAAAGGGTATGAGCTTTGGCATTTTAAATACTGAGTGCTGCCAGATCGTGGATGAGGATTTCAGAATAATCGTGGATACTGCAGTGAGATATTTCAGGGAAAAGCAGCTTTCTCATTATAAGATAATGAAAAGGGAAGGCTTTTTGAGGAACCTTGTTATAAGGAAGGGCAAAAATACTGGCGAAATATTAATTAATATATTCACCACCTCCCAGATTGAATTTGATTTTACAGAGCTGGCAGAAATTTTAAAGGCACTGCCATATAAGGGAACCTTGACAGGCATACTTCATTCTGTAAACGACAGCCTGTCTGATGTGGTGCAGGCCGACAAAGTGGAAATACTTTATGGAAGGGGTTATATTACTGAAAGGCTTTTTGACCTTAATTTCATAATAAAGCCTGAATCCTTCTTCCAGACCAACTCTAAAGGAGCTGAAAGGCTCTACGGCATGGTCCGAGATTTCCTGGGAAATGTGAATTCCAAGGTGGTATTTGACCTTTACTGCGGCACAGGCACCATAGGCCAGATTGTAGCCCCTAAGGCAAAACAGGTTGTAGGCATAGAGCTTATCGAGGAGGCCGTGAAATCCGCAAATGAAAACGCAAAGCTTAATGGACTAAACAACTGTAAATTTATTGCAGGCGATATTGCCGAGGTAATAAAGGACGTAAAGGAAAATCCAGACGTAATAATTCTGGACCCTCCAAGGCCTGGAGTACATCCTAAGGCGTTGGATTATGTAATTAAATTTGATGCAAAGGATATAATATATGTTTCCTGTAACCCTAAAACACTGGTAGAGGATTTGAAGGTACTTGTTCAAAACGGCTACCAGGTGAAAAAGGTGGA
>CALBDU010000064.1 GCA_937927335.1 uncultured Clostridium sp.
TTTTATGTTCATAGGCTCACCTCTATTCTCTCTTAAGCATTAATTTTTTCATTTCCTCGAGTTTGGACTTAACAGTACCATCGATAACCTCATTGTCAACTTTAACATAAACTCCACCTAGTATATCCTTGTCGATTTCTTCCTGAAGTATTATCTTCTTATTGAACTTCTTTTGAAGCTTATCAATTAACTCGACTCTTTCTTCCTCAATTAAAGGAAGTACTGTTCTTACTTCAGCTATACTTGTATCATGTTTTTCCAGATAAATTTTTTCCATCTGTGAAAGCATGTTATCAAGCTCAAGTATTCTATCCTTTTCAATTAATAAATTAAAAAATGATAACACATCATCGTCAACTTTATTCTTAAAAAGGTCTTCAAACAACTTTTTCTTATTTGAAGTGCTTACCTGTGGGTGCTCAATCAAAAGCTTAAAATTATCATCGCCCTTGATAATACCCACAACCTGCTTTAATTCATCTAAAAACTGATCTACTTTTCCTTTTTCCTCTGCAACTTGATATAGCGCCAGTGCGTATCTTCTATCTAAAAATTCATACATATTAGATACCTACCTTAACTATAAAGTCCTTTATAAGTCTCCTGTGCTGATCTTCGTCAATGGATTCACCAAGAGCTTTTGAAGATAGTAAAACAGCCAGGTCTACAATCTGATTTTTCATTTCATCAGCAGATTTCTCCATCTGCCTGTCAGCTTCAACCCTTGCCCTTTTAATTATGTCATCCGCCTCGGTCCTGGCTTTACTTTCTATATCAGAGGATAGTTTTTCAGCTTTGTTCTTATAGTCTTCAACTATATTTTTACCTTCATCCTTCGCCCCGGAGAGAATCTTTTCATTTTCCAATCTCAAGGCTTCAGCTTTCGTCAGATCTTCATCAGTTTTGTTTATTTTTTCAACAATGTCATTCTGTCTTTTATCTATCGCATTATTAACCGGAGTAAACAGGAAGTGCCTTAAGATAAAGTACAAAAGTAAAAAGTTGATAATAACCGCTATAATATGAGAAATATTTATTTCCATCTACACACAAAGCCTCCCTTCAGGCCCAGATTTTAATAGTACCAAAGTACTATCTTAGCCTTTACTGAATAATAGTAATGCAACTAACAGAGCATATATTGATGTTGCTTCTGAAAGAGCAGCACCTATAATCATTGTACTGATAATCTGTCCTCTTGCTTCAGGCTGTCTTGAAACTCCTTCAACAGCTTTTCCTGCAGCAGTTCCGCAGCCTATTCCTCCTCCTAAACAACCTATTGCAGCCATACCTGCTCCTAATAATGCCATACCTGATATAAATGATTGTGAATCAATACCCATGTTTTTTCCTCCTTAATTTTTCCTAAAAATTAAATTTAATGTTCTTCTATTACCTTTATGTTAATCATAGTTAACATAACAAAGATAAACATTTGCATTCCCGCGTCAAACACGTCGAAAAAGAAATGTACCGGCAGTGGTATGCCAAGCTGAGCGAACCAGCCAATACTGGATAATCCGTTGTAAACAAGGCCTACTACAACTACAGCTGCTGTCATATTACCAAAAAGTCGCAGACTTAATGATATAGGCAGTACAAACCTTTCAATTAGATTCAGCGGCAGTAAAAAAGCGAAAGGACTTAAGTATCCTTTTAAATAATGGCCAAATCCTATCTTCTTAATAGCATTTGCCTGAACCAGGACAAAACTCATTAAGGCCAGTCCCAAAGCTATGTTATAATCTCTTGTTGGCGGTTCAATACCAATCAGGCCTATGACGTTCATAAGAAGAAGAAATATTGCCAATGATCCTATGTAAGGAATAAATGCTTTGTGTCCGGGTCCCATGTTGTCGTTGACCAGGCCGTTTATTGTTTCAACAACCAGTTCAACAATGTTTTGCTTCTTGCTAGGAATTTTCTCTAAATTTCTACCCAATAATATAGCAGCAATTGCTATTATAATTGTGATAATCCACATAACCAGGAAACTGTCTGGCACTCCAAAACTGTACCCGAATATGTTTATACTAAATAACGGTTCTAGCTTTTCCAATTCATCACTTCCCTTCTTTATTAATTGATATTCCATATAATGTTAATGATATAAAATGAGAACTATACCCTAACATATAAGCAAGCACATTAATGGTATTTCCATGATAAATTAAAAACCCAACAGCGCATACTAACAGAACTCTAATAAAAAATCCTACTAGAGTAATTAGAGTGGGATTCTTTTTACGTCCTGAATAAGCGTACTGGGTCATAAAACTGTTTATTGAAAAACTTGCAAGAGAAACTATTAATCCTAGCAGAAACACAATTAGGTATTTGCTAAAAAATATACAAACAATGACAGATAAGACAATACCAATAATCAAGTCAAACATCGCTATTTTTCTGAACATTATTCTTACGTCATCGTTCACTTTCAGTTCCTCCGAAACATATTTTGATACCTTATTATATAATCTAAGGAGCTATTAATAAACTCCTGCATTTGGCCTGTATTGCCCTTGTACCCTAATTATACATCATTTTTTCAGAAAAATACATACTTTTGTCTATTTTCCTTTTATTTTTTCGTAATTGCTTTAATTTTAAAATTATTTAAAGGTATCATATCATATTTTTGATTATAATGAATATTCATAATATTTGTTAAAAATTTTAAAACTCTTTAATAATCGTCATAATATTTATTCAATTTGTTATAAAAATAATTATTAAATCCTTTACAATTGCAACAATTGATTTTACATTTCAGAAAAATGACAATTGATTTTTTATTTAAATTCGCTGATTGTAACATCCTTTGCATCAAAATAACTTAATATGGCATTAACAATCCTCTGGGATGCCTTACCATCACCATACGGGTTAATAGCCCTGCTCATTTCGTTATAATATTCGGCATCCTTCAGAAGTGCATTTGCCGAATCAACTATCATATCCATGTCCGTTCCCACCAGCTTTACTGTACCAGCTTCCACCGCCTCAGGTCTTTCTGTAACATCGCGAAGTACAAGCACTGGTTTTCCCAGGTGAGGTGCCTCTTCCTGTAATCCTCCGGAGTCAGTCATAACCATATAGCACTTATCCATCAAATTATGGGTTTCCTTTGTGTCAAGGGGAGATAACAAATGAACACCTGGTACGCCACCAAGTATTTTGTGTACTACATCTTTAACTACAGGATTTAAATGTACAAGATAAACAATCTCCACATCCTTGTTTTCAGTTGCAATTGACTTTAACGCGTTACAGATATTTTCTATACCTGCACCCCAGTTTTCCCTTCTGTGAGCTGTTACCATTATTACTTTCTTATTTTCATAATCTATGTTGTTAAGTTCACAGGTATCAAAAACATAATCTTTTGATACAGTGTACCTCATAGCGTCTATTACAGTATTTCCTGTGACGAATATTTGGGTTTCATCAATCCCTTCCCGGAGTAAATTGGATTTTGAGCCCGATGTTGGTGCAAAATGTATGTCGGCTATAGCACCAGTTAATTTCCTGTTCATTTCTTCAGGAAACGGGAAATATTTATCAAAAGTCCTAAGTCCAGCCTCTACATGACCTACCTTTATTTTCTGGTAAAAAGCAGCCAAAGCTCCCGCAAAGGTAGTAGTAGTATCACCATGAACCAGTACCATATCAGGCTTTTCTTTAGAAAAAACTTCCGCAAGTCCCTCCAGCACTTTATTTGTAATTCCTGTTAGTGTTTGTTTGGATTTCATAATATTTAAATCGAAATCCGGAGCAATATTAAACAGCTCAAGCACTTGATCCAGCATCTGCCTATGCTGTGCTGTTACACAAACCTTGCTGTCAATATGCCCGCACCTTTCCAGCTCCTTTACCAGCGGCGCCATTTTAATTGCCTCCGGTCTGGTGCCGAATATTGTGATAACCTTAATCCTTTTCATGCTCTTCCTCCAATTTATTTATTCTCTATGCTGGAAAAAACCATATTTCCATGCCAGTAAAACCAATAACAGCATCACTGCGGTAAGCACCATGTATGCCCTTTGATTGCTTATCTGCATTGCAATAATAGCAAAGCTGCCCAGTATAGCACTTATAAGATACATAATGACCACGGTCTGTCTTTGGGTAAAACCCATATCCATTAGTCTATGGTGAAGATGGCCTCTGTCTGCCTGCATTATTGGCCTTCCGTTGATCTTCCTTCTTATCATAGCGAATATGGTGTCATAAATGGGAATTCCCAAAGCTAAAATAGGAACCGCAATGGCAAATGCTGCAGCAGACTTAATAGTGCCCTCCATAGATATGGAAGCTAAAAGAAAGCCTAAAAGCTGTGCTCCTGTATCTCCCATAAAAATGGTGGCAGGATTAAAATTGTAAGGAAGAAAACCAAGAATGGCACCGCTTAGAATTGCAGTCATAACTGCCGCATCAGCTCTTTTATTTATTATTGCAATGATGAAGATAGTAATTGAAGATATTAAAGCCACCCCGGCAGCTAAACCATCTAATCCATCAATAAGGTTTAAAGCATTGGTTATCCCAATGACCCATAATATAGTTAACGGTATGGAAAGAATCCCTATATTCAAATACTGATTTGATGTTAGCATAGGATTGGTTATAAGTGTTATTTTAACCCCGGATAAAATAAGAATTATGGACGCCAGGGTCTGAAATATAAGCTTATACCTTGGCCTGATGTCAAATTTATCATCAATTATGCCTCCTGCTACTATAACCGATGCTCCAACAATTATGCCCTTTTCAGCCATGGAAAGAGCACCGGCCTTCAAAAGCAGAGTTAATACAAAGGAACAATATATAGCTAATCCTCCCAGCAGCGGTATTGGTTTCTTATGTATCTTCCTTTTATCCCTGGGTACATCTAATACCTTAAACCTAAATGCAATTTTTTTTACTAACGGAGTAAAAAGAGCGGAAAGTACCACTGAAATTACTGCTAATATGTATAACTTATTCATATATACTAGTACCCCAATTCACATTTTAAGGAATCATCATCTTCAATCCATCGGCTTACATTGATTACCCTGTACTCCATATCAGAATCCCTGATTACAACCTTCTCAATTCCCGCATTTATTATCATCCTTTTGCACATAGCACAAGGATTTGCGTTTATTACAATTTCATTGGTTTTTGCATCCCTGCCTACCAGATACAGCACTGCACCCAGCATATCCCTCCTCGATGCACTTATAATAGCATTAGCTTCACTGTGCACTGACCTGCAAAGCTCATAATGAGTGCCCCTGGGAACCTTCATCTCTTCCCTGTGACATACGTTAAGATCACAGCAGTTCTTCCTTCCTCTAGGAGCACCGGTGTATCCGCTGGAAATTATTTCATCATTTTTTACTATTATAGCACCATAGTTTCTTCTGAGGCATGTGCCTCTTATAAGTACAGTATCAGCTATATCCAGATAGTAATTATTTTTATCTTTTCTCTCCATAATAATGCAGCCGCCTTTACCAGAGCTATTTCGTGCCAAATAATCTGTCTCCCGCATCACCAAGACCTGGAACTATATATCCATGTTCGTTAAGCTTTTCATCTATTGCTGCTACATATATATCCACATCAGGATGGGCATCCATTACAGTCTTTATTCCTTCAGGTGCAGCAATAAGACACATAAGCCTGATATTTTTTGCTCCACGGTTTTTAAGCATGCTTATGGCATCTGTAGCTGATCCTCCTGTAGCAAGCATAGGATCAGTTACGATAATATCTCTTTCACCTATATCCTGTGGAAGCTTGCAGAAATACTCCACTGGCTTCAATGTTTTTTCATCCCTGTATAATCCTATATGACCGACTTTGGCAGCTGGTATAAGCTTAAGAACGCCATCTACCATTCCAAGACCTGCTCTTAATATAGGTACTATTGCCACCTTTTTTCCAGAGAGCATTTTGCACTTTGTTTTACAGATAGGTGTCTCAATTTCTACCTCTTCCAATTGAAAGTCTCTTGTTACTTCATATCCCATAAGCATGGAAACTTCCTGAACAAGCTCTCTGAAATCCTTTGAACCAGTTTCCTTATCTCTAATAAATGCCAATTTGTGTAATATCAGTGGATGTGCTATTTGTGTTACTTTACTCATTATTATACCTCCAAATTATTTATTTTATTAACTCTGTTCTGATGCCTTCCGCCCAGAAACTGTGCTTTTAAAAATGCATCTACAATGTCTAGTGCCAGACCTGTACCAACTACTCTCTGACCCAGAGCAAGAATATTGGCATCATTATGCTCTCTGCAAGAGTGGGCACTGAAGGTATCACCACACAGCGCAGCTCTTATACCCTTCACTTTGTTCGCAGCTATGCTTATACCAATGCCTGTGCCGCAAACAAGGATGCCAAAATCATAATTTTTGTTAGCCACTTCTTTTGCTACGGCTTCCCCGTAGTCAGGGTAGTCGCAGGAGTCGGTGCCGTAAGTTCCAAAATCCTTCAGTTCGTATCCCTTTTCCTTAAGATGGCTGATAATTTCATTTTTTAATTGAAAACCCGCATGGTCGCTGCCTAATGCAATTTTCATAAGAACACCTCCATTAATTTTAAACTATAAATCACAAAAAAAGAAGATATAACCATATATTAATGCGTATATCTTCTTATAATCTTTCCAAAATTCGTTTAATTCCTTTCTCCAATAGAAGAAAGGTACGATGATAAGCATTTATGTCCAAACCATAAGGATCCTCAATTTCATCTGTAGTACCTGCAAATTCACTAAAGGTAAATATTTTATTCTGAAACTCAGGAAAATTAATCATAAGGATTTTTCTGATTCCAGGAGTCATGGTCAGTACATAGTCAGCCTCCTGAAGATGCCTTCTTGTAAGCTGAACCGCGTATCTATCACTGATATCCACACCAATCTTGTCTATTAATGTTTTTACTGTATTTTCAGATGCCTTACTATTCTTTACAACAGCCGCACCACAGGATGAAGAAGCAATATCATCAGATTTGTTCAAATAGTTAAAAATCGCTTCTGCCATACAGCTTCTACAGGTGTTACCTGTGCAAACAAACAGTATTTTCATAGATACCTCCTTAATTAAACTTTAAGAATATCAAATCCTGCAGCCTTTTTAAGTCTGTTCATTACAGCTATACCTACTCCTTTTTCTTCGAAGGACTCTGAAAGTATTATGCTTACATCCTTGTCATCAAAGCTTCTCAGGGTTTCAAAAAGGTTTCTGGTGATATCCTCCATATTGTTTCTGCTTCCAAGGGATACAACTATGCCATTGCTGTAAAGATGTTTCGTTTCATCTGTAGCTATTATACCCGCCTTTTTGTTTTCATCTATATAATTCTGCACTATTTCATTGATTTTTGCAACTGTTTTTTTAATGTCTCCCTGCACTATTCTTACAGGAGCCTTAGGTGCATAATGTCTGTATTTCATCCCCGGAGATTTTGGCTTAAGATTGCCTTCAGGTTTTTTCATAACCGCCGGATCAATATATGTTTCAGGTTCAATACCCCTTAGCATTTCAAGTGTTATTCCACCGGGCCTTAATACACAGGTTGGGGAAACGGTACAGTCTATAACAGTTGATTCAACACCCACATTGCATTTCTGACCTCCAATTATCATTTCCACCTTTCCCGAAAGATCTTCAATACAGCTTTCTATGTCCGTGGGGCTTGGCCTTCCTGAAATATTCGCAGAAGGTGCAGCTATAGGAACTCCTGCTGACTTGATAAGTTTTCTTGCAATTTTGTTTGAAGGCATGCGTATACCTACACAATCAAGACCTGCACTGGTGGCATCGGGAATTAAGGATGACTTTTTAAAAATTATAGTCATAGGACCAGGCCAGAATTTCCTCATGAATTTTTCTGCTGCTTGAGGGACATCCATAACCAGCGGAGCTATTTCGTCAAAATCAGAAACATGTACTATAAGCGGATTATCCTGAGGCCTTCCCTTAGCTTCAAAAATTTTTTTTACAGCTTCCTCGTCTAGTGCATTAGCACCAAGACCATATACGGTTTCTGTGGGAAATACCACCAGACCACCATTCTTAAGTACATTTCCAGCTTCCAGTATAACATCTTCGTCAATTTTGTTTTCAAGTACAGTGCAAATTTTTGTATCCAATATGTTCACTCCTTTATAATACATTTGTAATAATCAATCCAGCAATAACCCCTGACAACATTCCAAAGGTACTGGTTATTCCATCCCAAAGTCTGGTTGATTCCGGCAAAAGCTCACCGCAGACAACATACAGCATAATACCTGAGGCTAAAGAAAGACAGGCCCCTAGCACATCTTTGGATATGTTTGAAATAAAGCCTCCAGCCAAGGCGCCTGCAATGGTTGGAAGAGCAGTTATAAGAGCATAAATAAGTATTTTATGCTTTTTTATTCTTGAAGCCATAAGAGGTGCAGATACTGCTATACCCTCTGGTATATCATGAATGCCGATGATTAGAGCCATTTTAATACCAAGGGTGGTGCCTGATGCAAAACCGCAGCCCATAATTATGCCTTCCGGAAAGTTATGAATCATAATTCCAGCTGCGGTTATAAGCGCAATTTTGGCATTATGATTCCCGCCCACATTTAGCTTCAGGTCTGTCAACGCCACCAAGGCTATTCCCAATATGCAAAAGAACAACGTTCCGGTAAAATTCCAATGGTTTATTGCTTCGGGTATAAGCTCAAAAACCACTACCGAAAGCATAATACCTCCAGCAAATCCATTAATAACCCCCAGCAGCCTTTTGGTTGGGTTCCTTACCAATACTCCAAGCAGTGCACCGGTTACAGTACCCGCCATAGATACAAGGCTTCCGAAAATTATATAAAAGGTCAAACTACTATTCAATATAACACCAAATATAAATTGCTTTCGTAACATATTTATTTTTAAAAAAAATTATTATACTATAATTGGCTGTCTCTATACAATTTTATTTTTTCTATGGCAGCCTCAGAAAAACCTGCATGCACACAGGTTGAATAAATTGTGCTCAAAAGCTCATACTTTTTTAATCCGCCTGAGCCTATTATAAAATAGTAATACTCATCCTCAGGATTCCTTACTTTCAATTTATTATACTGATAGGCTGTTAATGTATATTTCTTCATGAAATCATAACCTACCTTCTTTAATTTTTTGCTCTTGAATCTGGAATTTGTTAACACAATAATCTTAAAATCCTCAAACCTGTTAATTTGAGGTTCTAAAACCTCAATATCTACATACATCACCTTGCTGCAGTAAATATTAATTGTTTCAGCAGCAAGCCCATATTTTACTTTGATCCTTCCCTTTCTTTCATATGCAAACTTGATTCTCAGCCTGCCTAGGCATATTACAACTGAAGCAACAATCATAGCTTCAATTACAGCAAGAAATCCTAAATAGAAAGGAGTTGCCTTGTTATATATAAAAGGGAAAACAGGTAGTACAAAAAAAACAAAGCACATAATAAGCACAAATCTTTTATAAGATTTAATTTGCTTCCTAATGGCTTTGTTTATATTCATATTCAGCATCTACTCCTTCTAGAATTGCCGATTACTCTTCACTGGTACCCATGGCCTTCATTTTTTCTGCCTGATCCGCAGTAATCAATGCATCTATTACTTCGTCAATATCACCATCCAGGAATGATTCAAGCCTATACAAGGTTAACCCTATCCTGTGGTCGGAAACCCTTCCCTGAGGATAATTATAGGTTCTTATTCTTTCGCTCCTGTCACCCGTTCCTACCTGGCTTTTTCTATCTTCTGCTATGCCGGCGCTTCTCTCTGCCTGAGCCATATCAAAAAGCCTTGATTTCAAAACCTTCATAGCCTTTTCCTTATTTTTAAGCTGAGATTTTTCATCCTGGCAGGATACCACCAGTCCTGTTGGAAGATGGGTTATCCTTACTGCGGAATCTGTAGTGTTTACACATTGTCCGCCGTGGCCTGATGCCCTGAATACGTCAATTCTTATATCGTTCTGGTTGATAACCACGTCCACATCGTCTACTTCAGGAAGCACCGCCACAGTTGCTGTGGATGTATGTATCCTTCCGCTGGACTCGGTATCAGGAACCCTTTGAACCCTGTGCACTCCACTTTCATATTTCAAACGGCTGTAAGCTCCGTTTCCTTTAAGCATAAAAACAACTTCCTTTAAGCCGCCCAGGTCTGTTTCATTTACGCTTATAATTTCAGACTTCCAGCCTCTGCGTTCTGCATACCTGCTGTACATCCTGAATAAATTTGCTGCAAACAGAGCAGCTTCTTCACCGCCGGCACCTCCGCGTATTTCAATAAAAACGTTTCTTTCATCATTAGGGTCCTTAGGAAGAAGCAGTATTCTAATTTCGTGGTATACAAATTCAATTTTTTCTGTAAGTTCCTTTATTTCCTCTTGAATCATATCCCTTAATTCCTTGTCGGACTCTTCCCTCAGCATTTCCTTGTCATTTTCCAGGTCTTCCTGAGCTTTTCTATATTCCCTGTACTTCATTACTATGACCTCAAGCTCGGCATGTTCTTTACACAGCCTCTGCCATTCCTTCTGGTCTGCCATTACACTTGGATCACTGATCTTTATGGAAAGCTCCTCATACTTATTCTCTATAAAATCAAGTCTTTTTAACATTATTTAACCTCTCCGTTTATATATTTTCACAATTAATTATTATAACATAATTTTTTAAGTATTATCAACTAATATTATCTGGCATAAAACCAATCAGCACCCTGTCCCTTCCAGATAAGTCGCTGCAGGCTTCAACATCCATAAATCCATAACTCTCCATTATTTTAGCAACATCTTTTTTTTGATCATATCCTATTTCAAAAGCAAGCATACCCCGGGGGTTTAAAACCTTCACCGCCTGGGCTGTTATCTCTCTGTAAAAATGCAGACCGTCATCACCGCCTGATAGGGCAATATAAGGTTCATAATCCTTCACATCTTCCATAAGATCGGGAATATCACCTGATCTTATATAGGGAGGATTTGAAATAACTCCATCAAATTTCAAGCCTTTATTTATTGGATGGTTTAAAAGATTGCTGTTTATAACACTGACTCTGTGTTCAAGGTTCATCGCTGATATATTATCTTTAGTTACAGCTACTGCGATATTAGAAATATCCAGACTCAGCACCTCAGTGTCCTTGCATTCCATGGCAATGGTTATTCCTATAATTCCGCTGCCGCAGCAAACATCACAGATTTGTTTGTAATGCTTTCTTTGTATATGGCTTACAGCTGCCTCTACCAAAACCTCTGTATCAGGCCTGGGAATGAGAACCCCTTCACGGATAATAAAATTCCGTCCCATAAATTCACACCAGCCAAGGATATATTTCACAGGCATCTTTTTCTCCCTCAGTTTAACCAGACGCATATACTCTAAAGCCTGTTCATCATCCACTTCCTTGTGACGGTTGGTAATGATAAATACCCTGTCCTTTTCCAGGACCTTTTCCAGAAGAAGCTTGCAATCCAATTGATAACTATCTATTCCGGCTTTTTTTAATATTTCATATCCGTTTATCAACAAGGATCCAATGGTAACCTTTTTATACATATCCACCCTCTATCCCTTCAGCAGCCTCCAGCGCCGCAATAGCCACTTCCAGCTGTGCATAATCAGGTTCCCGGGTTGTAAGTTTTTGCAGCATTAGTCCTGGATATGCCAATATATGTGACATCCTGGTTTTGCTTTTTCCCATCCATCTGATAAGCTCATAGGTAACACCCGATACTACCGGCAGCAGTATTACCCTGAACATTATCCTTTCCAGCAGCGAATCCCATCCCGTCAGTGAAAAAATTATTATACTTACTATCATAACCAAAAACAAAAAGTTTGTTCCACACCTTGGATGAAGTCTGTCAAATTTTTGTGCATTTTCGGCCGTGAGCTGAACCTCATTCTCATAGCAGAATATGGTCTTATGCTCAGCACCGTGATACTGAAAGACCCTGTTAATATCGTCCAGTCTTCCAATTAAGAATATATAAAGAATAAATATGCAAACCCTGATAACGCCTTCAATTATATTCAAGTTAAAAGCCCCATCTATACCTGCATAAACAAAAACGTTAGCTGCAAAGGTTGGAAATATGAAAAACAGCAATACCGCTATTGTTATTGATATTATTAAAGTGAGGGCAGTAATTATGCTGCTGCTTTTTTCCTTAAACCTATTCTGAAGCCAAAGCTCAAACTTTGTTGCCTCGTAATCATCTTCAAAATACTCTGCAGATTTATTTAAAGTTTTTATTCCGATTATCAGCGATTCAATCAAAGCTACGAAACCCCTTATTACAGGAAGTCCAAGCAGCTTGTTTCTTTTTGTGTAGGGTATAAAGCTCTCCACCTCTACAGCAATTTCTCCGTTACTTTTTCTTACTGCTGTAGCTATACCTTTATTCCCTCTCATCATTACGCCTTCTATTACCGCCTGGCCTCCAACAGATGTTTTTCTGGTCATCATTTCACCTCAAATTTATATTTTGTACAGACTTATTTTATCAAATCCAGTGGATATAATAAAGGAAATAATTAATTTGACTACATATATTTACTGTGTTATAATTTAGAAGTTATAATTGCAGTAAACTGCAAACTTGAAAGAGGTGAAAATTATGAGAGAAGGCATACACCCAGAGTACTATCATGATGCGATAGTAAAGTGTGCATGTGGAAACACTTTTACAACTGGTTCAACTGAAAAAGAGCTTAAAGTGGAAATATGTTCAAAATGCCACCCATTCTTCACTGGTAAACAGAAGATCGTAGATGCAGGCGGTAGAGTAGAAAAGTTTATGAAGAAATTCAACATAAACAACGAAGAATAATTTATTTATGTTTACCAAAACCCATTCTTGAATCAAGAATGGGTTTTTTACTTTACTTGTTTTTCTTTACTTGAATCTTACTTAGTATCTCTACAAGCTCCTTGTTATTTTTTGATTTAGACAAGAAACCAATAAGCTGTTCCGTAACATTTTCCACATTATCAGTATAAAGCAGCCTTCTTATGTTAAATGCAGCCTCTTTTTCTGAAGTTTCCTTAAATAAAAGATCATCCTTCCTTGTGCCTGATTTATAAATATCAATAGCCGGGAAAATCCTTCTTTCCTGAAGCCTCCTGTTCAAATGCACCTCCATATTTCCAGTGCCTTTAAACTCTTCAAATATCATGTCGTCCATTCTACTGCCAGTTTCAATTAAGGCTGTAGCCAGTATAGTGAGACTTCCGCCATTTTCAATATTTCTTGCAGCTCCAAAAAACTTCTTTGGCATAATCAACGCACCTGGATCAAGTCCTCCGGATAAAGTCCTGCCAGTTGGAGTAATGGTAAGATTATATGCCCTGGACAATCTTGTCAGACTATCTAGCAGGATAACTACATCCTGTCCCTGCTCAACCATTCTTTTTGCTCTTTCAAGCACCATATAGGCAACCTTTGTATGGTGATCAGGTTCCTCATCAAAGGTTGAATAAATAACCTCACCTGAGATGGATCTCTGCATATCTGTAACCTCTTCAGGCCTTTCATCAATAAGCACCACAATAAGCTTCACATCTTTACAGTTTTTAGATATGCTCTGCGCAATCTGTTTCAGCAATGTAGTCTTACCTGCCTTTGGAGGAGCTACTATGATACCCCTTTGGCCCTTTCCAATAGGAGATATTATATCCATCATCCTCATGGACAGCTCTCCCCCATCAGTTTCCAGTATGATTCTTTCATCAGGATATACCGGAACAAGAGTTTCAAAGGGTTTTCGTCCCACCGCTCTTTCAGGATTTTCGCCATTTACTTTTTCCACGTACAGCAGCGCCTTGAACTTTTCTCCTTCTTTAGGTGTTCTTACCTTTCCTTCAACCTCATCACCTGTTTTAAGGTTGAATCTCCTGATTTGTGAAGGAGAAACGTAAATGTCGTCAGGACTGGTGAGGTAATTTGTGCCTCTGAGAAATCCATAATTATTAGTTTCAATTATTTCAAGAACTCCTTTTGCACTACCTGATTCATTTACCATTGTTTTAAATTTTTCTTTTTTTTCTTCCGGCTCAAGCTTTGGTTCCTCTTCAACCTTTTGACTGATTTTTTCTCTCAATATCACTCCATCTCTTTCAATAAAAGCTGGTGATACCTTTTTAATTTCTTCAATAAGCTCAGCCTTCTTATATCTGGAAATGCTTTTAATATCTAATTCCTTTGCAGCATCCCTAAGCTCTGCAATGGTCATAGATTCTAACTCTTTATTCAATAAAACAACACCTCTCATATTAGTTTTAAACATGGGAATATTTATATAGAAATAGGAATTCTTCGAAGGGAAATTACTAAAGATTATTTTCATTTTATATTATAAGTATAAAAAAAGCAAATAAAAAGGAATAAAAGCAGTGTTACTTTTATTCCTAAATGTATGCATATAGCTTTTTTTCCTGCTTGTTAATTTTTTCGATTTTTTCTTCTACTTTAATATTATCTCCAAGGTAAAATAATGGTATGCCTATGAGCTCACACCCGCCTATAATCAGATCACGCTTTAGGAAATCAGAAATGCAGTATATATAACTGTGGTAATTCCCGCACAAAGGGCATTTAACTCTTAATATGATTTTCTTGTTTCTCGAATGAGTTAAAGAAAAACGAACACTGAGATCTCCCACACTAAAAACAGATATATTTTTTATATCAAATCCGCCTTCCTGGTTTTTTAAGGCAATAGTTTTACTGGTCTTCAATATCATTTTTCTCACCTCCATGTATAATATTTCTATAAATAAAGAGAAAATCCTTCATAAAAAAATATTATTTCATTCGACAATGAAATAAGACCCGGAAAATCTCCAGGTCTGCCTAATTATTTGTTGTTCAGTGAAGCCTTGATAAAGTCCTTGAATAATGGATGTGGTCTATTTGGTCTTGACTTTAGTTCCGGATGAAATTGAACCCCTACAAACCAAGGGTGGTCTTTTATCTCGACTATTTCCACAAGCCTTGTATCAGGACTGGACCCGGATACTGACAGTCCAGCTTCTTCAAGCTGTTTTCTATATTCATTGTTAAATTCATATCTGTGCCTGTGTCTTTCATATACAATCTCACTGCCATAAGCCACATAGGAATTGCTGTCTAATGCAAGCTTGCATGGGTATATTCCAAGCCTCATAGTACCTCCCTTTTCATATATATCCTTCTGGTCAGGCATTAAGTCAATTACAGGATATTTTGTTTCCGGATTAATCTCCGAGCTATGGGCATTGTCCAAACCTAAAACATTTCTAGAATATTCTATTACAGCACACTGCATACCAAGGCATATACCGAATAACGGCTTTTTATTTTCTCTTGCCCAGCGCACTGCCTCAATTTTACCCTCTATTCCTCTGTCTCCAAAGCCCCCTGGGACTAGTATCCCGTCAACACTATTAAGGTACTGCTCCGCATTCTCTCTTGTTAGCTCTACAGCATTAATCCACTTCACCTCAACAGAAGCATCATTAGCATAGCCTCCATGGTTTAAAGCCTCAACTACAGAAATATATGCATCATGAAGCTCTACATATTTTCCAACCAGGCCTATGGTAACGTGATCTTTCAAACTTTTGATTCCTTTAACCATGTTCTCCCATTCAGTGTTGCTGCTGCCGGTGCATTTCAAAGCTAACTTCCTGCACACTAAGTCATCCAGACCTTCTTCATGAAGCATCAAAGGCACTTCATATAAATTTTCAGCATCCAGATTTTGAATAACAGCTTCTTTGTCCACATTGCAGAAAAGTCCTATTTTACTCTTTAATTCATCTGAAAGTGGCTTCTCGCTTCTACAAACGATTATATCTGGTTGAATTCCTATACCTCTCAGTTCCTTCACAGAATGCTGGGTTGGTTTTGTTTTAAGTTCACCGGATTTACCAAGGTATGGCACTAACGTCACATGAATGAAGCAGACATTTTCCTGTCCTACATCATATCTTATCTGCCTTATTGCTTCAAGAAAAGGAAGTGATTCAATATCTCCAATAGTACCCCCTATTTCCGTTATAACCACATCAATTTCCCTTTCCTTGGCAACCCTATATACCCTGGATTTAATTTCATTTGTTATATGAGGTATGACCTGTACGGTGCCGCCAAGATAGTCGCCTTTTCTTTCCTTGGAAATGACTGACCAGTATATTTTTCCAGTGGTTACATTGCTGTTCTGGCTAAGGTTCTCATCGATAAACCTTTCATAATGTCCAAGATCCAAATCAGTCTCTGCACCATCATCAGTTACAAATACTTCGCCATGCTGGTAAGGGCTCATGGTACCCGGGTCAATGTTTATGTATGGATCGAACTTTTGAATTGATACTTTCAGGCCTCTGTTTTTTAAAAGCCTTCCCAAAGATGCAGCCGTAATACCTTTCCCCAAGGAAGATACAACACCTCCGGTTACAAATACATATTTTGTATTCATATTTTAACCACCCTTCAAATTTAAAATTATATGTTGACAAATTAATAATAATATCCTATAATGAGAATTACCCTCAAATATTATAATGCAATAATTATGTTTAAAAACATACTTTATATGATAACATATTAATTAATATAATGCTATACTTTTTTGCATATAAAAGCACAGGAAATTTATTCCTGTGCTTTTATATTTATCTTTAAGGTTGTATCCAATGGTTCCTGGCCCACTACGCTTAGGAGATATTTTATAAATATATCTCCCCCTGCCTCGTTTACTTTGATATCAAGTTTCTTAGTTTCAATTTTTAGCTCCAATGTGCCATAAGGAGTGTTATACATAGATATGCTGTTGGATTTTTTATCAAAATCCATTTCTGCGTTTGTGCTGCCAATCCTTATCAGTGAAAACTTATCAGGGTTTATTTTTAATGTGGTAGTAGTGCCTTCCATACCTGATATTTCAGTTTCAGCATATTCCGCGTAATAATTATCATTCTCCTTATAAAATATACCTGGAGTTACTACCTCGATGTTTTCATCGTCACCAAGCTGCCTGCTTGAAACAGAAATTATAGCCTTTTTCTTCATATAAGTTTACTTACTCCTCAAATCAAATATTTTTCAATTTCACTATCATCAGCAGGTTTTACTGTAATGCTTTGATTAAACGGATGTTTGTACTTACCATACTTAACCTTTATCACAGCTTCATCCTTACCCTTGCTATACCTGCCTGTTACCCTTGCAGCAAATTCTATATCCTCACTTTTTGGGTTTCCAGTCAATATTACCATAGTACCTTTATATTCCTCTGCAAGGAATATTGTATCCTTATCAGAGATGTATTTCTTTATTTCTGCTACCTCTTCCCCTGTCCTGGTGGATATTATTTTAGCATCGTCCGAAACTCTCATATGCCTTCCATATTTCAATAACTCTATATCATTTTCAGTATAGTTTTCCTGGTGCATAAATAAATCCTTTAATCGTTTTGCAAAGTTGGGCTCCGTAAGCTTACAGCCGCCGGCAGGAGATGGATAATCAATAATCCCCCATTTTTCAGCCAGCTCCATTTGAATCTTTCTGCTTCTCCCTGAAATATTCAGGAGCTTTTCCCTGTCAACCAGTCCGTCTAGTTCCATTTTAGTAGAAACCAGGTTTTGTGCGCAAAGGGGCCTTAAAATTTTATCACTGAACCCAGATTCCTTTTTAACTACATCCAAAGCTGAACGGTTTTGTGACATTGGTCTTTGGTTTAAAACCTCTCCTGTTATTATAAAGTCTGCATTATACTCCTCCAAAAGCTTTCCCGAATAATTCATCATCATTGTATGACAATCTATACATGGATTCATATTTTTCCCAAAACCATGCTTCGGATTTTTCAGCATTTTTAAATGTTCCTTTGAAAAATCAATAACCACCAGTGGTATATCTATCTGCTTTGCCATTTTAACAGCGCTGGTTGGTCCAAAAAAGTATGATTTAAAGCATAATCCTATTACTTCTATTCCTTGATCCTTTATAAGTTTTGCAGCCAGGGTGCTGTCCAACCCTCCTGAAATCATTGCGAGTGCCTTAGTCAATCTTTTCACCTTCTATATTATATTTAACTTACAACTTATAGTTTATCAAATTTATTTATTTAATCAACATAAAAATAATTAACCATAAAAGCAAAGGCAATTATGGTTAATTATTTGGCTATATTGTTAATGTTCCATTAGGGGTATTAATTATTTGAATTATCCTTTGTTCATATCCAGTTTCAGCATTAATGTAAACTATGAAGTTATCTCCATTATAATTTCCTGAGAATTCATAGCACAGTACCTCTTTATTTGTTTCAGCAGGTATAATGGCTTGTTTTACTGATGTAATATTAAGCCTTTTGCCCACTTTCTTTTTAGCTTCATCAGCACTTATTTTTGGCTTTGGCAATGTTCTGTTTTCCACATGGGATACGAGATATTTTTCCGATTCAATGCCAATTATGCTGCCGTCCTCCAGAGATACCTTCAGCTTTATCTGATCTGGATATACCGTCACATTATCCTGTTGATATACATAGCTGATAACCGCTGAATTTTCATAACTGAGTGTATAGGTGGATTTCATATTTTTGTAACCTATTTCGCTTAAATACCGGGTCCCTTTATCAATAGCCTTTTGTACATCAATAGTAGGTTCTCCTATATTTTTGCTGTCGATAAGGTATACAACCCGCCCTCCTCTTTTACTGATTTCACAAATTATGTTTTGCTTTTTATCATTCCGGCCCTTAATTTCTGCAATATATCTGTAGGAATCTATTGTGGAGCTTCCTTGGCCAGACTGAAGCTGCAGTGAGGCAATTCGTTCATTACCAATAACTGCTCTGGCAGTTTTTTCTGCAGCCTGTGCTGAAACAGCCTTCTCAGAGCTTATTTTCGGCACAATCTGCATTACATTGTCTGAGAATGGTCCGTCATAAATAAGTGCAGGATATTGAACTACCTGCTTCTGAATATTTTTAAACTTATCAGAAATATTAGCCTCCTTCTCACTGGCGAAAACTCCTGACGCTTTTTTCCTGATTTCACCCCACTTCACATTACCCGAATTTATATCATCCGAGACCTTTTTAAGTGAATCCTCCAAGGTCAGCGATTGCTGCTTCAGGTTCTCAATGGTTTTATAGTCTCCATCCGTCAAATCTTTCCCTTCTGTGGATGCTTTAGCTAATGTATAGCAAAAATCCCCCACCTGGGATAAAAACTTGGATGTTTCCGCAGTAGTTTCCTGAGAAATTGGCAAAGAATTAAGCTCATCATCCGCCATAGCTGAATTCCGGAATATTTCCTCAAAAACCACTATGCTTTGCTCCCTTGATCCGGTAACTGCAGATTTTGCCAAATTAGTCCTTATATTTTGAACATTATCTATCAGCTCATACATGTTTTTGCTGTATTGAGATTGCAGATAGTTTCTATAATCTGTCCTCTCCAGAGTCATCAATATGGCAAAGGTACTGGAAAAAACAACTATTAGCGTAACCAGTGCTGTATATATAATCCTCTTTTTATCAGTTTTCATAATATATTCCTCCTGCTGAATTTCCTTTATTTTATTGTTTCAAACTTTCTTATTTGTTATTCGCTGAAGGAATAAATATTTTATTTATAATTTGGTTAATATATAATAAAAAGGAATAAATATCTTTCTGTTATTAATTTTATATTAATTATCAGATATAATGTTTATTAATTAAAACTTATTATATATAATATTAATTACATAAATAACCAGAGGTGATCAAATGAAAGCTATGATCCTTTCTGTATCTGCTGGAGGCGGACACGAGCATGCCGCTGAAGCTATCAGAAGACATATTATGCTGAAAAATCAGGATTCAGAAATTATTATTGTCGATACATTAAAATATATAAACCCCATTATAGACAAGGTAGTAATAGGCAGCTACCTTAAAAGCTTAAAGGTAACACCCGCATTGTACGGTAAATTATACAATCATTCGGAAACAGATGAAGGCACTGGCATAGCAACAGCAATCAGTTCAATTTTTAATGAAGCTATGACATTTAAGCTTTTGCCACTGATAGAAAAGGAAGAACCGGATATTCTGATATGTACACACCCATTTCCTACAGAAATGGTTTCTATTATGAAGGGGAAAAATAAGCTGGATATACCCTGCATATCCATTATAACGGACTATTACCCCCACATTTTATGGCTTCATCCAAATATAGACGGATACATAGTTTCCAACGAAGACATGATTGAGGATATGGTTTCCAAAGGTATAGACAGACAAACAATATATAATTTGGGCATACCTGTAGCTCCTGAATTTTTAGTTAATTATGACAGGAGTGAAACCTTTTCAATGCTGAACCTGGATGAAAATAAGCCCACTATATTAGTAATGGGCGGAAGCCTTGGCATGGGAAAAATAAAGGCCATATACATGGAGCTTACAAAGGTAAGTGAAGACATACAAATTATAGTTATTACCGGCAATAATAAAAAACTCTATTCAGAACTTCAGGAAATTAAGGAAACCTCACCTAAGGAAACCAGAATTATAGGCTTTACAAATAAGGTGAAAATGTTTATGCAGTGCTGTGATCTGCTCCTCACCAAGCCCGGTGGATTAACTATTACAGAGTCATTAATATGCGGCATACCATTGGTATTGTTTTCTCCAATACCAGGACAGGAAGAAAAAAATGCAGAGTTTCTTTTAAAGCATAACCTGGCGGTTAGTATATCAGACATTGATAATTGTACTGATATAATTCAGGGCCTTTTAAATGATAAACAACGGCTAAGCCTCATGAAATCAAACTGCAGGTACTATTCCAAGCCTGATTCCGGTGATGATATATGTGATTTGATAACTTCAATTATAAAAAGCTCTTCAGATTCAAAAATAAAAATATAACAGCAGAGAACTGCTATTTTGCAGCTCTCTGCTTTATTTTGCTTATTATTTCAAATATCTTGAACTTTAATTGCACTACATTGCTTGTATTATTTATTTCTTCAAACTGGCGGTCAGTTAAAACCGTCTTCATTTTTTGCTCCGTCTCCTTGTAGGCCACCGTTCCCTTTGTTATATCCACAAAGCATAAGGGAGGAAACATAACACACCACCAATTTTTTCCTTTCCCTTCGCCTATTACAACCTTATAGGCTTCGTAATTTCCTTGAGGCAGTGTTATATTGCCATATGATTTTGGCGGAAAGTTTTCTCTCAAAAGGGAAGAACCAACTGAATAGCTGTATCCATTGCCTTTAATAGTATTAAGGGCTATAGCACATATCTCCTTGTCATTCTCCTGTAAAATTCTTCTTGTCTCTTCAATGCTCTTGGAATTTTTAAGTTTTGGTGATATAAACTGAAGTATATTATCCTTTACCTTTAATTTTAAAGCTTGATCCTGTACACTGTCACTGTTTGCAATAACATGGAATCTTATAATCTTGTTGTAAATGGAATCTCCCTGGTTGGTCCCGAAGATACCTGCATACAACGATACAACAAGCACGCAGCATAATGGAATTACTATTTTTTTCAATTTGTGTTTACCCCCGCATTTATTTACTATTAAAATTATTGACGGAAATACAAATTATATTCAATAGCACCGGATTATTCTGCAACACCTATTCTTCTTATTTTGGTATGGACATTAACATTTACCATAGCATCACTGTACGCCTTCTCCCAGCTTACCTTTTTCTCCTTCCAAATTCTTGGATGATATTTTTCCAGAACCTCCCTAAAACCAATAGGGTCTGTTGAAAAGGTTTTTTGTGTAATCTTTATGACCTCCTGGCATTCATCCTTTATAGATTTGTTAAAATCACTTTCTATTGCATTGATGTAATTTGCTGTTATGTTCTGACCACCAATATAGTATCCTTTTACCTGCCCTTCAATATAAAGATCAATATTAAACTGTAAAGCACTATCTGCATCCTTCAGTGTTATTTTTCTTTCCACACTGTCTATGGATATATCAAATGGATGCCCTTGAAGAAAAACTGATTTTTTCCCGCCCTTAAGCTTTCCCCTGAGCATTTCCATAACGGAAGTTTCATTTTGGGATAAGTATCCCGCCAATTTGTAATTCTTTATTATACCAATGCCCGTAAGCATCATTTCCTTTTTGTCCTGTTCATACTTCAGCGATGGGATAATTGCATTTCCATTTTCACTTAACCTCATAAGCATCTCATTTAGTGTAACCGGCAGTACTGTACTGTTTCTATCACTGTTTTGTATAAGCCCTGTGAGATATGTTTCAATATTTTGTTCCATGGAGGGCTTAAATTTCAAATATTCCTCTGCTTTTCCCTGGGATGTAAATACATACATCATTTTATTAAACGACGCCTGTCTTTGAAAATAATCAATAATCTCTTTAACAGTATCAGGGTATTCCAGCAGGTCACTGCTTAAAACCAAAAGCTTTATATGTCCATAATTGATGTGTCTGCTAATCTTAGATGAAGCTTTATCCAATGCATCCTCCATGGATACTGCATCGGCAGATACATAAATATCCTCGGAGGCGGCACTCTTTTGCGGTCCCAGCTTGCTAATGTCAGGTGCACCAAAGGTGACCCTGATTTTTTTGAACTCAAGCTCATTATTGGATTTGTCCTCCTTGAGCTTTTTCAGCTCCTGCTGATTACCTATGTCTTCCCCCGCATCAATACCTATGGTGGTAATAAAGGACCTGTTGTCAATCTCCACCTTATCCCAGCAGCCAGTAAACATGAAGCATAGCAACAGTAAAGCAGCGATGCTTTTATTTCTCCGGGAACTGCTAAGAATCAGCGCCAACACCGGAAGCGCCATAATTACAAGCACTGTGTAAAGCTGATATGGTACACCCCTCAGATTATTAAGCTCCAGTAGGTTCTCAGGATACAAGGATCCCAGATATAAAAGAGGCAAAACAAAAATGTATGAAAGTTTAATAGACGAAAATTTAAAAACACTTTTCACTATATCACTGGCAAAGTAAAAACTATTTATAAAAGTTGTAAAATAAAATAATATCCAAAGGGTCATGACAACTCCATCCCAGCTCTCAATAAGGGTGCCGGGAATGTTTATTGCCTTGATCATGGTAATGGTAGGCCATAAAAAAATATTGTCCAGATACTTTGAAAGCACGGCTAGAGTAAAAACAAATATTACCATATAAAAAACTGTTATAAACACTATGCTTAAGGCTGAAATTCTTGTGGAATTTTCCCTATGCTTAATAAAGGGGAGAAATAGAAACACTATCTCAAATCCCTTAAAAATGTATATATTAACAGGCAGGCTTCTTATATAGTTTACTGGCTCATTTGCCATAATAGGAAATATGTTTGTAAAATCAGCATTACTGAATAGAAGCAGCAAAATAAATGCTACTGGAATAAACATAAGCCAAAAGGCAATCTCGTTAAATTTAACCAGTGTTTCAATGCCGCCCCGTATTATATAAACCCCGCATAGCACTGTAACCACAATGAGAAACTCAGTAGGTGTTTTTTCCAAAAGGAACATCTTCATTACTTCAATAAAAGTTCTTAATCCGATGCACATGGAAAATATCAAGTATCCTACAAAGACAAGGGCAAAAAAAGATCCTGCAAATTTACCGAAGCTGCTTCTTAATATTGCAGTAAAATTACTCCAGTTATTATTTCTTATAAGTGCTATCATAACAAGTATTGCAAAATAGGAAATAATTCCCCCAGCTAGTATAATGAGCCAGCCGTCTGTGCCTGCCAGCAATGACATGTCATGGGGATACGAAAATGTAGCTATGCCTGTTGTTGCTGTAATTATACTTGCAAAAACGCCAAAGTTCGTAATGCTTTTATTATTCTCCAATTAAATCACCCCTGCCTTATTTTATCTCCGGTTTTCATATATTCCGGCCTTTCCTTGAAACTGCTTAATGGAGCCCTTATAAACAGGTCCTTGAAGTCACGAAATGAAGGTTTAACTATTGGCGCCAGATATGGCACACCAAAGCTTTGAAGCTTTGACAGATGTACCAGCAGCAAAATAAGCCCAATCATAATTCCATATAGTCCTATAACCGCAGAAAGCAGTATAAGTAAAAATCTGATAAGCCTAAAAGCAGAGTTAACCTCGTAATTGGGTGCAGTGAAGCTGGTGATGGCTGTAACGGACACTATAATTATCATAATAGGGCTCACTATCCCTGCACTAACTGCTGCCTGACCTATGATCAATCCGCCTACAATCCCTATGGTAGAGGCAATGGGCTTTGGCAGCCGCACCACGGATTCCATCAAAAAAGCCATACTGATCTCCATTATTATCGCCTCAATAAATGCCGGGAAAGGTACCCCTTCCCGGGAAGCCGCTATAAAATATGCCAGCCTGGAGGGGATAATAGATGGATTGAAACTGGTAGCAGCAACATAAATCGCTGGTAAAATCAAACTTATAAAAATTGAAATTAGTCTTAAAATCCTGACCATGGAGCTAAATATACATCTTTGATAATAATCATCCGGGGACTGAAATAAATTTGGCAGCGTGGCAGGAATAATAACTGCAAAAGGTGAATTATCCACCAAAATTGCAATTCTCCCTTCATATAAAGCTGCTGCAGTAACATCAGGCCTTTCTGTACTTTGAGTTTGAGGAAAAGGAGAAAACTTATTATCTTCTATAAGTTGTTCAACATAGCCGCTGTCCAAAATTGCATCAATATTGATGTCCTCCAGGCGAGTCTTCATTTGCTCCAGTACGTCCTTATTAACTATGTCATCAATATACATATAAACAACATCTGTCTTTGATCTTTTTCCCAACGTCTTTGAAACAACCTTAAGCCTGGTATCCCTGATTCTTCTCCTAACCAGTGCAGTATTGAATCTAATTGTTTCTGTAAAGCCGTCACGACCTCCTCTTAATACAGTTTCGCCTGATGGTTCTGATACTCCTCTTGCAGGCCAAAGCCTGGTAGCTATAACCAGTGCTCCTGAAAGTCCTTCCATAAACATCAGTGTATCTCCTGATAGTATAGCTTTAATGCCTTCCGCCATATCCTGAATTTCTTTCACATCTGATACTGTAAGCAGTTTATCCTTTATTTCAGCAACTTTAGGCAGCTCTTCCCCTCTAAGCATTACCGACTGTAGTACATAATCGTCTAATAATATTTTGTCACCCATTCCATCAACATACACTAGTGCGCAGCTCAATTCGCCTATAAAAAAATCTCTGAATACCAAATCTGAGCAATCTTTGAATACATTTTTCAAATAATCAATATTAATGCCAGGGTCCAAATTAATCTCCTTGCTTAAATTTTCCTTCAAGTGATCACCACATCCTAACCGGTATTATTTTAATATATATGCAATAATGGTCATAACAACAGATATACCGAGAATAGTCCTGGATGCTACTTTAATTATTGCGGCCTCCTTAGGATTATTGCTCCTTATAAATTTTTTAACGTCAATTAAGTTGCTTATTAAAAACTGAATAAATATTAATATTAAGAAATAATAGTCAAATAAACCAATAACTTTCATTTAAAGCCCCCTAAAATTATTTCTGTATATATTTTCTGCTTAAAACTTTGAATTATTCAAAAAAGTAAAAGACGTGTAATTTACACGCCTTAAATGGTTCTTGTAATAAATGTATCCTTATATTTAAGCTTCATATAGTCATAACAGCGCTGAGCCTTTAGCATATCATCAAAGAACCCGAAAACTGTTGGACCGCTTCCGCTCATCATAGATCCTAAAGACTTAAATTCCAGCATATCGCTTTTAATTTTTCTTATTACAGGGTATTTGTTTACCGTCACGTTTTCCAGCACATTTTTCATATTTCCAGCTACAAATTTTAAATCCTTTTTTTTAATAGCCTTCATAAGTGCCTCTGTAGGTGGATGAAGCTTTATTCTGTTGATATCAAGCCTTTGATATACCTCTCTGGTTGAAACCCCAAAAGGAGGTTTAACTAAAACTAGTATCATGTCCTTGAAGGGTTCCAGAGATTTTATTTTCTCACCTATACCTTCACACAAAGCTGTTCCCCCAGTAATACAATAGGGTATGTCTGCACCAATTTTCGCACCAATATCCATCAATTCCTGATTTGAAATTTCCGGCTTGAATATAGTTCTCATAGCCTTCAGAACTGCTGCTGCGTCTGTACTACCTCCTGCCAGTCCTGCAGATACCGGTATATTTTTGTTAATCTTGATACTTACCCCGGAATTTATGTGGTAGATTTCCTTAAAGGCTTCAGCTGCCTTGTATGCAGTATTTCTTCCATCAACCGGTACATATTCCTTGTCACAGGAAAGACTTATACCATTGTCACACTTTTCTACAGTAACAATATCATACAAATCAACATTTTGCATTATCATCCTCAGCAGATGATAACCATCCTCCCTCTTTCCTATAACATCCAAGGATATATTTATTTTTGCATAAGCCTTACTCAACATTACTAATCCCCCAAAAACCTCTTTTTATAAGTATAATATAAGTTTGTTACTAAAGCTATACTTATACTACCTTAGAAGATTGGCCCATGTTGCTGGACTTTTGCATTATCTCATATAAAATATCCAATAATGGTTCTCTTTTTTCAAAAAATATTACTATCAGGTCTCCGTTTTTTGAATTTTCTACAGCCCTGGTAAAGGCATCTTTTTCATCCAATATCACTTGAGCCTTGCCCATGTCAAAGCCAGCAGACTGCACTCCCTGGCTCAACAGCTCTGCAACCTCACCTTTACTCCTGCCTCTGCGGTCTATATCCTCCTTGATGTAAAGGCAGTCAAAATTTTCGCCGGATATTTTTCCTATATTCATAATGCTAATGTCACTTCTGTCCCCTGGAACACCAATTATACCTATCAGCCTTTTATGCTTAAATTGTTTAGCCCCGTTTATGACAGCTTTGTATCCTTCAATATTGTGTCCATAGTCCAATATTACTGTAGCATTCTTAATATTGTATATATTAAATCTTCCCGGGTTCTGTTCTTCGTCGCCGTAGAATGTTAAAAGCCCCTTCCTAATTGTTTTCACATCAACACCTAAAGCCCTGCAGGCAGCACATGCCGCCATGGCATTTTCAATATTGTGAACAAGCTTCCCTTTCAGTGAAATACCAATTTTATCTGTCCTGGTAACCGGAACACATGCTTCTTTATTTTCGATGAAAATAATTCCCTGATTGCAATATACTCCCGTACCTCCGTTTTGAATATTCCACCTCAGATTTTCATTATATTTATCCTTGGAAAACATTATTATATTACTCTTTATTCTTTTTATTACAGTAAGACTAACAGGATCATCTGCATTAATCACTGCATAACCATTATCCTTAACTGCTTCAGCCACCAGTGATTTTATATTTGCCAGATCTTCAATACTTTCAACTCCATCAATGCCAAGATGATCTTCTGTTATATTGGTTATAACACCTACATCAGCCATGTCATATGCCAGACCGCTCCTGATTATTCCTCCTCTTGCACACTCCAGCACTGCAGCATCAATAGAACGGTTCATAAGCACCGCAGTAGCACTTTCATATCCGGTTGTATCACCTTTTTCAATACATTCATCATCTATATATATTCCACCAGTAGTTGTCATACCAACCTTTAGGCCGTTCAGCCTTAAAATATGGCTGATAAGCCTTGTGGTGGTGGTTTTTCCATTTGTACCTGTTACAGAAACTATAGGGACAGTTTCATTTATATCCTGGAACAGCATATCTAAAATATGTGATGCTACATTTCGTTCTTTACCCTCATTGGGATACAAATGCATACGAATGCCCGGTGCAGCGTTAACTTCGATTATTGCGCCATCACCTTTTATAGGCTTTCCTATATCACTGCAGCAAATATCTATACCGCATATATCCAGACCTATGGCACATGCACATCTGATGCATATATCCACATTTTCCCTGGCTACTTTATCTGTGCAATCCAATGCTATGCCTCCTGTTGAAAGGTTTGCATTGTCAATTAGGTTTATTTTCTGTCCTTTTGGCAGTACAGAGTCAAGATTGCAGCCTTTTTTAGATAATGAAAAAATAAGTTTATCATCAACCTTTATCTTTGTAAGTGGTTTTTCATGTCCGTCTCCCCTTTTCTCAGAGCTGTTTATCATTTGTATCAATTCTCTGATGCTTCTTATTCCATCGCCAGTTACAGACGGCGGTATCCTCTGGGATGCAGCTACTAATTTTCCATTGACAACACAAATTCTATAGTCTTTACCTGTTATGTGTTTTTCAATTATTATATCATTGGTTGTTTCTTTAAGTTTATTATAGATTCTTAAGGCATCTTCACTGTTATTAATGTTAACATAAACTCCTCTTCCCTGATTTCCGTATCTTGGTTTCAGAACTACAGGATATCCTATAAAATCAGCTTTGTAAAGCAAATCCAGCTGATCCTGTACCAAACCACCCGAAGGTATTGGAAGAAAGTTTTTTCTTAAAATTTCCCTGGTGATATGCTTATCACAGGCAATGTCCACAGAAATTGCAGAGGTACTGCTTGTAATTGTTGCTTCGATTATTTTGCTTCTTTTACCATATCCAAGCTGATAAAGGCTTCCATCTCCAAGTTTTATGCACGGGATATTTCTTTTTTCTGCTTCATTAATTATAGCCCTGGTGCTGGCTCCCGGTTCTTCCCTTATCAAAATTCTTCTTAGGTTTTCCATGGCAGCACCAGCATCATAAGCTTTTCCTTCTATAAGACTGTTGATAATACTTACAGCTGTTTTTGCACATTCCACAGCGGTGCGTCGGTATACATATTCAAATACAACAATATATATTTCTCCATGATTACATCTTGCCTTCCCATAGGATACATCCATTCCCAGCTTATTTTGAATTGCAAGTATAATATGCTCACATATATGTGCAATATATGTTCCTTCCTTTAGTCTGTCTAAGAAACCACCCTCATAATTAAGACAGCACTTATGAATTTTCAGTTCTGGAACCATCTGCAGAAGCCCTTCATTAAAATTTGCTATTTCCCTGCTTGGGATTTCACTGTAGCCCTCAAGATCCACGGTCATCCTTATACATTTCCTGTGTGAATAAATATTTCTGCCCTCAAATATCTTGACTTCTTCAATTTTCATAATAAGCCTCCCGAAATGCTATAAATAAGCCCTGGATACAGGGCTTCTAGAATTCATATTGAATCCGTCACCTTCAATTAACACATGTAATTTCAAGTCATAAATTGAAAATATCTCATTGATATGCTGTTCAGAAATATTGCTGTAGGTAATACCGTCGCCATCAAATATATATACTGCACCTGAGCCTATAACCCTGATCTCTCCCTGATGGTTAACAATAATAGCAGTATCTTCATCTATTCCAATTCCCAGGCTTTCGGGATTTTCGGCTACAGCAACAAGTATCCTGCCGGTGCGTCCCCTTTGTGCAAAGTGCTGGTCAATAATGGCTCCCTTTATAAGTCCAAAGCCTGGCGCCATTTTAAGTGTGCATTTTCTTGGAGACTCTTCGTCCTTGCCGGATATAATCATTGTATCGCACATAACAGATGCCCCAGCAGATGTTCCTGCAAAAATACATCCGTCTTCAAACCTTTCTATAATCTTTTTATATAATTTTGTTCCTCCTAGAAGGCTTGTTATCCTTAACTGGTCACCTCCAGTAAAGAATATCATATCTGAATCTTCCAATAACCTTATATTTTTTTCATCCTGAGCTTCACTTCGCTTGTTTATAGTCAGCGTATCTACGCGTTTAATACCAAGGCCGGTAAAAATGTCTTTATATTCCCTGCCAAGCTCTGTGGGTAGTTCTGACGCTGCAGTAACTATTAAAACAAGGTCCTCTTCCTTGTCAATCATACTGCAGAGGTATTTCAGGATTATTTTTTCCCCTTTTTTATCCTCAGCTCCTCCTATTATAATCAGATTACCTTGAAGTTTATCTTCCAAAACAATCCATCCCTTCACAAATATATCTTTTATATTTTTACCATGATTTAAGATAATATACATAAAAAAAAGACTCCAAAAATGGAGCCTTTATTTAAATTAATGCCCTGCCCGGAACTATCAGTTTATCCCCAGGCCTTACTAATTCCTGACTTTCAAGATTATTTACATTCATAATGCCCTCAATGGTGGTGCCATATTTTTTGGCTACCTTCCAGAGGGTGTCCCCCTGCTGAACCACATAGATTATAATGCTGGATTTTTTTCTTTGAACTTCATCAGCAAGAACTTTTATATCCACCACAAAATCCTTTTTAGCTATATAATTTACTCTGGAATACATCAAGGCCACGGATTTAACTGAAATGTGATCAAGCTCTATATATGCTTCAACACTCTCCAGCTTTCCTTTTACCAGACATTGCATATCAATTTTAGATCCGGGCATTTCAATAGCTGAAGTGAAAGGAATCTCGTCATTGATTGAAAAGAATTCATCATCAAAGGTTCTGCAGAGTATGTCTACATTCAATACGCCTTCTGCCAGAACTTTATCCTCAACTAATTTTTTATCAGTGATCATTACCTTACCGCAGCACATAATGATTTTGGATATTTTGGGGTACTCGCTTTTTAATTCTATATCACCTTTAATTATGCTCCTGCTGCTTCCATGTCCATGAACCACGTTAAGCTCATATTCCTTTTTATCCATTTTCATCGTTGCATTTGGTAAATAGGCATCTTCAACCATATCAATCTCGTCTTTGAACATGACCTTTGTACTTGCCTTGATTAGTATTTCCATATCGATAAGCCTGTTTTCACCAAGATCATCCTCGCTTATCTTGTATTCCAGTGCCTCCACATTGAGGTCGGTATAATTCTCCATGGAAGGGACGATTCCATCTATTTCATATTCACCAGTAACCGCTACAGTGTCCTCAAGATAAGCCAGTTCTCCGCTTTCCTTCCCCCCGTACAGCACAGACGCCATTTATTCCGAATCCATGGCCAGGCTT
>CALBDU010000065.1 GCA_937927335.1 uncultured Clostridium sp.
CATAATAAATTTTTATCATAGAAATCTAATTTACAGAGAAAGTTTCACACGCTCTATAAATCATATAATATAATATGCCTGTTAAAGGAAAAAAGACATATGCTTATTCATATGCGCTCTCTCCCTAAAAATGCAACCTGGTGCATAAACACCAGGTTGCGTGTAGAGTTTTTGGTGGATATAACTATTATACCATTTTTTATGGTATTCAATATGGCAAATGAGCCTGTTTGAGCATATTTTGAATCCGCTCTGTTACAATGGCCTGGATAATATCAAAAGTCACTAAACATTCTTTGCATCCATCATTTCCTTTTTTATAAGTTCTAAAAACTCGTCATGGATATCATCTTTTTCAGATTCAGGTAATCCAACGCCGCAAAGTATTTCTAGTCCCTCTAATTCTTTTTCCAATTTATCTATCTCTTTATTTAATCGCTCAAGCTCTGCTTGTTTTTCTTGAAAAATATCATAGCTCATAACAAACATGATACTCTTTCCATCCTTAGTCAATACAATAGGCTCTTTTTCACACATATCGGCTATTTGAGCAAAATCACCTTTCAAATCAGAAATTGGGATTGAGTGTAAAGTACTATCCATAATAAAATCTCCATTCATTTTTTTATGATTATAGCAAATTATTTTAAAATCAGCTACAAAATTAAAAATAATTTTAAGTATTATAAGTAATAAGTAAATATAGGTTTGGTCTACAAACTGAAATATAGTACACATTCCAGTCCTTTTTTTATTTTTGAGTGTCCATAACCTTGTTAATGTTTTTTACCATGTCTATTCCTTTGAGTTTTTCACTGAAGTCTCTGGTAACCAGATGGACGTATCTCTTTGTTGTAGTTAGGTCTTCATGACCCAAGAGCTGAGCTATTTCTAGACAGTCAATTTCATTTTTAGCCAAATTAGTTGCAAAGGTATGTCTGCATTTGTGAAGGGTATATCCTTTGCCTTCTAACTCATTTTTACGTAAGTATTTGCGAAATATTACACTCATGGTGGTGGCAGACATTTGATTGTAGGCATTACTGAATAAAACAAAATCATGTGCATCACATTTTTTCTCATTGAGTAATGCTTTTAAGTACACATTTAGGGGAGGCAGCATTGGTACTTGTCTGCTTTTCTTTCCTTTACCCTTAATAATGTTGATTGTCATATCCGTAAAGTTGATTTCTTTCCATCGGATATTTAAGAGCTCACTTCTCCTTGCACCGGTTAGAAAGAGGAGCAATAGCATACATTTATCTCTTAACACAAAATTACCACCTAACTTATCCGTGCTAGCCAGCATTTTATTCATATCCTCATCAGTAAAATATATTGGTAACTCCTTCGACTCTTTTGGGGCTTTGATAGATGCCATGCAGTTTTGGGGTATGTATTCTTCCTGATATAGAAATTTTACAAAACTGCTCAGATAATATATCTTTCTCCGCATTGTAGCATTTGCATATTCCTTCTCGAATTTCAGATATTGAAAATACCTTTTACATAGATTCTTATTCAATTGGCCGACTACAGGTTTTATACCTTGCCTGGACAAAAACTCCAGGAACATCTGTAAGTCAGAATTATAACTAACTATTGTAAATTTAGAAATATCCTTCTCAATTAAGAGAGTACTTATAAATTCTTTGTGAGCATCTTCTAAAAACAGTTCTGACATTTCCATTCCTCCTCATGTTATAATGAGTTATAAACTCCATTGGTATAATACGCAAAGTTTCATACTCATATAGTATAAAAAATACTTATTGTGCTATTTTCTGCAAGGACCTGATAATTCAACACTTCACGCCTCCTTTGTTTTCAATGGTTTGAGGTACATGAATAGGAAGTGGGACAGAACTCGGCTTATAGACTTGGTCGCATAATTAAGTTATGAACCGCTTGATTTTCAAGGGCTCATGGCTTTTTTTATTTGTCTATAACTTTACTTATTGTGCTACTTTTTAGTACAAGGTGAACTGATCTAGCAGATAACCTTCATGGTCAGCATGAATTTAAATTCCGTCATAGCCTCCGCGCTTTGCCACTCCAGCAGCTTTATTCTACTTCAGTAATAGTTTAGGCCCCCGGGCTAGAGAAAATTTAGTAAATGCGCAATAAAGTGAAGGCCGAAAAATGTCCGTACCCCTTTTCATTATAGGTAGTATTACAATAACAAATAGAAATATGTTCCATTTATTATAGATATTACTAAATATTTGCAATATAATATAGACGTAATATAAAAGAATAAAGCTAGTGGATGAAATTCTCGGGAGATTGGGCTAAATACTTAGCAAAGTTAAGGCGATAATTAATGTCCAGCTATAATATTATATTATGGCATCCTTTAGTGGATAGCCGAAGGGGTATGTTTTATCACTCCATGATAATTCGAAGCTCTCAGGCAAAAGGACCGAGAAAGGACACGTCTCTGGAAAGCGATGAGCACTGAAGGAGTAATTCTCTAAGGTACAAGGACAGAGGTAAAAGCAGTTGGAGCTTTTACTTTTGTCTTTTCTTTTTAAAAGAATTAATAAATAAATTTGCAAAAATTTGGCGCGGCTGATGTGAAAACTAAGGCCAGCCGCCTGATTTAAATATTATGGAGGTGAAAGCTTTGCGTTTAGAATTAGGCAAAATTTACGTAAAGGATATTCAGTTTGGAGCTGAAACAAAGGTCGAAAACGGAGTCCTTTTTGTAAACAAAGAAGAGTTGTTAAAGGAAGTATCTGGAGATGAGAGACTTAAGAGCATTGATTTTGACATTGCAAGACCAGGCGATGAGACTAGGATTATACCTGTGAAAGATGTAATCGAGCCAAGGGTTAAGGTACAAGGAAGTGGAGGAATATTCCCTGGATTCGTATCAAAGGTTGACACGGTGGGCTCAGGCAAAACCAATGTTCTTAAGGGTACCGCGGTAGTAACTACCGGAAAAGTTGTTGGATTCCAGGAAGGAATCATAGACATGAGTGGAGAAGGAGCAAAATATTGCCCATTCTCGAAGACTAACAACTTAGTAATCACCTGTGAGCCAGCAGATGGAGTTAAACAGCATGAACACGAAGAAGCATTAAGAATGGTTGGCTTCAAAGCTGCAGCTTACCTTGGTGAAGCAGGAAGAGATGTAACTCCTGACGAAGTAAAAGTATATGAGACATTGCCGCTGCTTGAGCAGGTTAAACAATACCCTGACCTTCCAAAGGTAATATATGTGTACATGCTTCAGACTCAAGGCCTGCTGCACGATACCTATGTCTACGGAGTAGATGCCAAGAAGATAATACCAACATTCATATATCCTACAGAAGTATTTGATGGTGCAATTGTAAGCGGAAACTGTGTTTCAGCCTGCGACAAGAATCCATCCTATGTTCATATGAACCAGCCTGTAATAGAAGATTTATATGAAAACCATGGTAAAGAATACAACTTCCTGGGCTGCGTAATTACAAACGAGAATGTATATTTGGCAGACAAGGAGAGATCATCAAACATGACTGCTAAATTAGTTAAATTCTTGGGCGCGGATGCTGTTATTATAACTGAAGAAGGCTTCGGAAATCCGGATGCTGATTTAGTTATGAACTGTAACAAAATTACCGATATGGGAATAAAGACAGTGTTAATTACTGACGAATATGCAGGACAGGATGGAGCATCTCAGTCTTTGGCAGATGCAACGCAAAAAGGTGATGCGGTTGTAACAAGCGGAAATGCCAATGAAGTTATAATACTGCCTGCTATGAAGAAGGTCATAGGGCATCCGGAAGCAGCTAATATTATAGCTGGCGGACATGTTGGAAGCTTGAGGAAAGACGGATCTATAGAAGTTGAGATTCAGGTTATTACAGGAGTTAATAGTGAAGTTGGATTCTTCACGCTGTCATCCAAGGGATATTAAAGTCAAAAGAAAATTTTAATTATACAGGGAGGGAAAATAATTGATTAAAGTAGTGCATTATATAAATCAATTCTATGCCGGCATTGGCGGCGAAGAAAAAGCTGACTTTAAACCAGAGGTTAGGGAAGGCGTAGTAGGCCCTGGAATGGGACTTAACGGAATACTAAAAAAAGAGGGAATGGAAATAGTTGCAACAGTTATCTGTGGTGACTCTTACTTTAATGAAAACCTTGATGAAGCAAAAGCTGAAGTACTTGATATGGTTAAAAAATACAGTCCTGACTTATTTATAGCAGGGCCGGCATTCAATGCGGGAAGGTACGGTGTTGCCTGCGGAGCTATATCCAAGGAAGTTTCGGATAAGCTGAACATACCCGTTTTAACAGCTATGTATGGTGAAAATCCAGGTGTGGACATATATAAGAAATATCTTTATATAATTGAAACCAGAAACAGCGCAGTGGGAATGGGAGATGCTCTCTCAAAAATGGCGGCTATGGCTGCAAAATTGGCTAAGGGAGAAGAAATAGGAACTCCTGCTGAAGAAGGATTTATTGAAAGAGGTATAAGAAAGAATTTCTTTGCTTCTGAAAGAGGTTCAAAAAGAGCTGTTGATATGCTTATAAAAAAGTTAAAGGGTGAAGAATTTGTTACAGAATTTAAAATGCCTGTATTTGACAGAGTTGATCCATCTGCTCCGGTTAGGGATATAACCAAGGCGAAAATTGGTCTTGTTACCTCAGGAGGTATAGTGGTTAAGGGAAACCCAGATCACATTGAATCTTCAAATGCTTCACATTTTGGAAAGTATGATATTGAAGGCGTTGAGCACTTAACATCAGAAACCTTCCAGACAGCCCATGGTGGATATGATCCTACCTATGCAAACAATGATCCAAACAGAGTGCTTCCAGTGGACGTATTAAGAGCTATGGAGAAGGAAGGGAAAATAGGATCTTTGCACAGATATTATTATGCTACAGTAGGAAATGGTACTGCAGTTGGTTCAGCAAAGAAATTTGGCGAGGCCATTGCCCAGGATTTATTGGCTGACGGTGTGGATGCAGTTATTTTAACGTCTACTTGAGGAACTTGTACACGTTGCGGTGCAACAATGTATAAAGAAATCGAGAGAGTAGGAATACCAATAGTCCACATGTGTACAATAGTTCCAATATCTCTTACTGTTGGTGCTAACAGAATAGTGCCTACAATCGCTATTCCTCATCCTTTGGGGAATCCAGTATTGGATCATAAGGAAGAATTCGAATTGAGATATCATTTGGTGGAAAGAGCTCTTAAAGCACTTCAGACACAAGTGGACAAACAGACAGTATTTGATAAATAAGACACCGAGCAAGGGGTAAAGTCGAGGTTATAAGATTAGTCATATATGTAAGCGGTTAATAACTGTCAAAGTGATGAGGTATTAACCGCTTGGTGCTATATAAGCATAACACTTAGGTATGAGGATTATTTATGCCTTAAACTATACGATGTTATTCCTGTGTTATGAAGACTTGAATCAAGTCGAACAATTCTTCTAATAGTAAATATTTTTGCCTATGTTGCCAAAGGCGAATCAGCGAAATTGAAAAGCTAAGTTGAAAGTATATGATGAAATTTTTTGTGGCATTAATAATTTTTACCTGATATCATAATATTATAGAAATATGAGGTAATGTAGACCTTGAAGAAAGTTTAAGGGGGTGCAGGGTGAAAAAGGCAGTTGCTGTATTTGCTTGTTTTATGCTTATATTACTTACAGGTTGTTTTAATAGGGAAGTTGAAAACTATAACTATCTGTATAAAGGAGAAAATGCTTCCTGGACTGCAGAGTATGCAGTAAACGGTACAGGCATTTGGACTAAAACTAACGGCAAACTTCATTATGACAATGACATTGAAAAGGTGTTTACCATAACCTATAAGGGAAATATATCCGAGCTGGCCAATGTTAGGCATCTTGAAATTGCATATGAAACCACTGCCGGCGGCGGAAGGCAAACTGAGGATTATGATAGCAGCAACCCCATATCAGAAAAGACTTTTAAATTTCGCTCAAGAAGTCAGGGAGTGGCGGTTGGCAGGAAGGATCAGACTATCAAAGTCACAATAACTCTTGATAATGATGTTCAATCCCTTGAACTAAAGAATCTTGAATAGTACACATTATGGCAGCTTTTAAGATTTATATTGATACTGGTGGTAAAATAAAATGCACTCTGTGAGACCTCATTTGGGAATTCACAGAGTGCATTTGCTATATGAATTATTATTAATAGTTCTGTTTTTTAGTTAAATATTTATGATATTCCTTTGGAACATTTTCTTTTTGAATAGTGTCATGTACAGAACAGGTTTCTGCTTTTTTAGCGGTTTCATAATACCAGCACTTGTAATTCAGCATATCCAGCATTTCCTGCAGCTCCTTCATCTGGCAAATTACAGCATCACGTTGAGATTCTATGATGGATAGTCGTTCATTTATTGTGGAGTCCCCCTCCATACAGCAGTCCATAAAATGTTTGATGTCCTTAATAGGCATTCCGGTTCTTTTAAGGCATTCAATAATTTTCAAACCTGACAAATCTTCATCTTTAAACATTCGTATCCCGCCGCCGGACCGCTCCAAAAAAGGAAACAGCCCCTCTTTATCGTAATACCTTAATGTTGATGGAGCAACATTAAGCTGTTTTGCCACTTCACCCACTGTATATACCATTCTTATCCCTCCCAATATTCAAATTTCACCACGAGTTTAGTCCTACAATCGTGAATTTAGAATTACATTTTATGAAATTGGTCAAATTAAGTATTGACTTAAACTTAACTTTAAGTTGTAAAATCTAAACTGAGTGTAACATAGATGGTATTCTGAATCAAGGAGGGAATTGCTTAAATATCTTTACTTGAAATGAAATACTAAGTTTACATTTAATTTGGTCAAACATTAAAAAGGAGAATAAGGAAAATGAATAAAAATGTACTTGTAATCTCAACTAGTCTTCGGAAGGGTGGCAACAGCGATATCCTTGCAGATGAATTTATACGTGGAGCAAAAGAAACTGGAAACAATGTTGAGAAAATATCCCTGGAGGGAAAAACAATAGGATTTTGTAAGGGCTGTCTTGCCTGCCAGAAAACACAAAAATGTGTTATTAAAGATGATGCGGATAATATAGCGCAAAAGGTTAAAAATGCAGACGTAATCGTCTTTGCTACACCAATTTATTATTATGAGATGAGCGGACAAATGAAAACATTGCTTGACCGCCTGAATCCGCTTTTTCCGTCCAATTATTTATTCAGAGATGTATATCTGATTGGAGCAGCAGCAGACCCTAATCCGGAAGCTGTTGATATTGCGGTAAATGGCTTAGAGGGATGGATTGCATGTTTTGATAAAGCAAAGCTTTCAGGCATTATTCGAGGCGTTGGAGTAACTGATATTGGTAATGTTCAAAATCATATGAAGTTAATGAATGAAGCATATGAAATGGGAAAGGGAATATAAAAAGTATACCTAAAATGAAATAAATTGTTTGATTGGAGGAAATATTAATGAGTAATTTGGAAGAATTAAATCCAGATGATGTAGTAAACATTCCTCCTGAAGTAAAACACTGGCATGGTGCAGCACCTGACAGCTGGTTTGCGCATCTGGCAATAGAAGTTCCTGCTGAAGGTGCATCTAATCAGTGGCTTGAACCTGTATCTGATGAGGAATATGAAAAGCTGAAATAGCCCATGCAAAAATGTCAATAAGTTAAATATTAACCTGCTAAAGTGGAAATACATTAATAAAATCACAATAAAATTTGATTGATGCGCAAATGCGCAGGAATGGAGAAAAGAATGAATTTAGATTTTACTTATCAGAACCCAACAACAATATACTTTGGAAAAACTGCTATTGATAACTTAGACAGTGAACTGAAAAGTTATGGCAGTACAATTATGCTTGCTTATGGCAAGGGTGCTATTAAGAAAAATGGACTCTATGACCAGGTTGTATCCATCTTAAAGGGAAATGGCAAAAACATAGTAGAATTAGGTGGGATTATGGCTAATCCCACCTATGAAAAAGTCATGGAAGGAGCCGCTCTTGTACGTGAAAATAATGTGGATTTGATTTTAGCTGTAGGCGGAGGTTCTGTAATTGATTGTGCAAAAGCAATTTCCGTATCGGCATACTGCCAGGGGGACCCTTGGACCCGTTACTGGTTAAAATTTGAACCTGTAGACAATAAAATAGTACCGGTTGCATCTATTCTTACTTTGGCAGGAACAGGATCAGAAATGAACGGTGGATCGGTTATTACCAATGATGACATGAAACTTAAGATGGGCCGAGTTTTTCCATCAACTATAAATCCCAAATTTTCAATATTGAATCCGGAATATACTTTGACATTACCTGAATATCAGATGGTGAGCGGAATTTTTGACATGATGTCACATTTAATGGAAGCATATTTTTCAGGTGAGGATGATACAACTACCGACTATTTAATTGAAGGACTTCTTCGTTCAATAATCCATAGTGCAAAAATTGCAGTGAACAACCCCAAGGATTATGAAGCAAGGAGCAATTTAATGTGGAGCTCTACTCTTGCAATGAATCCTATTATGGGATTGAGTAAAAAACAGGATTGGGAAGTTCATATGATTGAGCACCAACTAGGTGCATATACAGATTGTGCACATGGCATGGGATTAGCAGCAGTATCACTTCCATATTATCGTTATATATATAAATTTGGTTTAGATAAATTTGTTCGCTTTGCTAAGGAAGTATGGGGAGTAGATAAAACAGGAAAGACAAAGGAAGCAGTTGCGCTGGAAGGTATTGATGAATTGGAGAAATTTGCGAAAGAATGCGGCATAGTAACCAATCTTAAGGAGCTTGGAGCTACAGAAGAAATGCTTCCTTTAATTGCAAATTCAACAGTACTTTTAGGCGGATATAAAGTGCTGACGGCAGAGGAAGTTTTAGAAATTTTAAAGACTGCATATACCGCTGTATAAATTTTAGAAGTAACAAGGAGGAATGGAGACATGAACAAACAAACAGCAGGCAGAGATGCCCTTGGAATGTTTGCACCAAAGTTTGCAGAATTAAATGATGATATTCTTTTTGGAGAGGTTTGGTCCAGGAAAGACAAGTTATCCTTAAGAGATCGTAGCATCATTACTGTAACTGCACTGATAACTAAAGGGATATTTGATAATTCCTTAAGATATCATATCTCAAATGCAAAGAATAATGGTGTTAGTGCTGAAGAAATGTCCGAAATCATCACTCACCTTGCATTCTACTCTGGATGGCCTAATGCCTGGGCAGCGTTTGCATTGGCTAAAGAAGTATACGCTGAGTAAAAAGAATATTAATGCATATTAATATGGGTTATTGGATAATGACGGTTAATGTTTGATTAAAGGAGGAAAAATAATGGCGAAAGAATTAATTGTATACTTTTCAAGAAAGGGTAATAACTATGTAAATGGCTCTATAAGGAATCTACCGGTTGGAAATACAGAGTTAGCTGCCAATATGATACAGCAAATAACCTGTGCGGATATGTTTAAAATTGAACCTGTAATTGAGTATGATACTGATTACAATATATGTACTGAAGAGGCACATAGGGATAAAAGGTTCAATTCCAGACCTGAATTTAAAAATGCACCAATGGATATTGGAAAATACGATACAATATATCTTGGATACCCTAATTACTGGGGAACAATGCCGATGCATGTATGGACGTTCCTTGAAAAATACGATTTCGCAGGAAAAACTATTAAGTCATTTTGCACCCATGAAGGAAGTGGATTAGGAAGCAGTGAAAGAGATATCCAAAACCTATGTCCTGGTGCAAAGGTTGAAAGAGGTATAGCAATACGCGGCGGCGAAGTTAGCAAGACAAAAAGTTCTATAGAAAAATGGCTGCAGGCCATATAGAAAAAAGCAGCTCTAAAAGAAAAAAAGTAGTATAGCTGAACTATAAACGTATTAATGTTTGAAGTATGAACCCCATGATAGTTGGCGGTTCATGCTTTTTTATGCCTGCCAATATTTTATTGTATTGACACAAATGCCAATGGGGCTTTAATATTAAATTAAAAGTTAATGGGATGTTAAACTGACGGGGGCAATCTGTGATTTGATGATGCAAAGGATAAAAGTTTTTATGTTTTCAGCATGAAAGGAAGGGTAAGAATTATGAGTAAAATTAGGCTTTGGACAACACAGCATAAAAGAGCTTTGGAAGAACTTGAAGCAAAGGGAGTTTACCGGGCAAAGCTGGGCAGCATAATTCAAAAGTATGATACCTGTTCAGATATATTTTTAAATGTATACAGTTGGTTTTCCAAGGCGGCAAATAATGTAATTCCAAGGCCCGAAGGCGTCGAGTTTCCTATATGGGCGGCCCTGGAAAAGGAGTTTTCATTTGGCCTCATTGAGGGACAGGTGCGGTTTGAGCTTGAGGTTGAAAGTGAGAATGTACTTATTTTTGATTCTGGAAAGTGGGACTATATACTAAATTATTGGTATATACCAGAGGATAGTAAGGACAATGAAGAATTTGAAAAAAAGCTGGCTTCACGTGGAGTGAGGAACAAAAGTCATATTTGTATGACAAATTTTTATCCTGACCTTAAACGGGAGGTTGAAAAGAGCTGGGAAAGACTGTTTGATCCCGATATAAGAATATCTGGCGAGAATCAGGCAACATTATGGGAAATACGACCGGAATGGGTAAAAAGTGTAGCATTCCCGGAGCAAAAGTAAAATTCCAGGATTACCTTCATCCATGAAATCCAAACGTAAGATCTTCTATATAAGTTATAGAAGATCTTTTTTAAGTTATTATAATAGTTTATGCTGGATTAGAAAAGGTAATTATACAAATCACCTTATTAGAGCTTATAATTAACTCAGGTTATGTTAATAGTTTGCAATTTTTTGTTAAAGTTTTTACAATAGGGGGAATTTGGACATGACGAATAATAATACAGGTAAAGATGTAGCAAAGATAAGCATGATACAGCCTGCAATAGCAGCTGTTCTAATTATTGTTATGCTTTTTTTTGGCAGCTTTTTAAGTAATTCAAGCACCAAGCTGACTTTGAATCTCTTTACCGGAATGGCGTTAGGATATATTCTATCTCGTTCCAGATATGGTTTTGCCGGAGGTGTAAAAAGAATATATGTAACCGGTGAAGGCAAGCTGACAAAAGCGCTGCTTGTGATGTTTGCGATTTCAATAGTGGCTACTGCAGGAGTACATTGGGGCTATGCCTCAAATGGAGCACTTCCTGCATTCAGAGCGATTCTGCCAAGTGCAGTAATTCCTGGAACCGCATCCGTAGCTACAATGGATTTAGGAACAGTTCTTGGAGGATTCTGCTTCGGTATTGGTATGATGATTGCGGGTGGCTGTGCTTCAGGTACATTATCTGATCTTGGCGAAGGTGTTATAAGAGCAGCTATTGCTTTATTATTCTTCGTGATAGGTTCAGTACCAGGCACCATAGCAAAGTATGCAATACAACAGTCTTCAATTGGAAAGATCAGCGCGAGGGTATATCTTCCAGATGTAATGGGATATGTTGGCGCTGTGGTATTTTCACTGGCTATTCTTTTAGCTTTATATGTAATTACAAGAAAATATGAAGATTACAGAAAGAAGGAGGGCTTTTACAGTGAAACAACTTTTGCGCCTGAAGAGCTCCCAATTCCTGAGAATGATAAATTTAAATTATTAAGTTACAGAACCTATCATAAGTTCTTTATTGAAAGATGGAGTTTTATGACTGGTGGGATACTTCTTTCAATAGTATTTGTTTTCATAATTATAACAACAGGAGCAAGCTGGGGGGTAACAGCACCGTTTGCTAACTGGGGTGTTGCACTGCTTCAGACTTTTGGCATGCATTTTACCTCACCTTCACTTCAAAGTGCAGTTGAAGCAGTAAATAAGGGTCTCCTTTATGATGCAGGCGGTTTAAGAAATATAGGGATAATACTAGGAGCAACTATCGCAATGCTTTCAGCAGGTATTTTTAAATTTGACTATGACTTTAAATTAAAGGATGTAATGATATATATCATTGGTGGTCTTTTTATGGGTTTTGGAGCTAGGTTGGCCGGAGGCTGTAATATAGGAGCTCTTTATTCAGGAATAGCTAATCTTTCACTTTCTGGTTGGTTGTTTATGGTATTCCTGTGTCTTGGAGGTATCGTCGGCTTAAAGCTGTTTGAAGGAAGAATAAATATTATTCCTCCTAATAGACATAAGAGAGATACAAAAAAAGGTATGACAGAGGAAGCAGCTTCCTAATTACTAAAAAACTACAATTATATTTTAAGGGGGAAATTAGTATGAGTAAAAGAATTTTAATAGTGGGCGGAGTTGCCGGAGGAGCGTCAGTTGCTGCAAGGGCAAGGAGAATTGAAGAATCTGCAGAAATCATAATGTTTGAAAAAGGTCCTAACGTATCCTTTTCAAATTGTTCACTGCCTTTTCATTTAAGTGGCATAGTAGAAAACAGCGATGATTTGATTATGATGTGTCCGGAGCAATTTAAAAAGCAATATAATATAGAAGCTAGAGTCAGCTCAGAAGTAATTAAAATTAACAGAGACAAAAAGAGCATAATTGTAAAAGATCTCGTTACTGGTGAAGAGTACGAAGAAAATTATGACAAATTAGTTTTATCTCCTGGAGCAAATGCAATTCTTCCTAGAAGTATTGAAGGAATTTTAAACGATAATGTATTTACAGTTAGAAATGTTGTGGATATTAAAAAACTAAACAGTTATATAATGAACAATGATATTGTGGATGTTGCTGTAGTAGGGGGAGGCTTCATTGGGGTAGAAGTAGCTGAAAACCTAAGGCTTGCCGGCAAAAACGTAAGTCTTGTTGAGGCCCTTGACCAGATTATGGCTCCATTTGACTATGATATGGCTCAAATTCTTCATAGGGAAATGTTAGACAAAGGTGTAAACCTTATACTAGGGGATGGAGTAAAGAAAGTAGATGCTGATTATATAGAACTTCAATCTGGAAGAAAGGTACCTGCAAAGGCTGTTGTAATGGCAATTGGGGTAAGCCCGGAAGTTACTCTTGCTAAGGAGGCTGGAATTGAATTAGGTACTACCGGTGCCATAAAGGTAGACCATAATTATCAGACAAATGATAAGGATATTTATGCTGTTGGTGATGCCATAGAAGTGTATAACAGGCTGACACATAAACCATCAAGGCTTGCATTGGCGGGACCTGCCCAGAGACAGGCTAGAGCAGCGGCAGATCATATGTTCGGAATTCCTCATAATAATAATGGAGTATTGGGATCCTCTGTAGTACAGATATTTGATTTAGGGGCAGCCTCTACAGGCTTAAATGAGAAAACAGCAAAAGCCGCAGGAATACAATATGACTTTGTGTATATTATTCCTGGCGACAAGGTAGGTCTGATGCCAAACAGCAATCCGATGCATTTTAAGCTGATTTATGAATATCCAACTGGAAGAATTCTTGGAGCTCAGGCTGTAGGTAAAGGTAACGTTGATAAAAGAATAGATGTAATAGCTGCTATGATCACAATGGGAGCTACTCTTGAAGACCTTAAGGAGCTTGAATTATGTTATGCTCCGTTATATGGCACAGCTAAGGATGTTGTTAATTTTGCCGCACTGGTTGGTCTCAATCTGTTGTATGGAAAATTCAGGCAGGTTCCTGTAACTAAAGTTAGGGAGCTTGTTGAAAGTAACCAGTTTATTATTGATGTTAGAGAAGAACATGAATTTGCTAAAGGACATCTCAAGAATGCTGTCAACATTCCTTTAAGTGAAATTAGGGAAAGATTTGATGAAATACCAAAGGACATCCCAGTTTACCTGCATTGCCGCTCAAGTCAAAGAAGCTACAATGCAGTGATGGCATTACAGAATTCAGGATTTGATAATGTTGTAAACATTTCTGGTTCATACCTTGGAATATGCAATTACGAATATTACAATGATCAAATTACAAGAAGAGATAAAATTGTTACCGAATATAATTTCCAATAATAAATTATTTTTCAGGGGAAATATCACATAGTGTAACAGGCCCTCGAAAGTGAAAGCTTGAGAGGGCATATTTTTTTTCATAAGTACAAAAGAAGGGAGGAATGAGCTTGAATAAAAAAATACATATTGAAAGAATGCTTACTTTTGGAACGATGATTTTTATATTTGCAGTTTGGAGTATGGTAACCATGCCGGGCATGGTGAATTCTATGTTGATACCATCACCAGAATCTGTGTTGGAGGCCTTTCAGGATATTTTAAATAACGGCTATAAAAATTATACCCTGCTGCAGCATCTTACGGCCAGTCTTGGAAGATTGATAATTGCATTTATAATATCAGCAGCGGCAGCAATTCCTCTTGGTTTGTTAAGCGGCTGCAATTCAAAAATCAGAGCTGTTTTTGAACCTATTATAGAATTTTACAGACCTCTGCCGCCTCTTGCATATTATACCTTGCTGGTTTTATGGCTGGGAATTGGCAATGAATCAAAAGTGGCATTGCTGCTCCTTGCGTGCTTTGCACCTATATATATTTCATGCGTAGCAGCGGTTTTAAAGGTTAAAAAGGACTATATAAATAGTGCATATACCTTAGGCGCAAATAAACAGCAGGTATTTATCCACGTGATTTTGCAAGCATGCCTGCCGGATATTTTTGTTGGAATGAGAACGGCCCTTGGTGTTGGATATTCTACACTTGTTTCTGCTGAAATGGTTGCTGCGAGGTCAGGGATTGGCTGGATGGTTTTAGATGCAAGCCACTATTTAAGAAGCGATATTATATTTATAGGCATAATCATAATGGGTATAACAGGCATATTATTAGACCAGGGCATACAGGTAATAGAACGGAAATTGGTGCCCTGGAAGGGCAGGGAGTAATATCTCAAATGTATTTAAAAATAATCTTAAATTTAGTAGAGGGGGTTTGGATATGAAATTTCGAAGATTAGCTGCTTTCATCATTATCACAGTATTAACTACAGCATTTTTTACCGGCTGTGGGACTAAAAAAGCAGCTTCAGGCAAACTGCCTGAGGTGGTGAATATTGGAACACAAGAGGTGCCTGATGATGAAAGGATAGCTATTGCTAAGAATTATTTCGAGCAGGAAATGGGAGTAAAGGTTAATATTATAAAATTTGAAGCTGGATCTATAAGAAATGCCCTTATTTCAAAGGATATAGATTTTGCATTATTAGGATCAGCCTCTGCCACACTTGGAATCGCAAATGGTATTGATGCTGAGGTGATATGGGTACACGATGTTATTGGAGATGCCGAGGCTCTTGCTGTAAAAAAGAATTCCGGAATAAACACAATAGCGGACTTGAAAGGAAAAAAGGTGGCAACACCATTTACCACCACTACCCATTACAGCCTTTTAAAAGCTTTGGAGCTAAATGGCATGGGTGAAAAAGATATAACTCTATTGGACATGCAGATGCCTGAAGTATATGCAGCATGGCAAAGAGGGGATATAGATGCTGCTTATGCATGGGAGCCTACACTTTCAAAGCTATTGTCTGACGGCAAGATTATACTTTCCAGTAAAGACATGGCTGCTAAAGGGGTTGTTACATCAGACGTTGAGCTTGTTAGGAGAGAATTTTCTCAAAAGTATCCGGATTTAACTGTAAAATATATTAAAGCACTTAATAAGGCTGTAAATCTATATAATGAAAATAATGAGGAGGCTGTGAACACTATAGCACAATCCCTGAATATCAGCAAAGCAGATGCACTTAAGCAGGCCAAAGGTATGGTATGGCTTACCGCTAAACAACAGCTGGAGCCTGAATATTTTGGAACAAGTGCAAAAAAAGGTGCATTGGCTAAATCCCTAACTGATACTGCAGATTTTCTTTATAAACAGAAGGGGCTAAAAACCAAACCTGATCCTGCAGTTTTTGACAAGGCTGTTAATCCAGCTTACATTGAAAAAGTCCTGGAACTTAAATAGAAATGGGGAATCCAACATGGTTGATGGGTTGAATGGAATAAAAGAAAATGGAAATGTTATAACCTTAAAGGATATAAGATATAAATATTCAGGTGATAACGGAGAAGTTGAAGCACTTCATGATATAAACTTGAACATAAGGGACGGGGAATTCATATGTCTGCTTGGCTCCTCAGGCTGCGGAAAAAGCACCTTGCTGAACATCATTGCAGGTCTCATTAAACCTACAGAGGGTAAAGCTGAAATGGACAATAAAGCTATTGATGGCCCTGACTGGCACAGAGGAGTTGTATTTCAAAGCTCAACGCTTTATCCATGGCTAAACATAAAAGAAAACATTTCCTTTGGGTTGAAAATGCGTGGATTCCCAAAAGATGAAATGGATGTACTTACCGATGAGTTTATAAAGCTTGTGGGCTTAAACGACTTTGAAAACAGCAAATCTTATGAACTTTCAGGAGGAATGAAGCAGAGAGCATCGCTTGCAAGGGTATTGGTAAATAAGCCTAGAATGATATTGATGGATGAACCCTTTGGCGCTCTGGATGCGCTCACAAGACAAAATATGCAATGCCTGATTCGAAAAATTTGGCTTAAGACAAAAAACACAGTTTTTATGATTACCCATGATGTAGATGAAGCGTTGAGTTTGGCCACAAAGGTCATTGTTATGTCAAAAAGGCCAGGTACTATAATTAGTGAATTCGAAACCGATTTTACCTACAGCATAACCAATGAAAATTATGAGAGGACAAGGTATACTTCAAGGTATATGGAGCTTCGTGAGGAAATATTGGATATAATAAACCTCAAGAATGATTATTGTGGCTAATTTATATTTTATAAAATAGATACCCATAGTATGGAAATAAAATCCTTACTATGGGTATTTGTTTTACATAAGATATCTGACTAAAAGAATACTTCCAATAACCGCTCCTAAAAATAAAAATATACCGAAAACCCACCCTGAAAGTGACAAAGAAGCAATTCCACCATAAAATGCGCCTATATTACAGCCATTTGCCATTCTAGAGCCATATCCCATAAGAAGTCCGCCTAAAACTGCTCCGGCTATTTGTTTTTTTGTTTTTATTTTTCTTATCCTAAATTCGGAAGCCAGAAGCGAAGCAAAACATGCCCCGATAATTATTCCGATTACTCTGATGGAAAAATTGTCATGGAGAAAGCCAGCGTTAAATAAAGACTTTATTTCATCACTATTAAAATAGAACCATTTTTCTGGTGATGCTCCCATAAATCCTAAAATCCATCCGCTCCAGTTCGTGAAGGCTCTGGTAATTCCTAGTGGTTCTCCGGTTACAGCAAATGTGATAGTTTGAAAAATCGAAAGAAGAACTGCACCAGTAAGGTAACTCCATGGATTTCTAAGCCACTTTTTATAAGATTTATTATCATTTATTTTCATAAGGTAACCCGCTATTCCCTTTCCAATAGGTATTATATCTTTCAGAAGTTATTCTTCATCTTCTCTATTCTCCCAGTAAACTGCCAGTTTATAAAGTATTAATAAAACAATAAGTTGAAGGATAATTGCACCACCCCAGCCAAACAGGTCAGGCAGGAAAATGGCTTTTCCCTTGGAAATAAAGTTTTTATACCAAAAATTATAATCATGGGCACCAAAAGCAGTGCCTATAATAAAGAATATAAGTGTAACTATCTGCAGGACATGGCCTTCTCCTACGCGCATAAGTGTACCTGAGGCGCATCCACCTGCTATTACCATTCCAATGCCAAATAGAAGCCCCCCAAAAGCAGTTGAAAAGCTTACCGGCAACACATAGCTATTTCCTGGTATAGGTTGTCCATTAATGAAGTAATAATATTTTAAAGCTGTAATTCCTATTGTGGTCAGAGCAAGGGCCGCAAGGAGAGCCTTGAAAACTGTAGCCCTTCTTGTTAAATAAAGATCCCTCATAGCAGCTGTGAAGCAAAATCTGGATTTTTGAAGAATCAAACCAAAAATGATCCCGGTAACCCAGAAAAAGCAGGTTAATGATGAAACCGAATAAAGATATACGCCGATTGCAATTAAAACTGCTAATAATGCAAAAGCATATGGAAGCTGATTTTTCATGTTTACAGACCGTCCTTTTATATTCATTATAGTATCTTCCTTACGTTGATTTTAGCCTTTAAACAGTTAAACGCAGTACTATATTTTTATAAATTAAATCTGGCTATTGGTTATATTTATACTGTATAACAAAATGCCATACCTAAAATCTGTTATCAGCAATTCTTATATCAAAAGATATGTTATAATTATGTCAAGCGGTACATTTTTACCAACAAATTGAGGGGGATGATTTTGTGCATATTGAATCTCTTAAATACTTTTATGAGGTAGCAATGCTAAAAAGTATTTCAAAGGCAGCTAATAATTCACATATTTCACAATCTGCCTTAAGCCAACAAATCCAGAAACTGGAGGATTTTCTCAACTGCAGGCTTCTTCAAAGAAGTAATAAAGGGGTTGAGATAACCAGCCAAGGCAAATTAGTAATAAAATATACAGAAAATATTATTAAAAATTATGATAAAATGCTTGATGAAATAACAAATTTCAATAAAAAGTGCGATGTAATTACTATTGAGGCTTGCGGCCCGATGGCGACCTATGCACTTCCTTGTACGTTGTATGACATGAAAAAAAAATTTCCAAACCATAATTACAGAATGTCAACTAATTCCTCAAGCATAATAGAGCAGAATGTTGTAAATGGAATATTCGACCTTGGCTTTATTCATGGAAAGCCAAATGATGATTCCCTTGCCTATTATGAGATAGTTGAGGACAAGCTCGTCTTAGTGGCTAACAATGAATGTAATATACAGGAGGAAATTACCGGGGAAGAATTGATCAGGTATCCCCTAGTAGTCCTTGATGACCGTTTAATGGTTGACCTTCAGTATAAAGTGGGTGAGTATCTGAAAAACTGGAACCATCAATTTAATGACATCAATATTATGTTAAGCCTGGACGCTGCTGAAGCGGTTAAAGCCACAGTTATGAAAGGCTATGGGATATCATTTCTTCCTTATATGTCAGTTAAAAAGGAGCTTTATAAAAAAGAACTTAAGCTTGTGAATTTAAAGGATTTCAGCATTGGATATAAAGTGTACCTAATACACAGGAAAGATGAATACATGTGTAATTCAGTAACGGAATTCATTCAATATTTTAAAAAAATTGGAAAGAAGAGCTTATGTTAGTTCTTTGATATAAGGATTTCCCATATACCGTTCATTACTTCGGTATAAGTAACTGTATATTTGGGATTTCGAAAATTATCCAGTAATGACTGTAATACGCAGCTATGATCAGTTTCGATCTTTACTGATTCACCTGATACCATTTTTTTTAATTCCTTTTTAGTTTTCAATACTGGAACAGGGCACATATCCCCTATACAATCAATGTTTTGCATTTATACTCCTCCGAAACTACAAATATTTGCAACATATTTATCATAAATCATTTTATTGTTATTTTCAATGAGCACATGCTGATTATTAAGCAAATTAATTGTATAAAGCTGGTGATAAAATGAGAATTCCTTTTAATAAAATTTACATTACAGGAAATGAAATTGAAAATATAAAAAATGCTGTAGATAAAGGACAGATATGTGGAGATGGTTGCTATACTGATGCTGTCATGAGAAAGCTATGCACTGATATGGAATTTAAAAACATAAAGCTTGTGACCTCAGGAACCCATGCACTTGAGTTAGCTGCACTTTTAGCAGAACTTGAACCTGGAGATGAAGTAATAATGCCATCCTTTACATTTTCTTCAACAGCCAATTCAGTTCTGCTAAGAGGGGCTAAACCTGTTTTTGCAGACATTGAAATTGACACCCTTAACATTGATTGCTGTGAAGTTGAAAGAAAGCTTTCTAAAAAAACAAAGGCAATTATTCCAGTTCATTATGGTGGAGTCAGCTGCGATATGGACAAAATTATGAAAATAGCTGCGGATAACAGTTTAATTATTATAGAAGATGCCGCCCAGGCCTTATATTCAAAATATAAGGGAAAATATCTTGGAGGAATAGGTAATTTTGGCTGCTTCAGCTTTCATTCCACTAAAAACTATACTTCTGGAGAGGGCGGGGCAATAGTGATAAACTCTGGGAGTAAAGAAATACTTCAAAGAGCTGAAGTAATAAGACAGAAAGGTACCAACAGGGAGAGTTTCTTAAATGGTGAAGTAGACAGATATAGCTGGGTCGGAATAGGATCAAGTTATTCTCCAGCGGATATTCTTATGGCTTTTTTATATGAGCAGCTGCAACACCATAAATACATATTGGAAAGCAGGCAGACAGTACACAACAGATATTCTGAAGGCTTTGAAGATCTGTTGGGCAAAGGACCATTAAGGGGTATAACAAAGATTCCTGATTACTGCCAGTCAAATTATCACATTTACTATTTGCTATTTGATAATAGCAAAGTTAGAAGTAGATTTGTTCAAGAAATGAATAAGAAGGAAGTATCTGCCTACACTCATTATACACCACTCCACAATTCAAAAATGGGGCAAGACATTAGTTCAAAGCCAGAAGAACTGCCTGTGACTGAAAAAGTTTCAGAAGGCCTTATAAGGCTGCCTCTTTATGCAGATATGACTTCTGATGAAGTTGATTATGTGATAAATTGCGTACGTAATATTATGAAGGTGATATAGTGAATAGGAGCATTTCTGTTGTAGTGCCTATATATAACAGCAGCAGAACAATAAAGCAGCTTGTAGAAAGGCTGTTTAAGGTCCTTAATGGAATTGAGGCTGATTTCGAAATAATTATGGTGGATGACGGAAGCGGGGATAACAGTTTCGATGAAATGGAGAAAGCTTATAAATTAAGAGATAATATAAAAATAATAAAGCTTGATAGCAATTATGGACAACAAAATGCGTTAATTTGCGGACTTGCAGCTTGTAGTATGGAACTGATAGTTACGATTGACGACGATCTTCAATATCCCCCTGAAGAGATTGAAAAGCTTCTGAAAAAGCTTGAGGATGGTTATGATGTTGTTTATGGTATACCAAAGGATAAAAAGCATTCAAAGTTTAGGAATATTGGTACAAGAATGACTGACCTGTTGTTCAGAATTCTCTATAATAAGCCTAAAGACATTAAAATCAGCAGCTTTAGGGTCATTAAGGCAGATGTGGTTAAAAGAATTGTTCTGAGCAAGGAAGCCTTTGTTTATATTTCGGCTTTAACCTTTAAAATTACAAGAAATATAGCTAATGTACGAGTTTTACACAATCCGCGAGAGGTTGGACGTTCAAACTATAATATTTATAAACTGCTGAGGCTATATTTTAATATTCTTATTTATTATTCAGAAAAAATAAACTTGAACTTTCTAAAATCAGATAAATCACAGTTCGTTGTTGAAAGGAAGCACGGATAAAGGAGTAAAAAAATGAAGTTGTTGATTCTTGGAGGCGGGTACTGCCAGTTAAATGCAATAAAAATGGCAAAGAAAAAGGGCTATGAGGTTATTATTTCCGATTATCTTAAGGATAATCCCGGCAGGCTGTTATGCAATGCTCATGAAATCGTAAGTACCTTTGATGCAGCCGGTAATATAGAGGTGGGTGTAAAGCATAAGATTGATGGTGTTATGACTCTAGGAACTGACCAGCCCGTTTATACGGCTTCAGTGGTATCAGAAAAATTGAAGCTTCCCTCGTTGATTGACAGTGACACGGCAAAGGCTGTAACAAATAAAAGGATAATGAAAAATATTTTTAAAATTAATCATATACCCACTGCCAATTTCACTTTTCTTGGAAGAGATTTTAAAGATCAGGAGCTTGATGGATTCAAATTCCCGGTAGTTGTAAAGCCCATTGACAGCCAAGGGCAAAGAGGGGTTTACAGGCTTGAGAATATTCAGCAGATAAGAGAAAAATTTGAAGAGCTTCTGGGGTATTCAAGAGAAGAGGAAATTTTAGTGGAGGAATATTATGAACACGACGAAATTACACTCAGCGGATGGGTTGTTAACGGAAAAACCCATGTACTTACTGTCACTGACAGGGTTACTTATAACAAATTTCCTGTTATAGGTGTATGTACAAGCCATAAATTTCCTTCTAAACATATGAAGAATTACTATAAGGAAATATACGAAAACACATTAAAAATTGTGGATGCATTTAGAATAAGTAATGGACCTATATATTTCCAAATGCTAATAGGAAAGGAAGGAGTAAAAGTCAATGAGGTAGCCTGCAGAATCGGAGGAGCTTATGAAGACGAATTGATACCTCTTGTAACCGGGGTGGACATATTGGATATGGTGATGGAGTCATCACTTGGCAGGAAGGTGAATACAGAATCACTTGAAAATTATGACCTGATTAATAATAATATTCATGCGTCAGTACAGCTTTTGTTTGCAAGAACTGGAATGGTTGGTAGTATAGGAGATATAAATGAAGTAAAGATGCTGCCCGGTGTTGTAAATGGAGGATATTCAGTTAAAGCAGGCCAGAATCTGCCCCATATATCCAATGCAACTCAAAGGATAGGATATGTTTTGATAACCGGTGAAAGTTTGGAACAGCTTGGGGATAACATTAATAATGTTTTTAATCATATATCCATACTTGATCATGAAAAAAATAATCTGATTATTAATTTCAATAGATAAAACGGAGATGGAACACACATGGACAAAAGGTTTTTAAAGCTTATTGCAGCTGCATTTCTGGCTATACTGATAGTACCAGCTGTTACCAGCTGCACAAAAAAAGAAGCTGTAAAAGAAAGTATAACAATAGCGGAGCAATATGGCCTGCCATACGGACCGCTGGAAATTATGAAGGAAAAAAAGCTGCTTGAAAAGAACATGCCTGGAATAAAAGTTAACTGGATTCAGCTTTCAAATACAGCAGCTATCAGAGAAGCAATGGTTGCAGGTAAAGTTGATGCAGGCTTTATGGCAATTCCACCCTTCCTAATAGGTTTAGACAAGGGAATGGATTGGAAAATTGCCACAGGACTGTCTTCCAGCAGGACAGGCCTTGTAACCAATAAAGCTAGTATTAAATCCATCAAGGATTTTACCAGCAGCGATAAAATTGCGCTTCCACAACCTGGAAGCGTACAGCATATTCTCCTTTCTATGGAATGTGAAAAGATGTTTAGCGATGCCCGAAGGCTGGATAATTTAATCGTCTCTATGTCTCATCCTGACGGCATGAACGCTCTTGTTGCTAAAGGTGATATATCGGCTCATTTCACTTCCTCTCCATACCTTGAAAAGGAAATGGCTGTTTTGGGAATGAGAGAGATATTAGACAGCTATGATGCCTTTGGAGGTGATTTTACATTTATAACTGCAGTGACAACAAAGAAATTTCATGATGGGAATACAGCTGCATACAATGCTTTTGTAAAGTCAGTAGAGGAAGCCATTGACTACATCAACAAAAATCCTGAAAAAGCTGCGTCGGAACTTGCTTTGGCATATAATCTCACGCCGGAAGAGATCCTTAAATATATCCGGTCTGAAGGTAATACCTATTCCACTGAAGTAAAAGGTTTAACGGAGTTTATGTCATTTATGGAACGTAACGGATATATTTCAAAGGAATATAATGCTAAGGAGATATACTGGAATGAAGGAAAAGGCAATAATTAATCCTTTCAAAAACAGATTGGCAGGCAGAATATTTTGGATAGCAGTATTTATTATACTATGGCAGGGGGCAGTGATGAGCGGTGCTTTTTCACCAATGATATTCCCTGGAATCGATGTGGTTATTAAGGCATTTGCTCAGGGGTTGAAAAGCGGAGAGTTAGTCTTTGCTGTAGGTTATTCGATGAAGCTGATAGCATATGGACTTTTTATTGGAATAGCGTTAGGTACCGCTCTTGCTGTTTTATCATCATTTTCAGCAGCTTTTGAGAGCTTTGCAGATACATTGATCACTATTGCACATCCGCTGCCAGGCATTGCGTTATTACCCTTGATAATATTATGGATTGGAACAGGAGAAGCAGCTATAATTTTTATAATTATTCATTCAGTGACATGGCCCTTGGCATTAAACCTTATTTCTGGTTTTAAAGCAATACCGGAGGTATTCAAAAAGACAGCTGCCAACTATGAATTAAACTCTCTTCAAACAGCCGTGTATATTTTTTTACCTGCTTCATTTCCATACTTTATATCGGGGATAAAAACAGGCTGGGCAAGGGCGTGGAGAGCACTAATAAGCGCAGAAATGCTTTTTGGAGCAACCGGAGGATTTGGGGGTATAGGCTGGTATATATTTAAAAAAAGAGTTTTCATGGACACTCCAGGAATTTTTGCGGGGCTGATTGTAATAATCTTAATTGGGATTCTGGTTGAGGAATTTCTTTTTGAAAGACTGGAAAAAGTGACAATCGGAAATTGGGGTATGAACAGATGACAAATATTTTAGAAGTTAAGAAAATTAATAAAAGCTTATTTATTAATGGTACCGAGAAAATTCTGCTAAAAGATATCAATCTTATAATCCAGAAAGGTGAATTTATTTGTATAGCAGGTCCATCAGGATGTGGAAAAACAACCATTCTTGAACTGATTGCTGGCTTTCAGCAGCCTGATAATGGAATGGTTCTTCAAGAAAATAGAAAAATATCAAAACCTGAATCAAGCAGGATAATGATTTTCCAGGATTTCAATCAGCTTTTTCCGTGGAAAACAACATATGAAAACATTAAATTTCCCTTGAAAAAGCTTAGAAAAAACCTATCTGATCCAGAAATGGATGTGATGGTTGGAAATGCACTAAAGATGGTTAAGCTGGGTGATTACGGAAGCTATTATCCTCACCAGCTGTCTGGCGGTATGAAACAAAGAGCTGCAATAGCAAGAGCATTGGTGCTGAACCCTGAAATTCTGTTGATGGATGAGCCTTTTGGAAGTCTGGATGCGCAAACAAGGTCTCAGCTTCAAATGCTTTTAGCAGATATTTGGGGAGAAACAGGTGTTACTATAATATTTGTAACACATGATATACAGGAAGCCATCCTGCTGGCAGACAGAATAGTAATTATGGATAAAAATCCTGGCAGCATAAAGACTGTAATTAAAAATGACATTCCAAAGCCAAGAAACATTATGGGAAATGAGTGTATGGCTGTATATGGGAAAATACTAAATATGCTTAAAAATAATGAGTAATTAAAATGCACCGGAAATATGGATTTATCTATATTTCCGGTGCATTTTAAGCTTATTCTTTTACTTTATATATCTTAATGGTCCATGGCCTGGTATTTGTATATTCCATTATTCTCATGGCATAAATGGGATCATTGAATTTATAAACCAACTCACAATTACTTTTCATAAATTCCTGCATATCCTTATAGTATAATGAAATATTTCCATATAAGCCATTATAAACAGGTCTTGAATTATATATCATGTCCATTTCATCAGGATAAATAATATATTTTATTTTGTTTTTTCTTAAATAATCTGAGAAGCTCAGATTGTTTTCTTTTAAAAATACCAGGTTTCTATAGTCAAATAATTTACCATTATTAAAGTAAAATTCAGCGTTGAGATTAGCAAGTACAGTATCAGAGGGTTTGACAGCCATGGATATATTACTGAGATAGCTGTTATATCCATTATTGAGCCAAGGTCTTATATTGAGCCAGGAGTTATACGACAGCGACGATAGGAAAACTGAAATTATAACTATTATTCCATTTTTTCTAAGATCTTTAATGAGAAAGATAAACAGACAATAGAAAAGAGGGAATGTCAGGATTATGCTTGTCTGATTATATCTGCCTATAATAACTATAGCAAGGTTAATTGCTATGATGGAAAGAATAAAGGAAAGGGCAGCATCTCCAAATTCATCCCTTATAATTATAAGCTTAATGATTGACAGTAGAATTATTAAAGCAAAAACATAAAATTGCAGCTTTATTACAGGTGTATAATAGGTTCCGCTTACACCATAAAAAAGTTTAACATAGAAATATTTAATTTCCTCCAGCTTTGAATTAAAAGAATCAGTTACACCGAATTGCTCTCCGTATTTTATATAGTCTTTGAAAAAGTTATGATCAAAGCTTAGGCTTATTCCAATAAATAGTGCTGCAAAAAGTGAAACGATTAAGCAGAATACTAGTAAGTTTTTTATTTCAAGTTTCTTTTTTATTATATTATAGAAGTAAATAAATACAAAAGGCATAAATATAACAAAACTGTTTGGGTGGATGCCTATGCTTAGACCAAGGATGACGCCAAGTATAATATCATGGCTTAAATCATGTGCTTTTAAGTTAAAACAAAAATAATAAAGGGATGCTGTGAAAATGAATAGTATGATAATCTCCTGCCTTGCAAAGTGTGAGGCGTATATAAACTGTATGTCCATTGCAATAAGTGCGGAAGCTGTTAAGGCCAGAGACTTGGAGCCATATATAAATTTGTTGAAAAGGTAAAAAACAAATAAAAATAATGTTCCAAAAAGCAAAGAGATAAATCTTACAGTAAAGATGTTATAGCCCATAAAATTTATAAAGATAATCTCCAGTGAATGGAAAAGTATTTTAAGTGCATGGGGATTCCTCCCGTAAAGATCGAAAAAAGTTTCAGTAACTGAGAAATTCCCTGATTCCATTATGTTCCTGGATAGTCCGGCAAGCCAAGACTCATCTGAATGTACAAAAGGAAAGCTGGTCAGGAAAAGCAGATTAATGAAGAAGAATATTGCACACATGATTATTGCTAGATAGTTATTTACAATAAATTTTTTAATATTAATCAATGTTTCACCTCGAATGCCTGTTTAAATTTAATTATAGCATAAGGGAAACTGATTTAAATATTTCAATTCATCTAATAATCAGATATTGCATTAAAAATGCTAATGACCCGGCCGTTGGATATTAAAGTATAATAAAAGTATATAATTGCAAATTTATTAACAATAACCTATTCCGAGTTATTATATCATAAGACAAAAACATAAGAGCGGGAGGTAAAAATGAAAAGATCATTTAAAATGCTTATAATCAGTTTTCTATTAATATTTTCAATTTCTTCTTTACTAGTTGGATGCAGCACATACACTTCCGGTAGTAATACAGGAACTGAAATTCTTGAAGCAAATAATGCTATTAAATTTGCTGATGATAAGGATGTCGTATTTGTAGATATGCAAAGCAGAGAGACATATGACAAAACTCATATGAATGGAGCAGTTAACATAGTCTTAGCAGATATCGTTGACAGTACAACAATTCCTAATATGCTTCCAGCAAAGGAAACAATTGAAAAAGTACTTGGAAACGCTGGTATTAAAAATGATATGACCATAATAGTATATGACGACAACAATAATATGGATGCCGCCAGATTTTGGTGGACGATGAAAGTGTATGGGCACGAAAAGGTAAAGGTTGTTAGCGGTGGGATAAAAGCGCTAAAGGCAGCAGGTGCAAACCTTAATGCAGACAAGCCTGTTAAATTTGCAGAAACCTATACTGCTAAAGATGCTAATAAATCGATGATTGCAACTATGGAAGATGTTAGAAATCAGGTTAACAATCCAGATAAAAATGTTGTTCTTCTTGATACCAGAACACAGCAGGAGTATGATGCAGGAACCATACCAAGTTCCATACTTATTAATTATATTGACAATAATTATGCTGACGGAAGATATAAATCGATTCAGGATATTAAGATGATGTATCTTGATAAAAAGATAAAACCTGATAACACAGTAATAATGTATTGCAAAACTTCGGTTAGAGGGGCTGAAACTTATTTAGCACTTTACAATGCAGGCTTCAGAAATCTTAAGTTATACGATGGAGCATGGTCGCAGTGGTCGGCTGATTCCTCAAATCCAGTACAAACACCATCAGGAAACGGTGTTAAACCAGGAAAGTCGGATAATTCATAATGAAAAAGGCAGAAATAACCGCCTTTCTATTATAAATACTAGGTTTGTAGTAGTCACCATAAATAGTTCTAATACTGTATAATCATTTTGCTTAATAATTAACAAACACACTTTGTTATAATAAAAGTGAAATAAATAACATAATTAAGGGGGAAATCAAAAGTGAAAAAATTGAAAGTTTTATCTTTAATGATGGCAGCAGTTATGTCACTAGCACTTATGGGGTGTGCTGCATCAAAATCATCAACAGCGTCGTCAGTACCGGAACCTGTTAAAAATGCAGTAAATTCCTATTATGCAAATATGCCGGAGGATATCTATAAGATAGATCAGGTAAAATTTGTGGATGCTGTTAAAACAAATGACGGATCATTCATACTTGATATCAGACAGAAGGATGTATATGATAAAGGACATATAAAAGGAGCAGTTAACGCACCGTGGGGACCGGGTCTTGCTGATGTATTAGATAAGCTTCCTGCAGACAAAACCATCTATGTATATTGCTATACCGGACAAACAGCAGGACAAACAGTAGCTTTGCTAAACATGGCTGGATTCAAGGCGAAATCAGTTAATCTAGGATGGAATCTGGGAATTTCAAAGGTATCAGGAGTTGAAGCTGTAACTGAAACAACAACAAATGCTTTTCCTGCTGTACAGGCTGCTAAAATAGATACTGATGTTAAAGCAGCAATTCAAAAGTATTTCCAGGGTCTTGGCACAATATCGGATGCTAAATACAAGGATTATAAAGTCAGTGAAGCTGATGCCAAAGCATTGCTTGATTCAGGAGACAAAAGCGTCGTGTTCTTATCAGTAAGAAGTGCTGCAGACTACACGAAGGGTCATATAAAGGGAGCAGTTAACATTCCTTTTGCTAAGGGAATGGAACAGAAATTCAGTTCACTTCCAAAGGATAAGAAGATAATAGTATACTGCTACACAGGACAAACTGCAGGACAGACAGTTGCAGGTTTGAGGCTTCTCGGATATGATGCAGTATCCTTGAACGGGGGAATCGGAACACCTGCTAACGCACCAAATGGATGGGCCAATAAGGGATTCCAGCTGGTAACAGAATAGTCATTACAAATGCTGTTGTATACGAGCCGCAAGGTGATATGCAGCAGCATTCGTATTTATTGAAATATCTATGCTTAAATATTTGGGGGATTAATATGAAAACTTTTTTAGTCACAGGTGGGGCTGGGTTCATTGGTTCAAACTTTATAAATTATATGTTGGAAAAGCATTCAGATATTAAGCTTATAAATTTAGATAAGCTTACCTATGCAGGGAATTTGGAAAATCTAAAAAGTGTGGAAAAAAACTCAAATTATAGATTTGTGCAAGGAGATATCTGTGATGATAAACTTGTGGGGGAGCTGTTTAAAGAAAATCATATAGATATCGTGGTTAATTTTGCCGCAGAATCCCATGTGGACAGAAGTATTTTGGATCCTCAAATATTTATAAAGACCAATATCCAAGGTACAGCAGTGCTTCTAAATGCAGCAAAAAGTGCTTGGGTTACAGCAGATGGATTCAAAGATGGTGTGAAGTATCTTCAGGTTTCTACAGATGAGGTTTATGGTTCCCTAGGTGAAAACGGCCAGTTTTCAGAGGCCACACCCCTTGATCCCCATAGCATTTACTCCGCCAGCAAGGCTGGTGCAGATTTGTTGGTGAAGGCTTATTATCACACATATAAAATGCCTGTATTTATTACACGCAGCTCCAACAATTATGGATCATTCCAGTTTCCTGAGAAGCTTATTCCCCTAACTATAAATAATTGTCTAAATAAAAGATTAATTCCGGTATATGGAGATGGAATGAATATTCGGGATTGGCTTTATGTAAAGGATAACTGCAAGGCCATAGAAATGATACTCAATAAAGGAAGATTGGGTCAGATATATAATATAGGCGGACATAATGAAAGAACCAATTTAAATATTGTAAAGACCGTAATAGCATATCTACATGATAATTTTGACCCCGAGATAGATGAAAATCTTATAGCCTATGTGGAAGACAGAAAAGGACATGACAGGCGCTATAGTGTTGATACAAGTAAGGTTACGGATGAGATAGGATGGCATCCTGAAACTATGCTCAACAATGGGATAAAAATGACCATCAAATGGTATCTTGAAAACAAAGACTGGATGGATAATGCAGCTGGAAGTGAATATCAGAAATACTATGAAAATATGTACAAAATAAGCAGTAATATTTAAGGAGTGTCTATAAAAATATGAAAGGGATCATACTTGCCGGAGGTTCTGGTACAAGACTCTATCCAATGACTAAGGTAATTTCAAAACACATAATTCCTTTGTATGATAAACCAATGATTTACTATCCACTGTCAGTGCTGATGCTTGCAGGTATAAGAGATATTTTGATAATTTCAACTCCTAGAGATTTAGGCGTTTTCAAGAAGCTTTTTGCTGATGGAAGGAAGCTTGGTATTAACATCAAATACGCAGTACAGAATAAACCCAGGGGAATTGCAGAAGCATTTATCATAGGTGAAACCTTTATAGGTTCTGACAATGCAGCACTGATTCTGGGTGATAACATCTTCTATGGGTATGGCTTTTCTGAAAGGCTGAAGGAATTCGCAGATATAAAAGAAGGGGCACTGATATTTGGATACCATGTGAGTAATCCAAGGGACTTTGGAGTGGTTGAATTTGATAAGGATTTAAACGTAGTGTCCATTGATGAAAAGCCTAAGCATCCTAAATCAAATTATGCTGTGCCCGGGCTTTACTTTTATGACAATAATGTTATAAGCATGGCAAAGGAGCTAAAACCATCTGCAAGAGGTGAACTGGAGATAACAGATATAAATACCAAGTATTTAAAAAAAGGCAAATTGAAGGTTGAAATACTTGGAAGGGGAATGGCTTGGCTTGATACCGGTACTCCATCAGGGTTGTTGAATGCCGCAAATTTTGTGGAAACAGTTCAGAAGAGACAGGGACTTTATATAGCATGTATAGAAGAAATAGCGTTCAGGCAGGGACTAATTAATAAAAAGCAACTGGCTGATATTGCGGTCAAGTCCTTTTTTGTGTGTAAATTATTTGTTCGGCTATAGTTCCTATTTA
>CALBDU010000066.1 GCA_937927335.1 uncultured Clostridium sp.
ATAGTTGAACCGGATACGAACTCTATTTTATATTTCCCTTCCAGTTCATTTTTACATTTATGGTTGTTTGTAATTATAACAGTCTCCATTTTATTTCCTCCTTGTATAGTCAGAATCCCAAAATTGTATTATACCTTCATATAAAATGACTTGTTAATAGCCAAGTTCTGAGTTATTCATCTACTATATTTTATTTATTACTTATATCAAGCAATATATGTGCCAACATATATAATTGTTTCATTATAGACTTTTTCTACATTTACTGAGAGTTTAATAATTTACAAATAAAAAGCACTTGCCTAAAATTAGGCAAATGCTTTTAAAAGCTTTAAACAAGGTTGTTTATTCTTATATGAATATTGGGCAATTCGTGAATATTGGGCACCTCACTCCATAAATTCTTTAACTTTTATATTATATTTTTGAATTTTATATTGTAGAGTCTGCCTTGCTATACCAAGAATAGTTGAAGTATTGGATACATTTCCGTTTGCTTTTTTCAGAGCTTTAATTATCAGTTTTTTTTCAATAGATTCCATGACCTGGTTAAATGGTTTTATATTATACGTATCTTCCATTTCATCGATTTCATCATTAAGATAAATTGGAAGATCATTTATTCCTATAAATTCATGCTGACAAATATTCATAGCTGCTTCAATAACATGTTTAATTTCCCTTACATTTCCCGGCCACTTATACTTATAAAATAAATTTTCTGCTTCTTTTGTGATACCTTTAATTGATTTGTTGAGTGTTTCATTATATTCATTTATAAAATATTCAATATAACATTTAATATCTTCCTTTCTTTCTCTTAAAGGAATCAGTCTTATACTTATTACATTAATCCTAAAGAAAAAATCCTGTCTCAATAAATTTTTCTTTACAGCATCAACTGGATTGTCATTCATCGCGGAAATAATTCTAACATTAACTTTTCTATCTTTAGTATCCCCGATTCTTCTAACTAAACCATCCTGCAGTACTCTTAAAAGCTTGGCCTGCAAAGTTGCTGGAAGTGAATTTACTTCATCCAAAAATAATGTTCCATTATTGGCCATTTCAAATAAACCTGGCTTATCCATTGCTCCAGTGAATGATCCGCTAACAGTTCCAAATAATAATGATTCAAATAATGATTCAGGTAATGCAGCACAATTTTGTGCAATAAACGGAGAATTTCTTCTATTGCTAAAGTTATGAATTGATTGAGCGAATAATTCTTTTCCAGTGCCTGTTTCTCCATATATAAGTATTGAGGAATTTGAATTTGATGCGAGTTTAGCTTTTTCAATAATATTTTTCATTTCGTTACTATCTGTTATTATTTTATCAAATGTATATAAAATTTTCTCTGACTTTAATGCTTTAGGTTTTGAAATAATATTAAAATACTTATATTCTTTTGAAACATCCTGGATATGTGTAACATCCTGTGTAAGTTCAATTGCTCCCAAAACCTTACCACTTCTTACAATTGGAATAGTTAAATTTTGTGTTGTAAAAAGTCTGCCCGCATAATCATAGAATGATTGGTTTTCATTATATATAGTCCTTTTAGTATTCATGCATTCAATTATGCTACTATCATCTGGATTTAGTGTAGGATATATTTCAAATAAGTTTTTATTCATTAAGTTCTTAAATTCCTTTTGGTTATTATCACTAAATCTTGGATTATACCTTGTAAAATATATTATCTTTCCTTCATTATCAGAAATCATCACCGCATCAAGATAATTAAAATTAGTTAAGTTATTAATATAAGAATTTTTACCCATAATAGCATCTCCCAATCTTGAATACTCTTCCTGCATATATAAGTCTCATTCAATATTATTAAATTATCGAATTATTTGTTATATATATATTCCATTTTATAATACACCTATATTTTATAGCAACATTTATAATCCTGCAATGTAAAAGTTCAACTACATTTTTACATAATATTATTCAATTGGGAACAAAACATTGGCTTTTCAAATAAATTAAATATAATAATTTTGTTACTCATATTTATTAATCTTTATTTTTCTAATCATTTTATTACACTTTTATGCATAAAAGTATGAATTGCAATAAATAAATATTTTAGTTGAACTTTCAACCAATCTATGCTATTATCATTTCAACAAGTTGAATATTCAACTATTATTAATGGAGGTGTTAACCATCATAGCATTAAACAGTGATATATTAAGAGAGATAGGGGCGCTGTCCCGGTGCATCAATTCAATAAACGACGTTAAATTTAAGGAGATTAATCTTCAAAAGGGACAGTTCACATTCTTGACAAGAATATGCGAAAATCATGGGATTAATTTAATTGACCTGTCTAACCTTTTAAAAGTTGATAAAACCACTACCACAAAGGCAATACAGAAGCTTATTGAAGCCGGATATATCTATAAGGAAAGAGATGCTGTTGACAAGAGAATCTGGAGACTATATCCAATGGAAAAAGCCCTGGAGGTATATGCATTTATTATTGGTGAGGAAAACAGGAGCATAGAAATATGCTTAAATAATTTCACCTCGGAAGAAAAGGAGCTTGTAAATAATTTAGTAAAGAAAATGAGAGAAAACATTGAAAACCACTGGCGAGAAATAAAAAATTTTTAGGAGGATAAATATTATGATGAGAAAAGCTGTTATGGAGGATATAAAGGAGATCATGAACATCATTAAGACTACTATTGCTGAGATGAAGGATTATAACAATACCCAATGGGATGAAAATTACCCTCAGGAAAAGGATTTTAGAAATGACATCCAAAGAGGAGATTTGTATGTAACAGAAAGAGACGGCAAATTGGCTGGTTTTGTATGCGTCAACGATATAGAGCCTGTTGAATACAAAGGATTAAACTGGTCTTTAAATGAACCCTGTCTGGTTGTCCACAGAATGGCGGTAAATTCCAACATGAGAAGAATGGGCGTTGGCACCGAATTAATGAATTTTGCCGATGAACTAGCCTTATCCAGCAATATAAGATATATGAAAACAGATACCTACTCAGTTAATCCTAATATGAATGCTCTATTTAAAAAATGCGGTTATACAAAAATTGGGGAAATGAATTTTTTAAGTAAAGAAAAACCCTTCAACTGCTATGAAAAAACCCTCTAAAAATCCCAACATTATTGCTGTATTATTGGATTATTTATATTAATGCTGTCTATAAAGGTTCCTTACTTAAGCTGCTTCTTCAAGTTTATTAATTTTAATATACTGAGATAGAACCCCGAAAACTATAACAACACCACTTGCCACTGCACTAATTAGTATCTTCTCTTTTAAAAAAACGAAATATAAATTAGAGATATAAATGGAGTTAAGTATACTAAATTTGAAACTATATGAGTTTCTCCCCCGTCTAAGGCTGTAAACCAGAATACGTAGGTTAAACCATTGACTAAGACCCCAAGATAAATAATCCACAGCAATACACCAAAGCTTGGAACCACAATTTTTGAAAAAATCAATACAGTTGGAATTATTAATATCAGCGATGATAGAAAATATATAAAAACATTTACGGTCTTGTCAAAGTTGAATTTTTTTGCCAGTGCAGAAAATAGTGCAAAAGAAAATGCTGCACTTAGTGCAAGTATATCACCCTGCAGGTTTGTTAAATTAAAGGATAAAATATCCCCTTTGGTGGTTCATCCCCCTTAGACAATGTCCATATGATATAAATCATAACATTATTTGTTTCAATATCAATCATGTTATAAAATATAATCACGATTGATATTGCCACATTATATATATGAAATATATCTTGGGGACAATATGGAAGTGGGCTTCCAGCTGCCTTTACATTATTGCCTATCTAACTTCTTTAGCTATATATTCTTCTTAATTCAATTATTTGAATATGCTCTTCCTTTTTAAAGTTCATTCTCTCAAAACCATATTTCTCAAAGTTACTTTGTATTTCCCGGGGTGAATAAATTTTTACATCGCCCGACTTTGACAATGGAATAAATGGATTAAAAATTGCACGAAGAATAAATGGATAATATAGCTCTGCTATATATAAAAAGCCTCCTGGCTTTAAGATCCGGTGCATTTCCATAGCAAATTTTCTGGTGTCCGGGAAATGATGATAAGCTGCACAAACAGTTACAACATCAAACATTTCATTTTTGAACGGTGTATGTTCACAACTACTTATCTCAAAGGTCATATCAGCACATCTTTTCTTTGCATTTTCGATCATCCTTTCCGAAATATCAACACCATACCCTTTGAAGTTATACTTATTTGCTAACATTTGAAGAAATGCAGCATTTCCACAGGCAACATCTAAAATACTGTTATTTGTCTCAACTTTAATTTCATCTAGTAAAAGTTCTTTAAATTTCAAAGTAAACCTGCCTTCAGGAGTATCATCATAGTTATCTGCTTTTAGATTGTAGCTTTCCCTTGATTTCTCTTCAAATGTTTTCACCTGATACATTCCTCCACATTTCAAATAATAGTATGCTTTATTGCAAAAGAAGCATACTTTACTATTTCTACATAATTATATTATAGATTAAAATAGAACCTGCTGAGAACAAGCAGGTTCATATTCTTTCTGCACCAGGCTGAAGCCGCTGTTTACACAGGGAAGAGCCAGTACTTTGTATTACAGTCCTAAGGAAGGCAGAACCTCAAGATATTGACTGTCATTTACTTTTTTCAGATGTTTCTTTTCTTCCTTTAGAATAATATCGAATTCTTCTTTAGCCGTATTAGGAAAGAGCTTTACCAATTGTGAATAAAATATGACGCTGTCACTTTCAATCTTTCCTGCAACAACAAGGGCATCACTTCGCATATATCTGCTTTTTACCTTTTCATTTACGAAAAGGTTACTGTTTGTGAGCAAGCCGATAAACTCCAGATCATCATCGGAAATTTCTACCTGACCATCATTAGGAAGCTTATCTAATATGTTCTTATACATATTCTTATGTCTTTCCTCATCCTTTGAAAGATTTAGGAACAACTCTTTTGCATTGCCGTCTTTTACTTCATCAGCAAACCTCTTGTATAACTCAGCAGCTTTTTCTTCAGTCATCATAACCGTCTCGATCAACTTTTTCCCATCATATTTTTTCATTTTTTCACCCCTTCGATTTAAAAATTTAAACTACCAAAAATATAGTATCAGCAATAATTAAATTATCTGATAACAGTTATTTCTTAGTAGTCTGTCTTTATAATTTATTATACTCCTTTTACCATTATTATCAAAGTGCCCTGATGTAAATTTTATTATTCATAGTTTTCTGGGTGATCCGGTAACAACTATTAGTATTTTTTTATAACTCCCCCCTGAAATATCCAGTTTGAATCGTATTATTTATAGGGGTGACAGCATGACAGTAAATTCAACGCTAAAATCAGTTAAAACAGCTAATGCAAATAATATACCTAAGGATAGCAGGTTTGACTTATCCTTTATGGAATTCAATTATTTAAAAGAATTATTGGAAGAGCATATAAGAAGGAAAAATGCCTGTAAAACCATGGCATCTAATCTCTATACCCAAGAACTAATTAATGTTTGGAAAGACGAGATAGCCCAGGATGTTTTATTATTGCAAAAATTAAATATAGTGATTAATAATTGCAATGGAAATGATTAAGTTATATTTCAAAATCAGAAGCTGATATGAGACAAAGGAGAGGTTGATCTTGAAACTCAATAAATTGGAGACACAGATATTAATTGATATATATGATGCAGATATAAATTTCAAAAATGTAGTCAGGATAACAGAATATGAGTTAACTGAAGTAGACCCCAGTGAAAGAAGACAAGAATTTGCTGCATATTTGTTTAAGTTAAGAAGACTTAAATTAATAAAATTTGATGAAGATGTGGCATTTTTCAGCTGTGGCTGGCGCAGCAGAAAATATAATACAAATGTTGTAACTTTCTGGGGTGAATATATTCATATAACTAACAAGGGTATTGAATTTGCTGAAAAGATAAGGAACTCCGTAAACGAAAAAGGCAGAGGAATAGCCAAGAGAATCGGCTTCAAATTACATAATGAAATAAATAATTTGGAGCAGTAAAGCCATTACTGAAACCTTTTTTAGAATTTCTCAGAACTAAAGCTTAGCCTTAAATATCTTTACATAAAAAAAGCCTTCTATGAAATATAATCCACCATAGAAGGCCATATTTAAATATTTCTCAAATATCTTTGTTTAAATAAAATATAATTAGTGCTTGCCTAATACTACGAAAACTATGAAATAAATTATGCTCATACTTTTTACCTCCTTTCCCGTATTTTCAGCCACCGACCATTACCGTTAATGTCCATAACTACCACCTTCTTTTAAAAAAAATAAGAGGATATGCAAAAGCTAATAAGCTTTCACATATCCTCTGTTTCGTTTACCTGAATGGTTCGGCAATAAATTGCCTTGCACCTTGGGTTCTGCATTTAAGCAGTCTCTCCAGAGTCCCGTCCAGCAGCGTTTCCTGTGCCTGATAGTTTCTCATGCAGCAGTGATATGCATGATTGCAACTTGGGCTGACATCTTTCGATCCCCATCTCACGATGCTGTCCTCCGGTCTGTATTTAATTATTATCTATCTTTACCTTTAGTGTATCACCAGTTAATTTCATATTCAACCAGTATTAAAACTCTTCATAATTAATTAACAATTATAATATTATCATACCTATAAAGCCGCCAATAATGCCAAGTACCGCAACCGACACGCCTACAAATACAAGAACAGATTTGGGGAAGGCCCTTTTTATTATTAACAACGATGGAAGGCTCACTGCAGGTAAAGTAATAAGCAATGCTGCTGCAGGTCCTGTTCCAAGGCCAAAAGCCATTAAGGTTTGAATTACTGGTATTTCACCTGCAGTTGGTACAACAAATAATGTTCCTGCGATAGCTAAAAAGATTATAGCCATTATGCTGTGTCCCCATACTGGATTAACTGCCGGAAACAGCCAGGCTCTTGATGCGCCCAGGATTGCAACTACAATGAGATATGCAGGTATAGTATCTATAATTAATTGGAACAAAGCTTTTAACCAGCGTATAAACAGGTTATCATCATTGTCGTCTATAGTTTCTGATTTAGCAGTTAATATTCCAGTATCAACTTTATCGTCTTTGATAAAGTTTGCTGCCAGAGTTGATATACCAAAAACTAAAATAATACCCATTACTATTCTAAAAATTGCAAAATTCCATCCTAAAACAAACCCCATAAATATTATAGTAGCCGGATTAAGGGTTGGATTACCAAGGAAAAAAGCTAGTGCTGCATTTATAGATGCTGAAGAATTTCTCAGTCCAACCGCAACAGGTGCAGCGCAGCATGTACACATCATGCCAGGAAGTGCAGTTACTCCAGCAGCTGCTGTACTACCAAATTTTTTACTACCCATTAGCTTTTGAATCCAATTCTTAGGTATTGCTACCTGTACCAACGACCCTACCAGCAAGCCTAGTATTACTGCTTTCCATACAGATTTAAAGTAAGCCGCCATATATGCTACTGCAGCAGCCCAAGATGGTGCTTGTGCAACATTAGCCTTACCGGTTATTATTGATGACCCAATTGAATGCTTTGATGCTGCAACAAGAGCCTTAGCATAATAAGGGTTCCATTTGACATAGAATAATCCCCCTATAACTACAACAGCAAAAAGCATTACTAGTGCTAAATTTACCTTTTCCTTTTTCTTTGGAAAAGCTTCATCATGTGTTCTTTGAAACATTTATTGTCCCTCCGTATAGTGTTAAATTTATGTCTATTTCACTAATCAATGATATCATAATGATAATTTGCTATCCAATAATAAAATAAAATAGTAGATACCAGTGCTATAGCATAATTAAATGCTAAAGAAAGTATTGGTGAATTACCCAAATATTTTACTTACTATATAGGTGCTATTTTGTTTCTATTATATGAAAAAGGCCATACCATTTCGGAATGACCTCTGTGTTTTAAGCTATATATAACTGAATCTCAAAATAGATGGTGCATCGTTTAAAAGCGGGAGTTTTGGATGAGAAATTCAAAACTCCTTATTTGGTTAATCAAATTTTCTGATCTTCGATATTAATAAAGGTATGACAGCTGATATAATTAAAAAGATTGTTTCGTATAAAATTGCTTTTATTCCCCCAACATACTCTGTTAACCATCCGGTAATTAAATACCCTATTGGGAGGAGAATGTAAGATCCCATCATATCGAGACTTGCAACTTTTCCGAAAGAATTAATGGGAATTAGTTCTTGTAAACTTCCCTCCCAAATTAATGAAAAAATAGTCTGTATTACCCCAAACGTAATCATTACAAATATCAAATACGTAATCTGATTTATAAAAGGTGTACCACATAACGTGATGCCTAAAATAATATAACTGGTATAAACAATAATTCCTCTATGTTTCCACCTTTTGCGTAAACTAAATATAAATGCAGCAAACAGTGAGCCTATTCCAATAGCAGTTATTAATGTGCCATAAACATAAGGTGGCAGTTTATAATAAATCTTAATAAGCCATGGTAGCAAAATTGAGATAAAGCTAGTTGTAATAATATTAAATAATGAAAAAACTATTATTGTTACCTTCAGCCATTCTTGTTTTTTAATTTCATTAAAACCTCCAACTAATTCATTTTTAAATAGTAGAAGTTTACTTTCATTACCTATAGGTTGTACAATATTTTTATTAATTTTAAGAAAAATTAGACTTACAACAGAAATAAGAAATGTTAATGCATCAAGTCCGAAACCAATGCCTATGGATGAAAAGCTTATTATTAATGCACCTATTGACGGACCAATCAATCTGGAAAATTGTTCGCTTATTTGGGTTAGTGAATTTGCAGAATTTCTAATTTCTTCTGTGAACACCTCTGCTCTAACGGCAGAATAGGCAGGCTGAAATAGAGAGGACATTGCACCTGAAATTACTGCATAAACGTATATTATATTTATGTTTATCTGATAGTTTGATATGGAAAGAGCAGATATAGCACTAAGTGTTATTAATCTTACTATATCTGAGACTATCATTAATTTTTTTCTAGACATTCTATCTGCTAATACACCCGTAATAGGAGTTAGTATTATTTGAGGTATCATATTTAAGGCCATAACAATTCCCATAGTTAGAGCAGAACCAGAAATTGAATATACTATAAGCGGCAACATTACGCTCATTATGCTATCGCCTAATCGTGAAAATGATTGTCCTATCCATAAAGCTTTGAAAGATCCTGATTTAAACGGACTAATTAAATCTTTTAACATATTTAAACACCACCAAGACTAATCAATGTAAGTCTGACAAATATCTACAACCAACCATATTTGGATATACATACTATTTTATCACATAATAATGATTCTAAGTAAACGCTTAAACATGAGTACTCAAATTAATAAAGCCGCCATTTCAGGCAGC
>CALBDU010000067.1 GCA_937927335.1 uncultured Clostridium sp.
TCTTAATATCTTGGTAAGAGCTCTGGTATCTACCTTCTCTAGAGCCATTATTTTATTGTTTATAAGATAGTCCTCAAGGCTCATTTCACATCTGAAATTATTTGGGTACCTGCAGGCTTCCCTGACGATAAAACCTTTAACCTTTGGGGAGCCGGATTCAGCATCCTCAAGATTAAGTCCGTAATTTCCTATTAAAGGATAAGTCATGGTGACTATTTGGCCGTAGTAGGAAGGGTCGGTGAGAACCTCCTGATATCCTGTCATTCCTGTATTAAAAACTACTTCTCCCACAGTTTCCTGTAGATATCCAAAGGCATCTCCTTCAAAGACACATCCATTTTCCAAAATTAGTTTTGCTTTCATAAAATAACCTCCTAAATACAAAATAAACGGATAGAAAAGAGAATAATAATATTGGTTCTCTAACTATCCGTAATTAATTACAGGGATTATATTAAATTTATTACTTATTACATAACAAAAAAGCATATTCATCGAATATTTCCCCTTTCTGGCCTCTCAGGACCAATTTAAAGTTCATTAGCTATTAGTTTAAATCAATTTACGGTTTCTGTCAATATTATTCACGGAGTTTTATTTTGTATCATATTATAAAAATGAATTAAATCTGGAGGAAAAATATGAAAAACATCCATGAACCTGAATTTTGTACCTTTGTTAATTTTCGCCAGCCACCTGTTAGAAATGCAATTGCAGTAATAAAAGGAAGCCCTGACTTCTCTTTAATTCGTGGAACAGTGTACTTCTCAAGAACACCTGGAGGAACTCAGGTAATTGTAAGGATTACCGGACTGCCTTCCTTTAGACCTGCATCTGGAGGGAGACCTCAAATTGGACCTCATGGTTTTCATATCCATGCCGGCAGAAGCTGTAATAATCCTGACGGTCACTGGAATCCCGGCAATGAACCACATGGCAATCACGCCGGAGACTTCCCCGTGTTGTTTTCAAACCACGGAAACGCTCAGATGAGTTTTATAACAGACAGATTTATACCAGGAAGCATTATAGGAAGGACGGTTGTAATTCACCTTAGTCCGGATGATTACAGAACCCAGCCCTCCGGTGCCTCCGGACCTGTAATTGCTTGTGGTGAAATACGTGCAGCAAGATAATTAGTTGGTGTTTCTGAAAATGAAACACCTTTATTTTATTGGTAATATTTACACGTTTAACCATTAGTGATAAAATTAACTTGTATTAAAATTTAACTAAAGATAAGTACTGAGAAAAAATTTTAATGTATGGAGGATTATTTATGAAGAATGCTAAGAAGCGAATTTCCATGGCTATAGCAGTGCTTGTTGCATCATTTGCTTTTGCAGGCTGCTCAAGTGATGGAATGGAACTAGCAAATGCCTACACAAAAAGTCAGTCAATTTATTCCATGGAATCAAAAACAAATCTTTCTTTTAACATCTCTGCTACAAATTTAACTGACCAGGAAAAACAGATGATGAATACCATAAGACCTTTTATTAATGATGCTAAGATAACTGCAGATGTTAAAGTAATGCAAAACCAGGATAGAACATCCAGCAAGGTTTGGGAAGATTTCAATGCACAGATGGGACAGATGCCTCTTAATATGACTCTCTGGGCTGATATGGATTTGAATTCCCAGATGCCTTTTAAAGAAATTATTAAAATGCCTGGTATTTTAAATTCCCAGATGCCTGACCAGTTTAAGGGAAAAGAATATCTGGTAATGAGCTCTGATGATATGAATAATATCCAGGGTGCTCCAGTAATTAATTACAAGAACCTTATTGCCTTCACTAAAAATTATCAGACAAATCTTATGAGCCTGCCTGGATTTGGAGAAAATTTTAATCCTGGCACCACTTATATTACAAAGGTTGGTACTGAAAACAAGTATATTGACAACAAGCTTCAGCAGGTTAAGGTTTATGAGTTAAAGTTAACAGATGCATCTTTAAAATCATTAATGCACTATACTTTGAATAACCTGGCTGACAATCCTGATTCAGTTAACTTCGTAAGGAGCTATGTTGATGCAGTAATGTCTATATATGAATCGAATCCTGAAATCGATGCAATGAAAGCTGAAATGGACAAGGCAATCAGCAGTGTTCCACAGCAGGCAGCAATCCTGGATAAATCTCTTGATTCTATAAAAGATGTAAAACTGCTGGGCGACGAAGGAATTGTTATCAAATATTATGTTAATAAGGACGGATACATCGTATATGAGCAGGGAAATGCACAGTTAGTAGTAGATATGCCGTCAATAAACAAGCTTAGCCAGTCAGATAATAGTATTACTGGTATATACACAATCAATCTTAACTTCAATACAGAATTTTCAAATATAAACGAACTAACATATATTGAATTTCCACAACTTAATGATGCAAATTCCTATAAATATGGTGATTTGCTGAAATCAGTTTCTGAGAAGTAAGAATTTAGGCGTACCTTAGGTGCGCCACTTTTTTTTTAGAATTACAACCTCCAATTCAGGTTATGCTATATTTATAAACATAAAATGGAGGTTGAACATGAGTTGGTATAGTGAATGCACACTGGAAAATAATAATGGTAATTATATTGCAGTTATATATCTGAATCCCCAAAGCAGTGAATTTTCCAGGGAATTTTTTTTAAATATCAAAAAGAATATATTAACCTTTGATGAACAGATCCGAAAGATCATAATTGAAAAATTTCCAAATATAAAGGTGAACTCTGCAAAAATCATGCTTGGAACCATAATGATAGCTAATATTCCCTTTGTTACTGCCGGCAAGGTTGAAGCATCTGATGTCTCTGGAACAGCACAGGCCTCACAGCCATTTTATGTAACGAAGCTCTCCACTACCGGGGTGGTTACCGCATCAAGGCTGAATGTGCGAACTGGTCCTTCAACAGGCTACGGTATAATTCATCTCCTCTGGTATGGTAATAAGGTAAAGGTTATAGGTGAATCAGGAGAATGGATTCAAATTCAGCTTACTGATGGCAGAACTGGCTGGGTAAACAGAAATTACTTAAAGCTAGCCCAAGAACCAACCATGGTACAGCAGAAAATTGATTTAGTTCTTAACACTGCATTTCACCAGATAGGAACTCCGTACCTCTGGGGCGGAAATTCACCGGAAGATGGTGGCTTTGATTGTTCAGGCCTGACACAGTATGTTTTTGAACAAGCGGGATACAATCTTCCCAGGATTTCTAGGGATCAGGCGGTTCAAGGCATCAACGTATTAAGGGATGATATCCAGCCCGGGGACTTGGTGTTTTTTTCCATAGACCAGAATGGAGTTATTTCACATGTTGGAATTTATACTGGCAATGGAAAAATGATACACAGTCCTAAGGCTGGTGATGTTGTGAAGCTAACAGATATAACTACAGCCTACTGGCAAAGCCGAGTAGTAACAATAAGAAGGATCATACGGTAATTAAGGAGCCATCGCGCTCCTTATCCTCTTTCAAGACCGGTAAGGCCGGTTCGGACAATTTCCTTTATACCATAAGGTTTCACCAAATCTATAAATGCAGATACCTTGTCTTCAAATCCAGTTAGCTCCACCATCATGCTTCTGCTGTCCAAATCTACAATATTTCCCCGATACACATTTACTGCTTCTTTTATAAGTGATATGTTATTTATATTGGTGTTAATTTTTACTAAAGCCAGTTCCCTGCAAACTGCCTTAGCTGAAAGCTCTTGTATCTTGATAACATCAACAAGCTTATTTAGCTGCTTGTTGATCTGCTCCAGCATCTGTTCATCACCATTTACAACAATGGTCATTCTGGATATATCCGGATCATCTGTAATACCAACTGTGAGGCTGTGGATATTGTAGCCCCTTCTGCTGAATAAACCGGATACCTTGCTAAGTACACCGGAACGGTTCTCAACTAATACTGATAAAATATATTTATTCATTTATTTTCCCCCTTAAAAAGTACCTTCTTCCGGATCAATTATACACTCAATGAGGAATGTCTTATTTGACCCTTCGGCTTCTCTGTATGTTTTTTCAAATTCTTCATTGGAATATACCTTCCTGCCTTTAAGTCCATATGCTTCAGCTATCTTAACAAAGTCTGGATTATGATTTATATTTACACCATGGTAGTTCCCGGTTCCATAGGTGTTCTTTTGAATTTCTCTTACCATTCCAAGACCTGAATTGTTAAACAGCAGTATAATTAACTTAATATTGTTTTCAGCAATGGTTCCAAGCTCAAACATGCTCATTTGAAAGCCGCCATCACCCATTACCGCTATTACAGTTCTGTGGGGTGCAGCCAATTTTGCACCAACAGCTGCAGGAATGGAATATCCCATGGTTCCCAGTCCCCCGGATGTAAAAAAATTTCTGCTGCCTGTTATCTTGAAATTTCTTGCACTCCAGATCTGATTTTGTCCCACATCTGCTGTAAGTATTACGTTATCATCGGTTATATCAGTAAGTATATCCAAAATAACTTTGGCACTTGCCAATCCTTCCCTACTTACAGTAACTTTATGCTCATTTTTCAATTTATTTAATTCATCCAGCCAGTTTTGAGATTCAACCGCCTCTACAGCTTTATTCATTTCCATAAGTATATTTTTAAGATCTCCTACCACTGGAATTGTTGGACCAAGGTTTTTACCAATTTCTGCTGGGTCAATATCAATATGAATTATTTCCGCATTTCTGGCAAAATTTGAACCTGCCGTTGCTCTGTCTGCAATTCTTGTGCCCAGAAGAATCAGGATGTCTGCCTTTGATATTGCTTTATTTGCATATGGAAAACCATGAGATCCAATAAGGCCGATATAATAATCGTTGTCCTGGTTAATTCCATCCTTGCCCATCAATGTGTGAACAACAGGTATTCTTGATTTATTAATAAATTCTTCAAGTTCCGCTTTTGCATTACTTGATATAACTCCTCCGCCTACGCAAATTAAAGGTCTTTCACAGGTTTTCAATGCATCCAGGGCTTTTTTTATTTGTCCTTTGTGCCCTGAAACAGTGGGTTTGTAGCCTCTTATACTAACTTCCTCCGGGTAATTTGCATCTATCATCTCATTTTGAAGATTTAACGGGATATCTATCAAAACAGGACCTGGCCTTCCTGTTTTTGCAATAAAAAATGCTTCCTTAATTATCCTTGGAATGTCCTCTGCTTTTTCAAGAAGATAATTGTGCTTAGTAAAGGAGTCTGTAGCTCCCCTTATATCTGCCTCCTGAAAAACATCCTTGCCAATGAGGTTAGATTTAACCTGTCCGGTAATAACCACCAGCGGTATAGAATCCATATAAGCAGTAGCTATTGCTGTTATAAGATTTGTAGCACCTGGTCCTGAGGTAGCTATACATACTCCCACAGAACCATCAGCTCTGGCATAGCCGCTGGCACTATGCCCTGCAGCTTGTTCATGCCTTACTAGTACATGCTTTATATCAGACTGCCTCAAGGCTTCATATAAAGGGACTACAGTAGCTCCAGGATAACCAAATACAACCCTAACATTCTCTTTTTCCAAATACTTTACAATTGCTTCTGCAACTTTCATTATAATGACCTCCTTAAAATTGAAATAAAAAAACAGACCTTCCCTGGGGCGAAAGTCTGTCGCGGTACCACCCAATTTGTTACTTAATTAAAATATCGGTATCTTACCGGCACAGCTTACTTGATTCAGCTTGCAGCTCAAGGGTGAGTTTCAATACATGCATTTATGGGTTTTCACCTGGCCCCACTCTCTTTAAAATACAGAAGTATCTAATTAGTCCTATCATAGCCTGATATTAAATTTTTGTATAAAAAAACAGACCTTCCACCTGGGGCGAAAAGTCTGATCGCGGTACCACCCAATTTATTACTTAATTTGATAACGGCTTTCACCGGCACAGCCTACTTGATTCAACCTGCAGCTCAAGGGTGAGTTTTCAACGTGGATATTTATGGGTTTTCACCTGGTCCCACTCTCTTTGAAATATTTAACACATTTACTTTTCCCTGTCATAGTTTTTAATAATATTGTTTAAAACTTTACCATGTTTTTATTAATATGTCAACACTTTTCTGATTGTATTATTTTACTTGCAAATATTTCCACCAGTTCAGGATCAAATTGTGTACCGGCATTTTTTAAAAGCTCCTCTGCTGCTTCCTGATAAGACAGTGTCCTTCTATAAGTTCTTTCACTGGTCATTGCATCAAAGGCATCTGCTATGGCTATAATTCTGGAGAACAGTGGTATTTGTTCCTGAACCAACCCCTTGGGATATCCTTTTCCATCCCATCTTTCATGATGAGCCAGCACAAACTCCGCCATTTCTGCCATTTCATTGACAGTGCTTAAAATTCTATAGCCTATTTCCGGATGTCTCTTAATTTCTTCCCACTCATCAAGGGTCAGCTTTCCTTCTTTATTCAGAATAGCTTCCTCGATGGCAATTTTGCCGATATCATGAAAGAGGCCAACGGTTTTTAACTCCTCCACCTCACCGTAGGTAAGACCCAAGGCCTTGCCAAGCTCCATGCACAGAGCTGATACTCTGTGGGAATGTGCTTCTTCCCGCTTGTTTTTTTCATTAAGTGTTTTTATAATGGCAGTTATGGTTCTTCCTCTCATGCTTGGACTTTCAATTAGCTTTTGTTTGTACATTAAATCCTCTGCCTTTTTAAAAATTTCATATATAGTTTCATTTTCGTCCTCCTTGGAAGCCCATCCAAAAGAGGAGGATATTCCTATAGTTCCAACCCTTTCATTTCCAGAAATATTTTTTATCCTTTTGATAATATTGGCAGTTTCTCTGGAGCTTGTACATGGAAGAAGAATCACAAATTCATCTCCACCTAGTCTTGCAGCAATGTCATCTGCCCTACAGCCCTTCATTATAGCTGATGCCACCTTTTGAATAATTTCATCCCCTACAGTATGGCCGAAAGAATCATTAATAAGCTTTAAACCGTTTACGTCAGCAACCACAATAGTAAGGGGGTAATTTCTAGGCACATCCAGGCGCTTCAGCTCTTCCTCAAAGAATCTCCTGTTGTAAATACCGGTTAGCTGGTCATGGTAGCTAAGATACTCCAGCTTTAATTCCATTTGTTTTCTGTCACTAATATCTCTGCAGCTGGCGTGAAGAACCTTCTTGCCATTTAGCAAAATTGAGGTCAGCATTACTTCAACGGGAAAAACAGTACCATCAAACTTCTGAAACCACCATTCAAACTTATACTTTTTGGATTTTTCCATCAGCTTAGAAACTCTGTCCACTTCATCCTGAGAAGATTTTCCGTCTGGCTGATAGGTTAAGGATATTTGAGGTATGCTTTTTCCAAGTAACCCCTCTTTTGTCCCAAACCCAAACAAGTCGGTTGCCGCTGGATTACAGTCGATAATGGCATTTTTCCTTAAAATAAGTATTGAGTCCGAAGAACCCTCAAATAGTGTCCTGAAAGTATCTTCACTTTTCTTGAGAACCTTATTTAATTCCAAAATTTCCTGTCTGAATTTTTTTTGTTCAGTTATATCCCTTAAAATTAAAAGAATCTCGTCCTCTCTGCAGGTTACTGCTCTTATTTCACAGTATTTAACATTCCTTGAATCTTTATAGCTGTATTCAAATTCTATTACCTGACTGCTGTTAAAAAAGTCCTTAATATGATTCCTGTAAAACTCATATATCCAACTGGGTTTTATTTCGCTGATATTTTTTCCAATAAGCTCCCTGTTCATATTTATATTTAAATCCAGATCTGGTTTACCTTCATTGAAATCTATAATATATCCGCCTTTGCCAAGTAAAAGCAGCATATCCGGTATTGCTCCAAGGATAGCTTTATTTTTAGATTCGCTGTATTCCAGCTCAGATAATTTTTTTTGGAGTTCAGGGTAATAACTCTTTCTAATTGAATGCTCACCTAGACCTACTATCTTGCTTCTCAATTCATTGTAATCATTTTCGAAATCAAAGAATTCTTTCATAGATCTCCCCCATTTCCCCTTTTTTAGGTACTCTTGGATTGGTCACCATGCAGCAGTCCATCAATGCATTGAGCTCAAGGGTTGAAATATTTTCCTTAGAAACTTTCAAATTCCTGAAGTCCATGGGTATACTAAGGCTGGCATTAATAGCATCTATTTTCTCAAGAATTCTATACTTCAGTGTTGATGTA
>CALBDU010000068.1 GCA_937927335.1 uncultured Clostridium sp.
AAGGAGGAGTAAAAGGTGAAAATTGAATCATTGCTAATACATGGAGGGATAGACGGTGACAAGCACACAGGAGCCGTAAATGTTCCCATATATCAAACATCTACTTATAAACAAACTGAATTAGGGGTAAACAGCGGGTATGAATATTCAAGAACAGGAAATCCAACAAGAGAGGCCTTGGAAAAGCTTATCGCAGAACTTGAAAATGGATATGCAGGTTTTGCATTTTCATCAGGTATGGCTGCTATATCAACAGTACTGATGCTTTTTAAAAGCGGAGATAAAATTTTGATATCAAATAATGTATATGGCGGCAGTTTTAGAGTGCTGGATAAAGTATTTAAAAACTTTAACTTAAATTATGAACTTGTTGACACTGGAGAACCAGGGGAAGTTGAAAGTAGGATCAGCGAGGATGTAAGGGCAATTTTTATTGAAACACCCACCAATCCTTTGATGTCAATAACTGATATTAATAAAATATCCTTGATCGCAAAGAAATATGGGGTGTTAACAATAGTTGATAACACATTTATGACTCCATATTTGCAAAGGCCCATTGAGCTTGGAGCCGATATCGTTGTTCATAGTGCTACTAAATATTTAGGAGGCCACAGCGATTTAATTGCTGGACTTGCTGTAGTAAATAGTGAGGAACTGGCGCAGAAGCTTCATTTTGTTCAAAACTCCACAGGAGGAATATTAAACCCATTTGATTCATTCCTGCTTATTAGGGGGATTAAAACACTTTCGGTAAGAATGGATAGGCATATGGAGAATACAAGGTATATAGCTGAGTTTCTTAAGAATCATTCTGCAGTAGAAAAAGTATACTATCCAGGCTTTAGCAACCATAAAGGATATGATATTCAAAATGAACAGGCAAATGGGGCAGGAGCAATGATATCCTTTGTTTTGAAATCAGATTTTGACATCAATGAATTTTTCAAAAACTTAAAAGTCATAACATTGGCAGAAAGCCTGGGAGGTGTGGAATCACTGGTATGCCATCCCGCAACCATGACACATGCTGCAATTCCAGTAGAAATAAGACAGAAAACTGGCATCGTAGACAGCTTGATTAGATTATCTGTGGGAATTGAAAACAAAGATGATTTGATCGAAGACTTAAGACAAGCTTTACAGGAGGTTAGGTAATGAAAATAGAAAGCTTTGAGCTTGATCATACAAAGGTTAAAGCACCTTATGTAAGAAAAGCAGGATTACTTAAAGGTAAATATGGTGATTCAGTGACAAAATTTGATTTGAGACTGGTACAGCCAAACAAAAGAGAACTGCCAACCGCTGCTATTCATACGTTAGAACATTTACTTGCAGGGTATCTAAGAGAAGAACTCGAGGAAATCATCGATATTTCGCCTATGGGCTGCAGAACAGGATTTTATATGACAATATGGGGTGACAGGACGGTTGAGGAAGTTCAATCCGCATTTATAAGGGCACTTGAAAAAGTCACTAAGGCAGATACGGTACCTGCCACAAATGATATACAATGTGGAAACTATAGGGATCATTCATTATTCTCAGCTAAGGAATATGCAAAATTAGTATTAGGAGGGTTTTAATATTATGAACTATATAAATGATATCAGGGAGTTGGTGGGGAATACACCTATATTAAAAATAAATAATTTTAATATTAAAAAGGGTGTAAACATATTTGCAAAGCTTGAACAGCTTAATCCAGGAGGAAGCGTTAAGGATAGAATTGGTGTATATATGATTGAAAAAGCTGAAGAGCAAGGCCTTTTAAAACCTGGTTATACCATAGTTGAAGCTACTGCAGGCAATACGGGCTTAGGAGTGGCACTTGGGGCATTAAACAAAGGATATAGAGTAATATTTGTAGTTCCCGAAAAATTTTCAGTAGAAAAACAGCTGCTTATGAAAGCGCTTGGGGCGGAAATTATAAATACTCCAAGAGAACAGGGCATGTTAGGAGCTATTGAAAAGTCACAGGAATTGTTAAATACAATACCAGATTCAATTTCACTTAAACAGTTTGAAAACCCTGCAAATCCAATGATACATTATTTAGCTACTGGACCAGAAATTTATGCTGCAATGGAAGGTGATATTGATTACTTTGTTGCTGGAGCAGGAAGTGGAGGTACTTTTTCAGGAATCGTTGGATATTTGAAAGAAAAAAACAATGGGATTAAAGCTGTGATTGCAGATCCTGAAGGATCTACCATAGGAGGAGGTGAAGAAGGCTGCTATTCCATAGAAGGTATAGGTAATAATTTTATACCTATAACACTTGATATGAATCTGGTGGATAAAGTAATTAAAGTTAATGATAAAGAAGCTTACGATATGGTAAAAGAGCTTGCAAAGAGAGAAGGACTTATAGTAGGTTCATCCTCAGGAGCGGCTATGGCAGCAGCATTGACGCTGGCAGATTCCATCGAAGCTGGAAACATAGTAGTAGTTTTCCCAGACAGGGGAGACAGATATTTTAGTAAAAACATTTATTAATAAATATTGGAGGAGAGAATTATGAAAAGTAAATTTATAAAATCAATTTTGGCAGTAAGTTTGTTAGCAGTGGTGGTATTTACAGGATGCTCCACGACAGCTAATAAAACAAATGCAAATAATGAAGCAAAAACAATAAAGGTAGGAATGTCAGGAGGATATTATCCTTATACATTCAAAAACAAGGATAATAATCTGGATGGATTTGAAGTTGATGTGTGGAATGAAATTGGAAAAAGAACAGGTTATAAAGTAGAATATGTAGCAGCTTCTTTCAGTGGATTATTTGGAATGCTGGATACTGCAAAGTTAGATACAATAGCAAATGAAATAACTATAACCGACCAGAGAAAAGCAAAATACCTGTTTACTGATCCTTATGTGTATTCTGGAGCACAGCTTATGGTAAAGCAGGGAAATGATACAATAAAAACCCTGGCAGACCTAAAAGGCAAGAAGGTAGGAGTGAGCTTGGGCAGCAACTATGAGCAGATAATAAAGAATTATGATAAGAACAAAGAAATTACAGTAGTAACTTACGATAATGATGGTGGAATGAGACAAGACGTTGCTTTAGGCAGAATAGATGCCATGATGGATGATAAGGTATCTGCACTGGCAGTTGTTAAGGAAA
>CALBDU010000069.1 GCA_937927335.1 uncultured Clostridium sp.
GAAATGAAAAAATTAATGCTTAAGAGAGAATAGAGGTGAGCCTATGAACATAAAACCTGAAGAAATTACTTCGATTATTAAACAAGAAATTCAGAAATATGAGAAAAAGATTGAGACAGTAGATTCAGGTACAATAATTAATATAGGTGATGGTATCGCCAGAGTATATGGTCTTAATGAATGTATGGCAGGAGAACTGCTTGAATTCCCTAACAATGTTAAGGGTATGGCTTTGAACCTTGAGCAGGACAATGTTGGATGCGTTCTTTTGGGATCAGATAAGGGTATTAAAGAAGGAGATATTGTCAAGAGAACTGGTGAAGTTGTTGACGTTCCTGTGGGAGATGCTCTCATAGGAAGAGTTGTTAATTCACTTGGCCAGCCAATAGATGGAAGAGGTCCAATTAACACTACTGAAGTAAGACCAATAGAACTTATTGCACCAGGCGTTATTACAAGACAATCCGTTAAACAGCCTCTTCAGACTGGATTAAAGGCTATCGACTCAATGATTCCAATAGGAAGAGGTCAAAGAGAGCTTATTATAGGTGACAGACAGACAGGTAAAACTGCAGTTGCTATCGATACTATAATAAACCAAAAAGGACAGAATGTTATTTGTATATACGTTGCCATAGGTCAGAAACAGTCTACAGTAGCTCACATAGTTAATACATTAACTGAAATGGGCGCTATGGATTACACTATAGTTGTTTCATCAGCTGCTTCCGATACAGCACCATTGCAGTTTATTGCACCATATGCTGGCTGCACTATGGGTGAACACTTCATGTGGCAGGGAAAAGACGTACTTATAGTATATGATGATTTGTCTAAGCACGCTGTTGCTTACAGAACAATGGCACTTCTTCTTCGTAGACCACCAGGAAGAGAAGCTTATCCTGGAGACGTATTCTACCTTCACTCAAGACTTCTTGAAAGAGCTGCAAAGCTTTCCGATAAGTTAGGAGGAGGTTCATTAACTGCGCTTCCAATTATTGAAACCTTGGCTGGAGACGTTACAGCATATATCCCAACTAACGTTATATCCATAACGGACGGACAGATATTCCTTGAGTCAGAATTATTCTATTCAGGACAAAGACCGGCTGTTAACGCTGGTATATCAGTATCCAGGGTTGGTGGTAACGCTCAGATAAAAGCAATGAAACAGGTTTCAGGATCCCTGAGACTTGAACTGGCTCAGTACAGAGAATTGGCTGCATTTGCACAATTTGGTTCTGACCTTGATAGAGAATCCAAGAGAAGGCTTGAAAAAGGTAAGAGATTAACTGAAATCTTAAAACAGCCTCAATACAAGCCAATGCCTGTTGAAAAGCAGATAATGATATTATTTGCCGGCGTGGATAATCACCTTATGGATGTACCTGTGGAAAGAATAAAGGAATTTGAAACTAAATTCTTTGAATTCATGGATACACATCATAGAGAAGTAGGCGAAGCTATAGTGCAGAAAAAAGCTCTTGATGATGAGATTAAGGGAAATTTGGCTGCAGCAATAGCAGAATTTAAAAAAGTATTTTTAGCAGAGGAATAGAAATTTCTTTGCGGGAGGTGAAATATGGCAGGGGCAGGACTTGTTGCAATTAAAAGAAGAATCAAATCCGTAACCAGTACTCAAAAAATTACTAAAGCCATGGGACTTGTTGCCACCTCTAAACTCAGAAAGTCCAGAGAAATGCTGGAGTTGAATGAGAAGTATTATAATCACTTCAATTCAATAATGGATGATGCCGTTTCAAATGTGGAGGATTATAATGTTTTTACACATGGAAATAATAGCAAGAAAAAGTTGTATATTACTTTAACTTCAGACGGGGGCCTTTGCGGCGGATTTAACTCAAACGTAGTTAATGAAGCAGCTAAAGTGCTTACCGCTGACAAAGAAAATTCCTTGGTTATATCCGTAGGTCAAAAGGGAAGAATGTACCTGAAAAGGTATAAATTTGAAACAGCGGCTGAATTTGTAGACATACCAGATGTGCCAACTTTAGATGAAGCTGCTACTATTACTAATAAAATTGTAGAAATGTATCAAAGCGGAGAAGTAGGCGAGGTATACGTAATATACACTAAGTTTTTTTCAGCTGTAAAACAGGTGGTTAAAGTAGAGAAAATACTTCCTTTTAAGAAAAAGGAAGGCAGCTCTGATGGCAGATTTATAAAAATTGAACCTGAAGCTGAGGTTTTTATAAACGAAGTTGCATTGCTGCACATAAAACAGACGCTGTTAAACTATATGCTTAATGCAAAGGCAAGTGAGCAGGGCTCCAGAATGCAGGCCATGGACGGAGCAACAAAGAATGCAAACGAATTGCTGGATGCACTGAAGCTTAAATTTAACAGAGTAAGACAGGGTGTAATAACACAAGAAATTTCCGAAATAGTTGGAGGAGCAGAAGCTCAGAAGTAAGGAGGGAAACTGATGCCATCAAACATAGGCAAAGTTGTACAGGTAATAGGACCTGTTATAGATATTAAGTTTAGTACAGAAAACCTTCCTAACATTTATAATGCAGTTGAGATAGATATGGGTACTAAAAAATTAGTAGCCGAAATTGAACAGCATATAGGTGATGATATAGTTAGAGCCATATCAATGGAGGGAACAGACGGCTTAAAAAGAGGCATGGACGCCATAGATACAGGAGCCCCAATCACTGTTCCTGTAGGAGATGCGGTATTAGGAAGGCTTATAAATGTATTAGGACAGCCAATAGATGAAGCCGGCGATTGTAATGCAGAAATACATTATCCAATCCACAGACCAGCGCCAACCTTTGAAGAACAATCCGTGGAACCGGAAATGTTTGAAACTGGTATAAAGGTTATCGACCTTCTGGCACCATATCAAAGAGGAGGTAAAATAGGACTCTTCGGCGGAGCCGGTGTTGGTAAGACAGTTTTGATACAGGAGCTTATAAACAATATAGCTAAGGAACACGGTGGTACATCAGTATTCACAGGTGTTGGAGAAAGAACAAGAGAAGGTAACGACCTCTATCATGAAATGAGAGATTCAGGAGTTATTAATAAAACAGCATTGGTATTCGGACAGATGAATGAACCACCAGGAGCCAGAATGAGAGTTGCCCTTACAGGACTTACAGTTTCTGAATACTTCAGAGACCAGGGTCAGGACGTGCTTTTGTTTATAGATAATATATTCAGATTTACTCAGGCTGGTTCAGAGGTTTCAGCTCTTCTTGGACGTATACCAAGTGCGGTTGGATACCAGCCTACACTGGCAACTGAAATGGGTGCTCTTCAGGAAAGAATAACCACTACAAAGACAGGATCAATAACTTCTGTTCAGGCTGTTTATGTTCCTGCGGACGACTTGACAGACCCAGCTCCGGCAACAACATTTACACATCTTGATGCAACAACGGTTTTATCAAGAGCTATAACAGAGCTTGGTATTTATCCTGCAGTGGATCCTCTTGAATCCACTTCAAGAATACTGGACCCAAGAATTGTTGGTGAAGAACATTATCAGATTGCATCAGATGTTAAGCATATTCTTGAGAGATATAGAGAGCTTCAGGATATAATTGCCATACTCGGTGTAGATGAATTGTCAGAAGAAGACAGAGTTGTAGTTACAAGAGCAAGAAGAATCCAAAGGTTCTTATCCCAGCCGTTCACAGTTGCAGAACAGTTTACCGGCATGAAGGGTGCTTACGTAAAAATAAATGAAACTATCAGAGGATTTAAAGAAATACTTGCCGGCAAGCATGATGAAGTGCCGGAAGCAGCATTCCTATTTGTTGGTACCATTGAAGAAGCTGTTGAAAAAGCAAAGACATTTGCTCAATAAGTAATTACTGCCTAATCTTGTGTTAGTTTTAGAAGGAGATAAATATGGCAAATACTTACAAATTAGTTATCGTTACTCCTGAAAAGCAATTCTATCAGGGAGAAGTGGTGGAGTTGATTACAGGAAGTACTCAGGGTAATGTGGGGATACTTGCCAATCATATGCCATTAGTTACAACTTTAAGACCTTCTGTAACAGAAATTGTTGATAAAGACGGAAAGAAGATGAAGGCATTTACTTCCTCCGGTATTTTGGAAGTCAAGGACAATGCTGCTACTATGCTCTGCGATGCAAGTGAATGGCCTGAGGATATTGACATCAAAAGGGCTGAAGCTGCTAAAACCAGAGCAGAGGAAAGACTTAAACAAAAAGATGGCATTGATGTTAAAAGGGCAGAATTAGCATTAGCCAGAGCACTGGCGAGAATTAATATAAAATAATTATTTGAAAGCACGAAATTAAATTTCGTGCTTTCTTTATGTTAAAATTACATTCGCACATTTTATTAATAAAGCTATATATTATTAATATGTTTATTGAATATTAATCAGATATTTGTCCATAATCAATAATATCAAATCTAAACGGAGGAACATATGAAAAGGAAGTTGTTTCTTTCTTTGCTGGCTGTTGTTGCAGTCCAGCTTATAATATACGGACAGGTATCTGCACAAAAAAATTCATTAATTACTGAACAGATAATTAATGAATGTAAAGCTGTTCCAGTGGAATACGGTTTAACTGCAATCCTTCAGGGTGACGATGACTACAACAGCCTTTGCAGGGAGGTATTTTCCAAAACCGGTCTGTTGGATAAATCGGAAATTAATTCCCAGGGAGGGATATATTCTATCAAGGCAGAAGCTAAAGGAATTTCCATGGAGGCACAATTAGTTGAAAACAGGCTTGAAATTCAAATTACAGGAAAAGATATAAGTGACTATACAAAATTTAAGGAAGAGCTGTTTAATGTACTAAGCAATAGCAATAGCCGGCCACAGTACTATCAATATACAAAATGCAGCCTTAAAGGTAAGGGTATTGACGAAACCTATGAAAAAGTTGTTTCTTTAGCTGTATTCAAAGGTGTGAAAAATTTAAATACAATTAATATAGATAATGGATACAGCATTACCGGCTATACCGGTTCTCAGGAAAGGATCCGGATTATGGGCAGATATATAGATATGAGTATAGCTATTGTAGGCTATAAATCAGGCAACTATATAATAATAGGCACCCCGGAAATAATGGCAGCTTATTAATAATTAAATTGGAGGAATTAGATGGATACAATAAGAGTTGTTGGGGGAAATAAATTGTCTGGTGAGGTTAATATAAGCACGGCTAAAAATTCAGTTCTGCCGCTGATAGCAGCAACTATTCTATGTGGTGATAAATGTATAATAAGCAATGCTCCTATGCTGGAGGACGTGTTTGTATTATGTAATATTTTAAAATCCATTAATGCAGATGCTCAGATAGATGATATCAACAGTAGGATTATAATAGACAGTTCTAAAGTTATAAATGAAAATCCGGAAAATGATCTGGTAAAAAAAATGAGAGCATCGTTTTTGATTATGGGTCCTATGTTATCAAGGTTTGGTCATTTTAAAATATCGCTGCCTGGAGGCTGCAATATCGGAACCAGGCCTATAGATCTTCACCTAAAAGGATTTAGTGCCCTTGGTGCAGATATCACCATAGGTCATGGATTTGTGGAAGCTAAAGCAAAGAAATTAAAAGGGAATAAGGTTTATCTTGATTTTCCTTCAGTTGGTGCCACAGAAAACATTCTAATGGCGGCTGTTTTTGCAGATGGTGAGACAGTAATTGAAAATGCTGCGGAGGAACCAGAAATTGTGGATCTAGCTAGAATAATTAACAGTATGGGCGGCAAAATTGTAGGAGCAGGAACGGAAAGTATTCATATTATAGGGGTTAAGTCACTTAAGGGAACTAATCACAAGCCTATATATGACAGGATAGAGGCAGGAACCTTTATGATAGCAGCAGCCCTTACAAAAAGCAAGATTAAAATCAACGGTATATGTGAGGAACACTTGAAACCTGTAATAGCAAAGCTTAGAGAAATGGGAGTGATTATAGAAGTCAGTGATTGTTCCATTGAGGTAAATGGTGATGTGGACTTGAAGCCTGTGGACATAAAAACCATGCCTTATCCAGGTTTCCCCACAGATATGCAGGCACAAATTGCAGGCTTGCTTAGCACTGTGAAGGGTACCAGTGTAATCTCGGAAACTATTTTTGAAAACAGGTTCATGTATGTACAGGAGCTAAAAAGGATGGGAGCGAATATTAAGATTGACGGACGTAGTGCTATAATTGAAGGAGTAAATAAATTGTCGGGAGCAGAAGTTAAGGCAACTGATCTAAGGGCAGGAGCCACAATGATTCTCTGCGGACTTGCAGCTGAAGGAGAAACAGTGATCTCAGATATTTTCCATATTGACAGGGGTTATTACAATATTGAAGATAAATTTAAAATGTTAGGCGCTTCTATAGAAAGGGTTAGTTCAAGCTAACTCTTTTTTAATGTAATAATATTTTGCTGCTTTTAATAAATTATTATAGGACTAATTTTAAGGAGTGTGTCATGAAGAAAAAAGCAGTATCAGCTGTAATAATATTAATATTTATAGCAGTTCTATTTATTTGCTTAAGCAATAAAGAAAATGTTTCAGGTTATAATTTAAATGACAGCAATGTAGTAATGGAGTCCTATGAAGGTGAGCCTGTGGTAAGACTTCTTTTAAGCAATGATAACAAGGTAATAACCCTGAAGCTGGAGGATTATATAAAAGGTGTAGTATCTGCGGAAATGCCTGCTGAGTTCAGCACAGAAGCGTTAAAGGCACAAGCAGTTGCAGCCAGAACATATGCGGTAACCCATATGGGGGCTTATAATGGAAGACAGTATGATAAAGCAAATAACATTGATCTGGTGGACACTGTGGAATGTCAGGTTTATATGGATACAGCAGTTCGTCTTAATTCCTGGCCTAAGGATAAACGGGATGAGTACTTGAAAAAAATCAACGAAGCTGTAGATTCAACAAGAGGTGAGGTTATAACCTACAATGGCAATGTGATTTCAGATCCGTTTTTCTTTTCCTGCAGCAGTGGAAAAACAGAGAATTCTGAGGATGTATTTTCAAGTGCAGAGCCATATCTTAGAAGTGTAGCCAGTATGGAGGACAAGCAGGCTCCATCCTATGAGCATACAGTAAAAATAACTAATGGAGAATTTATAAAAAAAATTAATTCTAAGTATAGCACAGCAAATTTAAAAAATTATAAGCTTAGCAGCCAGGTCGCAGTAATTAGCAGAACTGAAACAGGCACAATAAAAAAGGTAAAGGTTGGGTCTGTAACTATGACAGGTCTGCAGTTCAGAATGCTTTTAGGACTTAGTTCAGCAAATATAAATATGAAGTTTTATGGAAATTATATTGAATTTGATACCAGGGGTTATGGACATGGAGTAGGCATGAGCCAATGGGGAGCTAATTTTATGGGTAAAAACGGAGATACATATAAAACTATAATAAAACATTACTATCAAGGAGTTAGTATTGATAGACTAAAATATAAATAGCCATTTTTGGCTATTTTTTTTAATATTTTTTATAAATTATGTATTTTTTTACATCTTCTGGACAAACTACAAATGGAGGTGTTTGTATGGACAAAAATGAATCTAACAAACTAAAAAAATTTTTAAAAAAGGAAGGATTTTACGTTGTTCTGTTTGTGTGCTTGTGCATAGTTGCTACTGTTGCAGCAGTAACTATAAAAAATAACAGAGATATTAAAAATGCACAGCTGCAGCAGAGTAAACTAGCCGAGCAAAGCAGCAAGGATAATTCGGCAGTGAACTATCAGGATGCTCTCCAGGTTAAGGATAATTCCCAGGCAGGAAATTCAGCGGCTGCTGCACAGAAAGTCAGCACCACCGCAGATATTAAATTTATAAAGCCAGTGGAAGGTACTATAGCAAGAGCCTATTCGGAAAATCCTATTTATTGGGAGTCAACAAGAAGTTACAGGGCAAACCTTGGCTATGAGATAAAAACTCAGCTTGGTAAGCCTGTAATTGCAGTAATGGATGGAAAAGTTGAGAGCATAGACACAGCTTCTGCAGAAGGAGTAAAAATTGTAATAAATCATCAGAATGGTTTAAAGACGGTTTACTCAAATCTTGATGCAAAGGTTAAAGTAACTCAGGGGCAGATGGTAAAACAAGGAGCGCAACTGGGTGTTGTGGGTAAAACCTCACTAAACTCAGCTTATGAAAGCTATGGAGACCATTTGCATTTTGGGGTTATCAAAGGCAGTGACTATGTAGATCCAGCAAGATATATCAAATACTAAAACAAAGCCATTTTTCGAGTAATATATCGGAAAATGGCTGACTAAATGTAATTTAAAGAATTACTACAGCATATTTATTATATAGAAGGGTTAAGGAGGTACCGCTTTGAAAGACTACATTGAAGAGAGAGTACTGGAAGTTGCAAAATATATTATTGGTTCAAGGGCTACAATAAGAAAAACAGCCAGAGTTTTTGGAGTAAGCAAAAGCACAATACACAAGGACATGACAGAAAGGTTACCCAAAATAAATCCTCAAATAGCAGATGAAGCTAAAAACATTTTGAATTACAATAAAGCAGAAAGGCATATTAGAGGGGGAAAAGCTACCAAATTGAAGTATAAAGCTATTGAAGGTTAAAAACATTCCGTTTATAATTATATATAGAGTTATAATAAAAGGGAATTTCGACTTTATTATAAAATTACTACGAAAGAGTAGGTGTAATTTGGGGAATGTTTTTTAAATTTAAGATAGGAACAGACATGGGAATTGATCTTGGAACAGCTACTGTATTGGTTTATATCAAAGGAAAAGGTGTTATTTTAAAGGAACCCTCTGTGGTTGCTATTGATAAAAATCAAAATAAGGTGCTTGCTGTGGGAGAAGAGGCCTGGCAGATGATAGGCAGAACTCCGGGAAACATAGTGGCAATAAGACCTCTTAGAGATGGAGTAATATCTGACTATGATATTACTGAGAAAATGCTGAAATATTTCATTACAAAAGCCTGTGGAAAGAAAAGGATGTCTTCTCCAAGAGTTGTGGTATGCATACCTTGCGAAGCAACTGAGGTTGAGAAAAGGGCAGTAATTGACGCAGCCAAAAATGCAGGTGCGAAAAAAGTATTTCTTATTGAAGAACCTTTGGCGGCAGCTATAGGTTCCGGATTGGATATATCTAAGGCCAGCGGTAATATGGTTATAGATATTGGGGGAGGTACCACAGACATAGCAGTTATATCCTTAGGTGGAATAGTAGTACGGGCCTCACTTAAGGTAGCTGGTGATAAGTTTGATGAAGCAATAATAAAGTATATTAGAAAGAAACATAAACTTATGATTGGAGAAAAAACTGCTGAGGCATTAAAAATAAATGTAGGCTCTGCATTCGACAATGGTGAAAACAGGTCCATGGAGATAAGGGGAAGAGACTTGATTACGGGTCTTCCTAAGAACATTGAGGTTTCATCTATTGAAATGAGAGAAGCTCTGAAGGAAACTGTTAATGCAATTGCAGAGACAACCCATGCGGTTTTAGAGAGAACACCACCTGAATTGGCCGCAGATATAGCTGACAAGGGTATAGTTATGACAGGGGGAGGCGCTCTTTTAAACGGGCTAAGCGACCTTTTATCAGCAACTACAAGAGTTCCTGTTTATGTAGCTGAGGATGCTGTTTCCTGCGTTGCTTTGGGGACGGGCAAAGTTCTTGATTATTTGGACAAAATGTCTATAACTCTTACAGGGGATGACATTACATTAATAGACTGATAATGAATAAATAAGCACAAAATCAAGTGGATTTTGTGCTTAAGCTTTGTTGTTGCTATCTTCTATAAGATAGAGGGTATGAAGCAGTGCATGTACAATCACATTAGCCATTTCTGCGATAAAGCTCAGCCTGATTGTATTAGAATTAAATAAATTACTATTGCTGTTGGAATCCACTATGCCAATAATAGAAGCGGTGCCAACTTCGGGCAGAGATTTTCCTACACCTTTTCCGGGGTGAATAGGATAGTCCCTTGCTTGTATTTCCCCCACGCTAGCAATTTCACCAAGGCATGCATCTATTCCGATAATATTATTTTCGGGATGTATATCTTTTAGATACTTAAGTTTACTATCGATGTTTAATGCGTGTATGGGATCCTTGAGGGTGCCATATACAGGCAGGGGAAACCTCCTTTGAATTAACATTGAACCAACTAAGGGTCCAAGACAGTCTCCTATGCATCTGTCAGTACCTATGCAGATAATTATGGTATCATAATCCAGATAATCCTTTAGGAACTGGGCAATTTTATAATAGGAAAGATCATTGGCATAATCTGTTTTAACCTGCTTCAATTACTACACCTCCTTGCCTATTTATATGAATTTTAAGTATATGATATTTCTGATGCCGCAATATGAATAGAGAAGAAATAGCTAAATTTTAAAAGCATTATAAACTTCATTTCAAAATTTGGAGTTTTTATAACTTGATAAAATTTATTGAAAAGGTTATACTAATCTCTGTCGATATTAAAAACATATTGACATTTTTATTGCTGGCATGGCTCAACGGTAGAGCAGCTGACTTGTAATCAGCAGGTTGTAGGTT
>CALBDU010000070.1 GCA_937927335.1 uncultured Clostridium sp.
TTAAATATTCTGAATCAGGATTTGTTTCTTTCTCTAAAGTCTGGGTTGTGCCGTTATGTATTATCATGTCCGGAGTATTCACCAGCACATATGCAGCCTTTTTAATTACAGGAAAACTCATGTTGAAATCCTCCTTAAATATGCTTTGCTATCATAGCATCAATATTTTCTTTTGTGGCATCATCCTTAACCACTTCTTCCACCTTTGCACCGTTTTTATACAAGGTTATTGTCGGAAGTCCCAACACCTTTTGGGAAATTGCAAGCCTTCTTGCCTTTGTGGTATTAAATTTACAGAACTTAACCTTTCCCTCATACTTGGCAGCCAGCTCCTCAATATCAGGCATTAAAGCCTGGCAGGGTACGCAGCCGTCACCAAAATAATCTACTAAAACATAGTCCTCGCAGTCTAAAACCTCAGATTGAAAATTATCTTTATCCAGCATTAGCATTTTAATATCCTCCCTATTCCTCAAAATTACTTTCAATATACTTTTCTGCCATAACAGCTGCCACAGCACCGTCTGCAGTAGCTGTAACCACTTGTCTTAAAGGCTTTTCCCTGATATCCCCGGCGGCAAATACCCCTTCAATATTGGTGCGCATACAGTCATCTGTAACTATATAGCCAGCTTCGTTGGTAGTTATAACACCTTTAACCAATTCATTTATAGGAATATAGCCCACAAATACGAATACTCCGAAGGTTCCATCCTCCTCATCTGCAAAATACTCTTTGGTTTCTCCTGTTACAGTATTCTTAAATACTGCAGATTCCACCATGCCTTCACCCTTAATTTCAGAAATTACACTATTCCACATTATTTCAATTTTAGGATTATTAAAGGCTTTTTCCTGGATGGATTTTGCAGCTCTTAATTCATCCCTTCTATGAACAATAGTAACCTTTCTGGCAAATTTGGTTAAATACATTGCTTCCTCAATGGCGGAATCACCGCCCCCTACTACGAACACCTCGAGGTCCTGAAAGAAATCAGCATCACAAGTAGCGCAATAAGATACACCCTTGCCTATCAAATCATTTTCTCCAGGGCAGCCTATTCTTCTTGGAGTAGCTCCGGTAGCAATTATAACTGCTTTAGCCTTATATTCTTCTTTATCACCTTTTATAACCTTTATTTTTCCTGTTAAATCAACTTCCTTAATGTTTTCCTTTTTCCTTTCAGCACCGAAGCTCTCAACCTGTCTTTCCATCCTTGCTATCAAGGATGGGCCGGTGGCATCCTCCACTGAGCCTGGATAGTTTGCAACCTCGTGGGTTATTACAATCTGACCGCCCACCTTGGCTCTTTCCAAAAGCAGGGTTTTCATCCTTGCCCTTGCAGCATACAGTGCTGCCGACAGCCCTGCAGGGCCAGATCCTATAATTATTACATCATAAATATTTTCCATAATATTTTCCTCCTTTTCTAAAAAAACAAGTCCCATTATTCAACAGAACTTGTTTTATCTTTTTAACTATTAGAATATTGTCTGTTCGCTTACTTCTGTAGCCAGAGCCTTGAGTGCTTTATCCATAAGCTTATATCTCAGATCCTTTTCCTGGTCTTCCGGCAGCTTTGGATTGCCTACAGGGTATGGAATTGCCACTGAAGGAACTATTCTGTTAGCACCTACCGAGGTAGATATTGTAGTTATAGTACATAAGTGAACCACTGGTATTCCGTATCTTTCTATTTCTTTTACCATTGTTGCACCGCAACGTGTACAGGTTCCTCAGGTGGAGGTCAGGATTACAGCATCCACGCCTGCAGCTTTAAGCTCTGCGCCAATTTCAACACCAAATTTCACTGCATTTGCTACTGAAGTACCGGTACCTGTAGTAACATAGTAATTTTCATATACCTTTCCTATTACTCCATCCTTAGCGTACTGCACCAGAACATCCAGAGGTGCAACCCTGTTTGGATCTTCATTGGCATATACAGGGTCATAGCCTCCATGTATGGTTTTGAAGTCCTTAGGGCTTAGCTCTGTCATGCCGCTGATGTCATATCTGCCAAATTTTGTAGCACTGGCTGATTCAATATGATCAGGATTAAGCTGTGGAACAATTCCACCGCTGGTAACCAGTGCTATAGTTGCCTTGCTCAGATCCTTAACTGCTACAGCTGCATCTACTCTATCAAACACTGGCATTGGCATTTCTGTTTCAAAGGCTTCTCCCTTAAGTCTTGCCAGAAGCATGTCTACAGCACGCTGTGAGCCTCTTTTATCAACCAGAACAGTCTTATGGGCACCCTGTGGGATGTAGCCTTCTGCTGCAGGGGCTCCAAGCTCCACGCCACTAACAATCTTCTTAACTATATTAGCCATAACTGGCAGAGCTTTTCTCATAGCTGCAGCAGAATCACTTGTTTCAACTATAATTGCCTGCTGTTTGCAAACGTCAACTCCAGGGTTTTCAGGATACATGCCTGTTACAACTGGAATGTTCATCTGTTCAAAAACTGCTTTGCCTATTTCAGCACAAGCCATGCCGTATCTTCCTGCATTAAAGGCAGGTCCTGTTACAAGCACATCAGGATTATATTTTTTAATTGCCTCCATAACCTTCTCAAGGGCATCAGCCTTATTTTCATTAAAATAATTATCACCGCAGATTATTGTTGCAACCACATCACCCTGGTCTTTAATCAAAGCGTCAAATCCAAGAGCTGGTCCAATTTTATCCTCATGAACCTCCGGCTTCATATCTGCTTTGTCTTCACCGCCTATTTGTCCAAAGAACTGATTTACATAATAAACCACTTTAAATCTTTCTGCCATTACCTGAGACCTCCTTAAAACTTTGAATATTGTTTTCTAACGCTGCTTACTTCTTCAATTATGCCATCCACATCAAGCACCATTTCCATCATGCCGCACTGTTCATCATAAACATCTACATTACATTCATCCTTTATTTCAGGTTCTACCATATGGTAAACAGCCAGTCCTAAAGCAACTCCTGCCAAAGGGCCTGCAAAGGTTGGGTCCCCTGCGCATACTGTCTCTGCGGATAACCCGGCAGACTCAGCTTCTGCACCACCCAACACTACTATCATATTTTCAGCACCATATTTTTCAGTTAAATCCTTAACTCTCTGTTGGATCTCCAGATCCATAGCACCTGCGGCTGTTCAAACAAAGCATTCTGTAGATGCAAATACAACCTCAGCTCCTGCACTTTTAACACATTCCTCAATGGCTGGTCCCGGTATCCCGTCCCTGTCGCCAACTGCAATAACCTTTTTACCCTGCAGCATATTATCTCCTCCTAATTGAATAGTAATATTATCTTAAAACTGTAGTTGCATTATGGAAGCCGATTTCAGAAGTTGCTCCTATGATTGCGTTTAATTCGCATAATACGCTTCCATCCTCCTGAACGGATTCATGCCAGCCGCCGGATATGTTTTCAATAGCTGCCATATTACCAAGGATCTTATCAGCAGGATCCAGCCTTACAAGATGGCTTACATTACCTGCAGAAACAACAGCCTTAGCTTCCGGAGTAGTATCAGCCAGAGGCTGTGAGAAGCCATCTCTTCCTGAGCATTCGTCAGTAACCAGTACTGTCTTTATTCCTTCAGACTCAAGCTTCTTGCATATTATAAGCAAATCGGAGTCAGGATTTCCGTAACCCTCTTCAGAAACTATTACACCATCTGCTCCCAGCATTTTTGCTATATTGGCTGTCATTTCACAGGATCTGAATTTTCCCTCCAGTGTAGTAAGCTCTGGAGTAAGTATAACGCCCATGAAGTTTAATTCCTTGCCGTGTTTTGCATAAAGATCCTGAATTACTGAGTTGTTCTGATGCTGGTAGGTAGTGATCTTATCGCAGGCTGCCACGCAGTTTCCGCTGATTACAGCACCGTCCAGCTCTTCATTTGGATGAATAAGTGTAGGTAATATCTCCTTTGAGTTTACCCCATAAATGAATCCATCATGGAGCAAGCCCTGTGATATCAACATTTCGGCGTATACTACTCTTGGAAGGTCTGGATACTTCTTGATATTTTCAGCTACATTGTCCATTTCATAAACTATTACTTCTTCAGGGTCCATACTTTCTGCACACTTTGCCAGATAGGTTGCTGCCTTCAAGCCAGCAAGCCTTACTGCAGTTTCGTGGGAATGGGGCTCCAGGCCTTTTGCAGGTGTGAGATCCACCACAAGGTTCTGGGTTTTTGAGAATGGTGTCCATTTAGCACCCTCTCCCCACATGTCCACAATTCCTTCCTGCATACCAACTATGTCCCCTATGGTTACAACAGCAGCACCGCAAAGTACATTTGTCCTTCCAAGTCCTACTCTGTGCATAGGTGCAGTTACTCCCGGAAATCCGGCAGTCTTAACTCCTACCTTTATTCTTGGTTCAATTACATCCTTAACAGGAATAATTCTTACTTTTTCACCAGGTCTTGCTATGTCCAGCTTTACCCCTTGAATTCTTTCATCCTCTTTAAGTAATGCTGTAAGCTCGTCCTTATTTACAGTGAGCACTCCCTGGGATACCTTTGTTTCAGAACCAAATTCAATGTTTTTGATAAAAATTCTGCCTAGCTCAAGCTTCATAAAGCCACCTCCATAAATTTCTAAATAAATATATATAAACTTAAATATTTATTTCATGTATTGCATTTACCAGCAGCCAGCTGTCAAGGTTCTCATAGTCACTGCCGTTTCTATAATCCACTTTCCTGAAGCTGGTTACTTCACGGTATTTTTTCAGGCTGTCTTCAACTATTTCAAGCTGCAGCACCCGATCCATACCATTATCCCCCGGTTTTAGAATTACTGACCTGTAAGGAGCAAACATCAGCCTTATACTGGCAGGAAGAGGATGTGTAACCAGGCTCATGCCTCCCTGCACCAGATTTCTTATGGTTACAAGAACATCTTCAAAGTCTCCATTCACCATAGAAACGTTTTCATAATTTTCTGCAACCGTTGGATTGTTTGTAATTATTGTATAATTCATATCTCTGCTCCTCCCTTTTAATCAAGTTTAAATTGTCGTACAATTTAACCGTGATTATATTATTATTATATACATACAATGTTTGAAATTTCAATAGCTAAAACTATTTTTAATAAGCATAGAACCTATAAAAAAATTCTATACAGGTGAAGAGATGGTATATAATACCATCCCCTTAAACTGCCTCTAATAGCCTTTTGGCCTGGGCCAGCTGGAAACACCCCTTGAAAGGAATTCATGTACCTTAAGGAATTTTGATCTGTGAAAAATAAACCAAATTGATGCTATGAAGTAAAAAATAAAGCAAGAAAGTATATTTATCCAGTAGCCAAAATACATTCCTGTTAACGTAGCCGCGGCAAGAATTATAACGATTATTGCCGGCAGTGGATGCCAGGGTGCAGTATATCCCCTTTTAATACTACCCAGAGGATACATTTTTCTGAATTTTATCATCATACAGGCTGTGATTATGTAAACCAGCAACGCTGACAGAATGGAGAAGGTAATTACCTGATCCAAAAGTCCTGTAAAACCAAAGGCTATTGATATAGGTAAAAGGAATATTATAGCCCTGTAGGGTGTTTTATATTTTGGATGAAGTGCCGAAAAAGTTCCTGGTATAAGGGTATCCCTGGACATTGAAAACCATGCTCTGCTGGAATCTGCTATACATCCATTGGCACTAGCCAAGCATGATATAATAGTTCCCATAAAAAGGATTATAATTACAGGATAGGCTTTAGTTGCAATTGCTGCATCATACAAGGGAAATACAGAAGCCTTTAATATATCTGCAGGCACAAGTCCCGAGGATACAAACCAGGTTATAGTAGCTCCCACTATAAGAGTCAGCATTCCAGTAATTGCTCCCACCGGCAAAGCTCTGGAGGTAGATCTGCATTCCTCAGCCGCCAGTGCTGTACCTTCAATACCCATATAAAACCAGCACCCAAACTGCAGTGCACCTATAATGCCAAGCAGTCCAAAGGGAAGGCCGTTAGTAAGACTTGGCAGGTTGAGCATACTGGAGCCCGAATAAAACCTTGTGCTGAACAGCAGTACAATAATTGATATAAAAGCAAATGCAGTTAATACAATATTCAAGTTCAAGGTTGCATGAGCGCCCTTGTAATTTAGATAAGTCAGTGCCAGCAGGCTTAGCACAATATAAGGCAAAGGCTGTACATCCGGGCTCAAGGTCTGGAGCAGCTGGCCTACCACCAGAGAATCTGCTGCCTCCAGCATTACATACTCAAATACAATCATCAGCCCCACATTAAAGGAGGCAAGAGGGCCAAGCAGATATTTAGCCATTGCATACTGCCCTCCAGCCTCGGGTATAACCGAACCCATCTCTGTATTAACCATTATTAAAGATATAAACAAAATTCCGATTACCCAGCAGGAAATTATGGAGCCCAGGGATCCGCCTTTTGCAATGGTGTAATTCCAGCCCATAAACTGTCCTACCAGAACAATTCCAACCCCCAGGGCCCATATGTGCAATGGACCCAGGGTTTTCAACATTTTATTTTCCTTCATAAGAGCTATCCGCCTTTCTTTGTCGTTCAACCTTAATGAAGTCAGAAATCAACAGCAGCAGTATCAATCCGCTTAAGGCCCAGGCTACCCAGTTCATCATGCTCCAGAACCTCATAGCTCCTCCACTTCCAGTGGTGTATGGTTTGCTGCCTGTCCACTATAAATCTGATCTATGATTTTTTTAAGGCCTTTGTTGGAGCCCGCTATTACAAAAGTAAGATAGATCACCAGTGCGGATATTGTTATTGCAAATGAAGGCTCTTTTATTTTATATACTATGCCTGCTATTACATTACCCTGCATAAGCATTGCAAGCAGCAGTGTAGCAAAACACAAACCCATGATAAATATTGTATCAATTGCTTCTACCATAATAGCTTTCATCTAATCACTCCCCATTCAAAGCCTTTAATTCTTCATTGTATATTTTTAATTTATTTTTCTTCAAGTGTATTAGTACTGCAAAGGCTGCTGCGGTGGCAGCCACTCCTACGCCTATTCCCGAGAAACATATAACTGCTGCAATGAGAGCACTATTTGCCAGTGCTTTAACTTGTACTATTACATAGAGCAGCAGAATCCATAATAAAATGGTTACGATTACACTGCTTATAATATCCTGTACATACATTTTTTGAATCTTGCTGTTCAATTACATCACCTTTTCAGAAGGCTGGCTTTTTTCATAATTAACAGAAGAAGCTTCGGCTAAGGTCATGCCTCTTGTTTCAGGAGCTAAAGCTATGCTTAATATTAAGCCTAGTATTGTAATTGCAGCCATAACAAGCATTGTTGGGCCTATACCCCATTTCTCCAGCATTATTGGCAGAGCAAAGGTTCCAAGGAAAGCACCTATACGGCTTATTGCAGTTGCCATACCTACTGCTGACGCCCTTATTTCTGTAGGGAATAATTCATTAGGATAAATCCATTCAAGGTCTGCCGGTCCGCCTGAACCAATAGCATATATTGCAAATCCAAGCATTATTATTGCAGGAGAAGCATTAGGGAATATGCCAAGCATTAGCATTCCAACTGACATTATTGCAAATGTCCAGATAATAAGAGGTCTTCTACCCATATGGTTTATTAACCACAATGCCAGGATACAGCCAATCATGAATACTACGCTAAGCAATGAATCTCCAAGCATTGCTGCTTTTCCATGAGCCAGGTTGAATTGTTCCAGAATTGTAGGTCCGAAGGTATATATTGCAAACAGAGGCAAAACAGAGCATAACCAGAAGCCTCCGCAGAAGATAAGCCTTGAAAAATATCCTTTTTCAAATATTTTACTATAACGGGTAGTTACCTGTTCCTGCTGCAGATCATCAACGTCAGCATCTGGGCCATACACCTTTTTCATAACTTCCCTTGCTTCATCAACACGGTTTTTACTCATGAGCCATCTCGGTGATTCCGGGGTGCCCCATCGACCCATAACAAGAATAATTGCTGGTATTGCTGCACTGCCCAGCATGTACTTCCATCCATTGTTAACATCTATTAGTGCATATCCTACAAAGTCTGCTGCAACTGCGCCTAAGAACCACATAACCTGTAATACTCCAAGCAGCATTCCTCTTTGCTTTTTAGGTGCGAATTCTGCTAATAATGATGTAGCAATAGGATAGTCAGCACCAACTGCCATACCAAGTATGAACCTTAAAATCAACAGTCCCCATATATTGGTGATAAACATACATGCAACCGAGCATACTGCTATGGTTAGAAGATCTAATGTAAACATAAGCTTTCTGCCTATGAGGTCAGTTACATAACCAAACACAGCTCCGCCTATAAACAAACCTGCCAGTGATATGGCCCCTGAAAGACCTGACCAGAATGCATTCATGTGAAGCTGAGGTCCCAATTGAACAAGTGCCGCACCGATGATTACCAGAATATAACCATCTAAAAATGGTCCTCCACAGCAAAAGATAGTTAGCCTGCGCAAGAATGGGGTAAACTTAGTGTCCTCAAGAATTGATTTTGACTTTAGTGTAGATTCCATAACCCTTACTCCCTTCAAATTTTAATCAAGGTTGAATTTTCTATCTCTATAATCATGATTATTTGTTTATTATATTACTCTCCTTTTTTGAAAGTTACAACAGTTTTTTGCTTTTATTGATATTTTTATATCAAATAGCTGTTATAATAAAATATCATATAATGGAAAATATTATAAAATACCGGTTTACGTTAAAAAACCCCTGAAAACTATTGTTTTCAGGGGTTTAACGTACTTTATGCAGCTTTCCTTACAGATAGCCTTGCTGAGTTAAACATCATTGTGGATGCAAATAGTATTACAAAAACCACCACCCATTTTAATATATGTAATGGTATTTCTTTAACAATAAAGGCGGCAATTAAAACGCCCACTATTCCAAACAGATTAATAGCCAGTGATGCCTTTCTGTTATAGGCCCCTTCTTTTATAAATTTTATTGAGGATGGACCAAGCTGGAATGCACAGGAGGCCATCATTATTGGAAATGCGACCTTTGGTGACATACCAAGTGAAAATACTAAAGCCATACAGGGAGCATAGGAACCTATACCAATACCGGTTAATGCTCCAATAATAAAGTTTCCTATAACCCCTATTACAAGCTTAACGCCTGTTAATGCCACAGCATCTCCTCCGATAGGCAACACATTAAGCAAGCCTGCCAGCATAACGCCAGCCACGATCAGTAATGCAATCCCCATACCTAATTGAACATTCTTTTCCGGCAGCCTGGAAACAAATCCAGCGCCAAGATAAGCACCAATCATACAGGAAATTATCATAGCAACCAATGTAAATATGTCCACTTTAATAACTGTAAGAAAAACCAGGGCTTCTATAGCTACCGGAATGGTAGTTGCCACATTTAGAGTGCCTGGTATTACTCTGTCCTCACACAATTTGGTAAATTTAAAAATGGCAGTGGTAGGTGCATAGCTGCCAATTCCTAAGGTGTCAAAAAAGTTAACTACAAGTCCTATTATTCCTAAAGCTAAAAAACTTCCCTTTTCCAGCCTGCCCTCTTTAACAGTTTTTTTGTAATCCTTTACAAATAAAACAGCACAAAAAAATACCATTACAATTAATATAGTTGATATAATTTTTATAATCATATAAAAACCTCCATAAATAATTTAGCTTAATTTTTATGACCGAACAAGGATATCGTGATTTATTTTTCTAACTTTATAATCATGATTATTTACTTTTTATCATACTACCCTTTCTTTTTAGTTACAATAGTTTTGTATTATATCGTTATTTTTATATCAGATAGCACTTATTATAAAATATCATATGTGTGTATTTACAATGGTTTGCATAAAAAAATACCCATAGCCAAGCTAGGGTATCCTTAAAAAATGTTATTATTTAGACAACTGATATGACTTTACAACCTTCCAGAAATAATACATCACCTTTTCAATAGCTTCCTTCTTGGTATAAGGCGGATTTTTCTTTAGAAGATTGGATAAAATACTCTGATATAACAAAATTGTAACTTCATTAATCTCATCAATATCCTCAGAGCGGAAATAGCCTTCCTCCACTGTGCCTTCGAACTGATGCAGGGTCCTTGAGTATATGTCATTACCTGTAAGCATTGAATTAAGCCTTAGTGATGAATCTGCCAGCTCTTCTGGAAATACGGCATAATACTGTGCAATTATATTGTTAAGTGAATCGCTGTGCTCCGAAAAAAAGATGAGCTGGTATATTTTTGGCCTTTCGAAGGAATATGCGCAAAAGCACTCCCAAATCAGCATATATCTTTCCAGACTGTTTTTCGCATTTTTTACATAATCCTTCAAGCCCTGGGCATAGTCACGCAAATATCTTATGCATGCAAATAGGACAAGATGATCCAGATCCTCGAAATAATTATATAAAGTGGAGCTGTTGTAGCCTGCCATGGAAGCCACTTTCCTTATGGTGACGTTTTCAACACCTTCACTATCGATTATTGTAAAAGTTGCATCAATGAATTTATTCATTATCCTTCTTTTGATTGTTGTCTTTCTATCCATCATTCACCCCTATTAACTTACTTTGTCATATTTGCTCTAATATTGTTAATTATAACATCAATAATTTACAGTATCAATTAAAAAAAGCTTGCTAATATTTGAATAATATGTTATTCTTAAAAAGTCAACAATGTATATTGTTAACTCGGATTTAATTGATTAAAACATTCCCTTTTAGGAATATTATCAAATTTAAGTCTAGTATTTTTAAAAGGAGGAATGAAAAATGGCAGATAAAACATTAGTTTGCAAAGATTGCGGAAACGAATTTGTTTTCACTGAAGGAGAACAGGCTTTCTACAAGGAAAAAGGATTTGAAAATGATCCAGTTAGATGTCCTGAATGCAGAAAAGCTAGAAAAAATCAGAGGAACAACAGATAATTAAAAAATCAACCTGCAGGAATTATTCCTGCAGGTTCTTTTATTTATTTTTAATAATATACATTTCTGCTATGAGAAATAATGCAAGACACAGCACTACAACACTAACGATTAATGTATATTGAGCTGCAAAGCCGTTTTGGGATATATGCCTATATAAAATTCCAAAGTATGCCCAAAGCAGAACTGCGCCATAAGCTGAGTCCCTGTTTTTAAGCATAGCTGAAATTCCTATTGCACACCCCGCAAATAAAATAATCACAGTCCAAAGTGTCTCAGATAAACCAAATCTGCTCCAGCCTATGCTTACAAGCAGCACTGTGACATTAGCTATGGAGGCTACTGTTATCCAGCCCAGATAAATGCTGAAGGGTGTTTTTACAAAAAACGTCTCCCGCCTGTCAAAAAGCTCACAGCTCAGCAGTTGCACGATATATATTAAACAGCAAAGAATTACTGCCATCAGGCCAAGAGAAACCGGTATAAGCCTGTAATGCCATGAATAAATCCAAGCACCGTTTGCCAGTGATGATATTGAAAAGTATATTCCAACCTTGTCCAACAATTTTCTATCAGACTTACTTCCATTAAAATAGCCCAGCTGATAAATTGTATATGCGGCAAGCAATAGATATATCAAGCCCCAAATTGCAAAGGTGAGGCCTGCGGGGGCGAACAGATTTGGATAGGCATTTGAAACCTGACCGGTAGTTTGGCCATTTATAGGCAAAGCATTGGCAAGTACATTGATTACAACCATCAGCAGGAAAGTAAAAGCAACAATTATCTTAACTGAGTTTGTAGCTCCTCTATCGTTCATAACCCACACCCCTTTATTTACTTTTTCTTTTAATTTATCACAAATTCACCATCAATAACATACAGTTATGCAAATATTGTTTTAAAATGCTGCAAATTAATCAACTTCAAAGTTTATATGTTGAATTTTTGATATTTTTAAACAGTTAATGCTTGCAAATCCTTATAAAGACATATATAATAATAATTACTATAGATTAAAACAGCGTAGATAAAAGTTACGATTTATTCATTTCTTCAGAGAGCCGGTGGTTGGTGTGAACCGGTGATAGGTTAAATCTTTCCACTTTTGGAGCTGTTGGTGATGAACCAAAGGCTGGTAGCCTTTATCCTACTTATTTCGAGTGGCTGGTCTTATGGACCTGCAATTTGGGTGGCAACGCGGATCCTTCCGTCCCATGTTTATATTTAACACGGGATGAAGGATTTTTTATTTTATTATTATTTACCAGGAGGTATAACTATGTTAGATTTGAAATTTGTGAGAGAAAACCCTGATTTTGTAAAGGAAAACATGAAAAAGAAATTTCAGCACAATAAGCTTGGGCTTGTTGACGAAGTTATCGAAATGGATGCTGAGCTTAGAAATGCAAAGCAGGAAGCCGATTCACTGAGAGCTGACAGAAACAAGATATCAAAGGAAATTGGGGGCTTAATGGCCCAGGGCAAAAAGGACGAAGCAGAAGAGCTTAAGAAAAAGGTTACTGCAGAGTCTGAACGTCTAGCCGTACTTGAAGCTAAAGAAACAGAACTGGAAGAAAAAATCAAAAAGAATATGATGACCATACCAAACATTATCGATGATAGTGTTCCAATAGGTAAGGATGACAGTGAGAATGTTGAGGTTGAACGCTTTGGCGAGCCTGTAGTTCCATCATATGAGGTTCCCTACCATACTGATATTATGGAAAAACTCCATGGCATAGACCTTGACAGCGCAAGAAAGGTTGCTGGAAATGGTTTCTACTACCTTATGGGCGACATTGCAAGACTTCATTCTTCAATACTATCCTATGCAAGAGACTTTATGATAGGCCGCGGCTTTACATACTGCATTCCTCCATTCATGATCAGGAGCGAAGTAGTTACAGGTGTTATGAGCTTTGCGGAAATGGATGCAATGATGTATAAAATCGAGGGTGAAGACCTGTATCTTATAGGTACCAGTGAACATTCAATGATAGGAAAATATATTGACTCCATTCTTCCTGAGGAATCACTTCCTCATACATTAACCAGCTATTCACCATGCTTTAGAAAAGAAAAAGGTGCACATGGCATCGAGGAAAGAGGAGTTTATAGAATACACCAGTTTGAGAAACAGGAAATGATCGTAGTGTGCAAACCTGAAGACAGCATGATGTGGTATGATAAGCTTTGGCAGAATACCGTTGATTTCTTCAGAACCCTTGATATTCCAGTAAGAACCCTGGAATGCTGTTCAGGAGACCTGGCAGATCTAAAGGTTAAATCTGTAGATGTAGAAGCTTGGTCACCAAGACAGAAAAAATACTTTGAAGTAGGCAGCTGCTCCAACCTTGGAGACGCACAGGCACGTCGTTTGAAAATACGTGTTAATGGAGAAAACGGAAAATATTTCGCACATACCCTAAACAACACTGTTGTTGCTCCTCCAAGAATGCTTATAGCTTTCCTGGAAAACAACCTCAATGAAGACGGCTCTGTTAATATTCCAAAGGCATTGCAGCCATACATGGGCGGCATGACTATAATTAAGCCATAATAAAACAACAGGCTGAATATCGTTGATATTCAGCCACTTTTAATTAAAACTTATCTGCCAAATCAATTAATGCATTTCCATGAACCCTATAGGTTGTCCATTCGTCCATTGGCGCTGCGCCTAAATTCTTGTAAAAATTAATGGACGGCTCATTCCAGTCAAGGCACCACCACTCCAGCCTTCCACAATTTCTTTCCACTGCGGTTTTAGCCAGGAAGGATAACATAATAGTGCCTAAGCCCTTCCCTCTCATTTCAGGGCTAACAAACAAGTCTTCCAAATATATTCCAGGGCGTCCAAGAAAGGTAGAGAAGTTATGAAAAAATAAAGCAAAGGCAGCCGGTTTTCCTTCGTATTCACCAATAATTACCTCTGCATACTTTTTATCAAATAAAGTTTCACTGAGAATTTGTTCATCGGCTACCACTTCCTTTGACATGTTTTCATAATCTGCCAGTGCCTTAATAAAATTTAATATCACTGGAACATCCTTTCTATCTGCAAATCTAATTTTAAAATCCTTTAATTTTGTATCCATATAATAACCCCTTTGCTTATGTATTCCACTTTATATAATATACTCTTTTCTTCAATAAATAAAGCTTATACCTGTCTTCTCAAATTTCTCATAAGTTCATACATGAATTTTTGCTCATCTGTTATATGGTTTACAAGCTCCCTCCATGCAGCATTGCCCTTTCCAAAGTTAAGCAGCTGGGGATAAAAATTTATAACGTCTGAATCTGCACGTAAAAATTCGTCTATTAATCTTCTAACTGCAGCAGGATTAGGGTTGTTCTTCAAATTCACTGCCTGGTGATGAAGCTGCATAAATATTTCATGAGTATGTTGAAGTTTGTCTTCTACAGCTTTGGGAAGCCTGATCTTGGATAGTGATGCTACTGTCTTTAAGAATATGGGGTGATCACTGGAAACATGTGTCCACAAATGGAGTTCATTATAAATACAGGTAAATTCATTGGCATAGGTATAGCAATACATTATTTGCCTCCTGAAAAATATATTCATTACAGCATATGAAATAATCCACATTTTGGTGCATTATTCATTATGTATTGCAGCATAAGTTAAAAGCCTGCGGTAATATCCCGCAGGCATGGATTACTTATTCAGAGCTTCCATTAATTCGTCAATATTCAAGCCATGTACCCTTGAAGCCTCTTCCAATGTTTCAGCCTGAGCTGAGGGGCAGCCCACACAGCCCATTCCAAAATTCATCAGTATTGAAGCAGCCTCCGGTTTATTTCTTATAACTTCACCTATTGTCATGTCTTTCATTATTTTCATAAAAATCTCCTCTTTTCTTAATTATTTTATATATTTATTTTCAAGGTTTTCAAGTAATTTAATATAGCTTTGCTGGATTTTATCCGCTTCTTTTTCAGTTTCAAAGCTTTCACATTCCTTATTGATTTTTTCCATAACACTGCTGCTTAATTCTCTTTTTGCAAAGGTGTAAACTACCTTATCCTCCTTATCGATATGCCTGTTCAGCAGGTTTGCATAGCCCACAGCATTGGCAATTACATCAACCTTTGCGCTGCTGTCTCCATTTTTAACCTTTTCCAGGGCTTCCTCCAGCTCCTTTACGAAGAGCCTTCCCATATCATGCTCCACCAGCATGCCGTGTCTTACAAGCTTCTCAGCTGCTCCACCGATTTCCTCAATCATCCTGTTGAACAGCATGTTCTCCTCTTTGCCGTGATGATGGGCATCCGCATATTTTCTGATAAAAGTGATCATATCCTGGAAATCCTGGAAGTCTATATCATTGCCATCTAAAATTCCTATACATGCATTCCTAACTACCACCAGCATTCTTTTAATATATTTATGTTCTTCCATCATTAAATTTATACTATCCATTATTACTGCCCCTTTCTTATCTTATTTAATCCATCCTCGGTTCTTGTATAAGAAAATTTCACACTGCCTCCCTGAAGAAATCCTTTAATCCAGGCATCCCTCATCAGGTAGAATACATTTATATCTCCTTTTGCACTGTTCCAGGCATCAGCATGTATGCATCTTGTAGTCTGCCATGCAAATTCCTCCTCACTGCCGTAAACAACCTCATTTATCCTGTCGCAGGGCATTCCCTCCAGCAGATGATTATAAATTAAAGCAAACATATCCTCAGGTGAATAATCGTAATCATCCAGGTTTTGCCTTGCAGCCTCACCGTTTTTATAGAAGATTTCCTGTAATTCTTCCGTTTTTATACCGTAATTTCCTGTAAGTTCAGTTATCATAGCTGCCGTCCTGCTCTCAACGCTTTCTATCTTAGACTGCAGCCAGCCGTGTATGTTGTCATGACTTATGACGTTCTCCAAAGCTCCTCTTTCCGGATATCCATATTCATTATTTATTTTTGAGGCTATATCCTCTGCAGGTATTCCCTTTGCTTTTGCAAATTCTGCTATATCCTCTAAAATATTTTCCTGAAGCTGTATTTTATTGTATAACAGATAATGTATTTTCCCTAAAAATGCGCTCATAATTTTCCCTCCAAGTTCTTTTTAATTATTTTCACCTTATATTGAAATTATATTAATTTTTTATTCAGTTCTCGGTAACATATGGTACCAAATAAAAAATCTTCTTGTTTAAAGAAGATTTTATTATATTCCACTATAATATTTTCCGATTTTTCTGCCATACTTTTTCGGTGCCTTGTTCACAACCGCTCCAAGAATTTTGCCCCCTGCCTTTTCTATGACCTCCTTTGCACGGCGAAGCTGAACCATGTCGGTTTTCCCGTAAACACAAACAAGTATGGTGCCTTGTGAAACCGCAGAAAGAATCAGTGCATCGGATATATATAATACCGGAGGCGTGTCCAGTAATACCATGTCATATTTACAGGAAAGCTCATTAACTATCTCCCTTATGCAGCTGGTGTTTAGCAGCTCCGAGGAATTTGGCGGTATGGGTCCGCTGGTTACAATATGAATGTTTCGAAAATCGGGAGCCTTTATGACCTCCCCCAGTGATCTGTCACCTACCAGTACATTGGTCAGGCCCTCATCATTGTTTAAGTTGAATTTTTTATGAATAGTTGGTTTTTTCAGGTCACAGTCCAATATCACCACGGTTTTACCTGTTTGAGCCATGGACAGAGCAAGATTGGCTATTACTGTGCTTTTTCCTTCTCCTGGATTGCAGGAGGTCACAGTAATTGCTTTTACAGCTTTATCCCTTGCCGAAAAGCGGATATTTGTTCTTATGGTTCTGAACTGTTCTGTAAGCTGTGCCTTGAAGCTGTCATCATAAATACCCCTTTTTCTTCTTAACATATAATCATCTCCTTTCGTCCACCGGCTTTGGAAACCGTGCCCAGCATCGGGATGCCAATATCATCAAGGTCATCCCTGTTTTTTATTGTACAATCCATATATTCCAGCAAAAATGCAAGGGCTGTGGAAAACAGGAATGAAATAAAGGCTGCGGCTCCAATGTTCAGCAAAGGCCTTGGACTGGCGGGACTATCAGGAAATACGGCTGCTTCCAGAACCTTCACATTGTCCTCCTTGTATATGTTATAGCTGACCTCACTTAGGGATTTTCCATATTGATTTACTATTTCCACGGCTTTTTCAGGGCTTTTTGCAGTTACAGAAATAGTGATAAATTGAGTATCCGTATCAGGACTTACTTTTATCATGGCAATAAGCTCCGCAGGTTTTATTGAGTTTAACTTAAGCTTGCTGATTACATCCTCAGCAACGGTTCTTGATGCTGCAAGCTTACTGTAGGTTTTAACAAGGGTCTGGTACATCATTAAATTATAATAATCTGCCCCGGAATTTTCACTCTTACCTTGAATTCCACCAATTATAATTGATATATCAGCCTTATATGACTTGTCAATTACAAAGAAGCTCAATATTCCTGTAAGCATGGTAATTGAGGCAGTTATTAGAGCAACCAGCAGCCACCTCTTTTTTAGTATATTAAGACGTTCCTTCAGCTCCATGATATCCTCCCAATTTCATTGATTCCAGCTGGCCGTACCCTGTTGATATGGAATCTGCAAATAAATTTACGCTTAAGGCTTTATTGGATTTGTCCATAATAATAAGCCTATCCTCTAAAATAATAAACTCTCTAAGGATTTTAACATCCCTGAAGGTTAGATAAAAGGCCGGGTTATTTCTGTGAAGCTTTACTACGCTGCATTCAGTTTCAGCCTTCATTGAAAATAAGTCCAAAAAGCTGCACTGTTCTTCTTTTGAAACCTGTGGTGCATTATGAACCTTCACGCTTCGAAATTTATTTCTCAAAGCCGGCATGGGCGTATAAAGATATGTTCCCGGATCCCTGCACACTTCCCGTTCTCCCAAGGATAGCTCAAAGGAAAGCTTATCATTATGGCTGTGCCCTCCCACTCCATTTTGGCCAATGCCTCCAGCCATAACTGATAAATGGAAATTCCTGCTCTTAAAAATATATAAACCGAAAAACGGGTAAAAAAACTCATCAATTCCACTTATATCTATATTCTCCCTGGTATAGCTGCTATATAAAATTTCACTTTTTAAGGAAAAGCACAGCTTTGGGTGATTAATATGAACTGGTGCAGCAGCCTTAAAGGGGTCAATAGCAGCTGTATATGTACCACAGCAGTTCCTTAGAGTTTTTACTATGCTTTTTTCCAGGGGATAATTATCACGGGCTGCCAGTGAATCTGCTTCAAAAATTCCATTTACCGCAGATATAAAGGAATCATGGTTAAGAATATTTCTTTCAGGACTAAATTTAAAGAATCTGCCGCTGTCATTGTCCCCCACCTGTGCTGTAGTGCCATTTTGATTTGTTATATCCAGTGAAAACTTAGCAGCTCTGTAAAGCCGCTTAAGTAAAATTTCAGGCAAGGCATCCCTCCCTGTCAATCCTATAATTAAAGCTAAACTGTAGCACAACAGTTCTCCGCTTAACCTGTGATAGCTGGTTGAGGCTTCAAAATTACTGCCGTCTGCATAAAATTGCTTTAAGCCCTGGAACAGCATTTCATGAACTGAAAATTCAAGCCATTTTTCCGTGTCAAGGTCTTTTTTCAAATAGGCTGATATAAAAAGCAGTCCTGCAATATCAGATAAGTAATGGTTGCCATTGAACCTTTCATTTACTTCAAGATTATTTATTATAAAGCATCCATGTTCATATATGCTTTTACCTAAATTCCCCCTGAAGCTTTCATCTAAAATATTATATTCATCAATCTGGCTTAATATATCATAAGATACAAGCAAATTGGCGGCTCTTATTGCTGTATCCATGGTGCATGTCCATGCCACACCCATTTTCATGGGATTTGCCATTATGAAATCAAGGACCTGATTTTTGAATTCCTGCAAAAGCTGTTGCCTTTTTTCTGGAAAGGTCAGTGCAGAAATGGCAAAGCAATTCAAATGCTGAAGTCTTGAAAGCTCCCAGGGCACTTTTATGTCAACACCTGGTTTAGGCCCTATTTTCTGATCAAGATACCACTTTTGCTGAGAATACCGATACCCGCTTTTAAAATCCATTTGCCAGTCTATAGGTATGTAATTATTATCCATACCCCTCCATATCTTTTTTGCTGTTTTCAAGTTTCCCTTCCTTAATACAGCTTCAAGCCACCTGCCCTCCCTGTCAAAGTCCCTGATGTGGAGCGAGCCGTCATAAACAAAGCCCTCCAGGCCTTCACAGTGCATATCATAGGAAACCTTTACCCATTTGCTGCCAAGGAGTTTAAATTTATGCTCCAAATAATTTTCACAATTAAGGCTGAGCAATTCTTTATCTATTTTTGAAATATCCAGATGATTAATATCAATATGGCTGTTGTGAATTTCCTTGTTCATGGAAAAAGCTTCTTCACCATGGAGATCCCTGAATCTAACAAACCAATTGACAAGCTTTTTTTTTAATATTCCGACTGTCTTAATTGCAATTTTCTTTATATCATCACCTACCAGACCCGCTTTTATAAATATGATGATAAAAAGGTATATAATAATCAAATTCACCATAAATTCCAACCATATGCTTGTACAGTAAATTGAAAAGATGTAGTAAATTCCATATATAAATAGCGTTATGGACTGAGCTGAAAGCTGAAATTTTATATCTAAATCAATTTTATAATATTTATTTGAGGACAGGATAAACATTAAATCAAGAATTAAATATGCAGCCAGTGTGGAAAGTGCAGCTCCATATATTCCTGCCCGAGGCACCAGTATAAAATTTAAGGCAATATTCATTGCAGAGGCAAAGAGCATATATAGTCCTATTTTCCAGGTTTTATTTTTAAGCTGGAAGCCTAAGGCATAATAACCAGTCTTGCCATAAAGGAAATAGGAATACAGAATAATGGGAACAACCTTATAAGCATCCAAAAAATCAATATTGGCAAATATCATAACGGCAAACTTGCTGTATATGGCAATAAATAGCATCAAAAAGCATCCCAGGGTATTATATTTTCGAAAAAGCTTTTTGAATTTGTCACTGGCGTCTTCATTTTTATAAACTTCAAATTTATAAGCAGTAAAGGAATTTAAAAAGGGAGTAATAAAAATTGGATTTATTAGCATGCCGAACTGATAACCCAGGTTATATATGCCCGTATCTGCAAGTCCCAGATAATACTTTATAAAATATCGGTCCGACAATGTCAATATCCAGCCTGATATGTTCACCGGAAGCAGCCCTGCACTGAAAATCAGCATATTTTTTAACCCTTCCGGTATTATTGTAAATCTGTAGCTGTTTCTTTCCTGACAGCTAAGGATAATAAAAATAACTGCAGCTGAAAGCAGCTGTCCGTAAAGCACTCCCATTAGCCCCATATTCATTTTAAGCACCAGAATAATAATTATAAAAAATTGAAGGGCTGTTTGCACCACCTGGAACAGGACCACCCTGAAGGCTTTATATTCCATGGAATACCTGCTTATATAGATGCTTATGATCTGGTTCAGCATTGAAGCTGCTGCTGTTATCCAAAGGACTGCATAACCCTCATTGCTGCCCTTGAAGTCAAATATAAGCTCTGATAATGGTCTGCCTGCTACCAGGATGATGCAGCACCAGAATATACAAAGTACATAAGCAAAATTCAAGGCAGTGCTTATTAATCTGTTTTTATCCTCCTCCTCACGGTAAAACCTGCACACTCCAGATTGGATCGACATAATAAGGACAGTGCTGAATAAACCGGTAAAGGCTGTTATGGTAGATAGTCTTCCATATTCAGCAGTACCAAGGCTGTTTGTATAAACCGGCAGCAAAAAAAAATTCATAGCCTGAATAATTATTTGTGCAGCAGCATAAATTATACTTGTTTTAAAGAATTTTTTTAAATCTGTTATCATATATCTATCCCTTCAGGCATTCTATATATATATCCAATACTTTTTTTTTATTGTCAGGCTGTTTCATATTTCTTATTTTTTCTACATGTGAACTGTAATTTTCCATGATATCCAGAGTCTTTTTATACAATTCATCCAGATCCCTGGATTTGAATATAATGGTTCCAGCAGGCCTTTCACAAACGTCACTGGCTATTGCAGGAACCTTCTGGCATATGGCTTCTGCAACAGATATGCCATAGCCGTCACTGCAGGTAGGTCTGATAAAGAGGTGGGACAAACCAATAACCGGATATATCTCCATCTTTTCAGTTACAAATAGTATATGCTCAGATACCCCCATCTCCTTTGCCATTAATCTTAGGTTGTTATAGTAGTCTTTATCATTAACATTTGGAAGAAAAAAAATCAACCCCGCACCCTTCTCCTGACCAATAAGCTTTTCCATAAGCTGAATACACATATCAATGCCATAAAGGTCTAATTGGCGGTAAAATTGTATGCAGGAGGCATTTGCTGCAATAATGAAGCTATGGTGATTTATGAAATCCAAGATATATTTTGGTATATGAACTTCACCTGTGATTAAAGGTGGTATAAAAGATGGAATCTCATCTATTGCACATGCTACACCTTTTTTACGGAGATATTCCCCATCCCCGGCTTTTACGCATATAATCCTGTCAAAGCTGTTCAGCGCTCCAGATATCATATTCCCTTTATGAAAAAGCTCCCTGCTGTCACCGTGAATTGTAATCACCTTTTTTACAGGCAGCTTAAGCATTCTGTTAAAGGCAGCCACATAAAGCTTATGGCTGGTGCCAGGTATATGGTAATGCACCAGGTCCGGCTGGTCTTTAATCAGCTTAAATGGAACATACCTGAGCCTTATATTTACAACTCCCGCTGCCTTCTTTTTGATTCCGCTGATGTCCCATACCTCATTGCTGACATTCAGGGTATCCATGTACTGCTTCATCCTTTTTATATACACGGATACCCCTCCTATAGGCTCAGGATACGGCCCCACCTGTACTATCATGGCCGTGATCCCTTTTTAAGCATTTCCAGCAGTTTAATGGTGCCCTCCGGCACTTTTTTTTCCTCAAAATATATAAGCCCAAGTCTTTCCAAGGTGGTACAGGAGCTTCTGCCTATCATGTAGGGCATCAGTTCATCATATAGCTCTTTGGTCATCCTGCCTGAAGACTGCTCCCAATCCTCATTTCTTGATTCCTCTTTTGAAAGCCTGGTTTTATCTTGATTCAAGATGAAGGCTATTAAATTTCTTGTTTTTTTGTATAATTTTCTTACTAATGTGTCATTATCAGCTGCAGGGACCCTTTCCCATGCTTTTTCCAAGGTAAGACCGGAAATTTCCGCATACAGCGCTACAACATATTCATCATAAAGATTTTTATTAATCCTGTAATACAATGGAACTCTTGACCAGAAATCCATATATTCGTAATCCCACAAGGGGAGCCAGTATTCATATTTAAAGAAGTCATATATTTTTACGGAATTAACCATTCTCTTTATCTGGCACTCCTGCCAGTTCCACTTTTCGTACATATTTGGAGTATCAGGAAAACTGAAGCCTATATCAGCATTTTCAAGAATTTTTTTAGAAAATTCACCTCTCCATCTGTTTTCAAGGCCTTTCCAGTTCCACATCACATAATGCTTTTTTAAAACCGCATCCACCAGATTTTCCTGGAGCTGCTCGGAGGTGCAAAGATCTAAAGGTATATGGCCACCGGAAATAAAATCTCCGGAATGGCCAGGAACAAAAAGCGAATCCTCCGGTATCAGCGTCAGCCTTTTCAGCTCCAAAACCGCCGGCCATTCCCTGTCCGGTAGAACTGTGCTTAGATTATCTCCATAGCTGTTGAAATCCTTCCTAAGCTCAGAATTATACCAGATAAAGGTTTTATCATTATCATAGGGAATAAAAATCCACTTAAAATTAAGGCTTTCAGCAACCTCCCTGCTTTTTAGACATTCCTCGTTATCGTTCTTACCATAGGAAAAGGTAATTACATTTTCATACTCCATTTTTCTTAAGGCTGTGACCAGAAGCCTGGAATCATAGCCCCCGCTTAAAGGTACAACCACCGTTCTTCCTCCAGCAAAATCAATAAGCCTTTTCACAGAATTCAAAAATACCTCTCCATGAAGCTGCAGCAGCTGCTCTCTGGATAGTCCTGAGAAGTAATTGCCATGAATAAAGCTGTAATACTGAATGTTTTTTATTTTTACCTGGTCATCCTCATTGTAATCTATATAAACTATCTCCCCTGGAAGAATTTGCTTAACCTCTGTAAACAAAGTATCTCTGCCGGTAACATAGCCTGCTACCAGAAACTCGTTCCAGGAAACCTGATCATACTCCTGACAGCCCAAGGCTTCTTTCAGCCAGTATGGATCATCACTTACATATACAGTATTGCAGTAAATTCCATAAAAAAGAGGATAGCTTCTCATTCTGTCTGCAGCCAGCAGCATACTATTATCGAATTTTTTTACAAGCCCCCAGAAGCCGTTGGCTCTATCAATGACCTCCTCAATGCTGTTTGCATCAAAGTACTCAGCAAGGCCCTCTCCTTCAAGAAATTGCCCCGAAACATGAGCCCTGCCCCTGGCAAAAGTAGTACCGTATCTGCTCCAGGTGTCCCTGAAATGCAGAATTATTTCGTTATCCAATGGCGTCCCTCCTGCATTTCCAGTACTTTTCAGGTTCAGTAATCCTAAAATTGTCCCTTAAGCCTCCCAGAGACATCTGATATAAATCCAGTCCAAAACCCATATTGGTTTCAATTGCTGCAGGACCTTCGCTGGTAAGGGCTATATCCCAGCCAAGATACGTGAATTGGGGAAGCTTTCTTGCGCTCTCTATGGCAAAGGTCTTAATCTCATCCCAATGGGTGAATGTATGACCCTTGAAACCAAATCTTGTATCTGGATGGGAAAAGAATACAGCTCCCCGTTCAGTTATGGCATAATCTCTGCATTTGCCTCCATCAATATCAATTCCCAGCACTATGCCGTCCTGGCACGCGTTATCTACCTCTCTGCCATCCTTGCCCATTCTAAGCACAGAACATACTATTCTGACTTCTCCGCCTATGTTTTCAGTGGCGATTCTGAATGTATTAACAGAGTTAGGATAAATAGCTGCAAGCTCCGGATGCTGAATTATTCCTTTCTGCAAAATAAAATCCCTTTTGTTTTTTTGTATTTCTGAAATAGTATCCCATAAATCATGCCCTCCACACATGTACCTGTTTTCATGATTTAAGTGAAATACCTTTATACCGTATCCCCCCTGTCCATCTACAGGCTTCAGGAAAATCCTTTTATAGCCTTTAGCAGCCAGTTTTTCCTGAAGGTCCTCAAAATAAAGGGGCTGCTGTTCTCTATCGTAAAGACCTCCATTTATAATTTTTGCTAAAGTATCCGGCTGAGCTATATTTACTGCCCTGAAAAGCTCCTCCATTATATTTTTATCATTTAAAATAATGGAATATTTATCATCATCATAATAGCTTAAAAATAGCCTGTAAAAGAAAAACTCAGGGATATAATCAAGCAAAGTCTCCATGGGCAGATTTTTATCAGTTCTGTAAAGGCCGTACCTGAAATAATGGAGAGGATAACAGCCCCAGTATTTTCTTAAAGCTTCCGTTTCTTTTTTTATTTGACCAGAGGGCTTCTTCTGACTGCAATGCTTATACTTCCACAGAGCCTCCTTCATCCTGGGTTCGATGTCTTTATAGGTCAGCTTATGCTTTATTTCCTTCAGCCTCAAAGCTGCATCAGCACTATTCATAAATCCACTCCTTAAAATTCGATTTTTTGTACAAGGTACCTGAACTTGCCTGATCTAGTCCGTTCTATTTCATCCTTAAAAGAAACCTCAACTTCAAAAGTTGGATAAAATCTTTTGAAGCTTTTTTCCACCTGCTCAACATCCTTTATGTTAAACTCCGCCTTTGGCTGAATATAAAGAATCACTTTTCCCGGCTCCTGCTGTACATACTGGTAAATATATATCTTATCCTTTACTTCCCACAGAGCATCATCAGAGCAGGTAAGAGTTACCCTGGACCCCCACTTGTCAATAAAGTAATCCTGTTCCCTGCCTTCAATCCTTTTAAGAATTTTATGATTTCTCCCGCAGCTGCAGCGTTCATTGGTGTTTAGGGCAAAATCCCCTGTGCGGTATCTGATAAAAGGAAAGGCCAGGTTATTAAAGCCTGTACACACTATCTCTCCCCTTTCACCTTCAGCTCCAGCCTCATGTCCATTTTCATTTATCAGCTCTGCATAGCCGTATTGGCTGTCAAGGTGATACAGGCTGCTTTTCTCGCATTCACCAGCCAGGCAGCAATGCTCCGTATGGCCATAAAAGCTGTATATCCTTACCTTGAATACACGCTCCAGCAGCTCTCTTTGAAAGTCATAGAGGCTTTCCGAGCCGCAAATGAGAGCCTTCAGCTTCCTAAGGTAAATTTTTATACCGTATTTTTCAATATGTTCAGCCAGCAAGGTTATAGATGAAGGATAAGCTTGAATATAATCCGGCTGATAGTCCTGCAGCTTTTTTATATATGCATCCGTATTTTTATTATTTAAGAGAAATGAAGACATAATCATGCTGGTACCAATATATTCAAATTCACCCTTTCTGGGAATGCTGCCTCTTAATACAGCCATCTTAAACCGTTTCCCGGGGTCATATCCTATACAGCTCCAAAGGTTTGCCACATGGGCGCACTCCAGAGGCCAGTCCGTTTTTCTATCTGCGTAAAACCCCATAGGAATTCCTGTAGTTCCTCCTGTAACCATATATTTAAGTTTTTTCACATTAAATTTTTTTGATATGAGCTTATGCTGGTTCGAGGCAATTATAGCCTTAGTCAGATATGGGATATTTTTAATATCCTCTATACCTTTAATATCTTCAGGAATTATCTTGTTTTTGGTAAACAGCTCCGTATAGTATGGCACATTAGCATAGCAATACTTAATAAGCTCCTTTAGCCTGTGAAGCTGATACTCCCTGTGCTGTTCCTGGCTCCACCACCGGCACTGCTGAAGGAAATCATAGGTATCATTAAATTTTTTTCCGTATTTTATTTTATCCGGTAGATTGTAGTAGATCTTTTTTGCTGCTATTTTTATCAAAGCTATCTCCTTTCCCCGCATATAAAAATCCAAACAATATGAAGTAATATAAATATATATTTATTTCATAGGTCTGATTGGGGTTAAAATTAATGCAGATTAAATTGCCTGCAAAAAGCATAATAATATAGATCTGCTCAGCTTTATTCCTGAATTTTTTCATAAGTGCAACTAAAAGATAAATATTAAAGGCGCAAAATATTGTAAAAACTATTATTCCTTCCTCCACAAGTATATTTAAAAGCTGTGAATGAATAACCAGGTTGTCAAATATACCAAGCTTATACAATGCATATTGATTATATTGTCCATGGCCTGTTCCAAGGATGGGCGACGATAAAAAGGCATTAACCGCTTTTGGAAATTGCATAAAGCGTTCCATCTGGGTATCACCCCTTTGAATAAAAAACAAATAGACAGCCTCACTAAAATAATTTGCATAGAGATATATGCCTGCACACCCTGCTGCTGCAACCTTAAAGGTGATTTTAAACATATCCTTAGCAGACATGGGTTTAAAAAATGATAATGAAAAAATAAGAAGTTCAACAGCTAAAGCCAGGTAGGCAATTCTTGTAAAGGTAAAAAATATGAATGCAGAATCTGCTGCCACCAGGAAAAGGTTAAACAGGCCTTTATTTTTTTTATAGTTGTACAGAAGCACCGGAAACAAAATAACCCCCAGGTTACCTCCTCCATTATCTCCTGTTATGAAGCCTGATACCCTTGTGCCTATACTGAGCCTTGTAAGCTGCTGGCCCGCTGAACTAAAATCCACAAGGAGCCTCCCTGTAATTCCCTGCATTACTGCCACAAATCCATTTAAAAGGCTGAACAGGCAAATTACTCCGGTAATAGATTTAACATCATATTCCAGGGCACTGAGCAACAAAAATAAAACAAGCATCAGCTCCAGATTAAGATATGTAAACAGGTACATAGAGTAAGACCCAGTTGAATAAAGCTTCATGAAAAGGGGTTCTGAGAAAAGATAAATATTAATAAGGGTTAACCCTGTAATCATGAAATTTATGCTCTTTTCCTGCTTACCCCCTGGTCTTTTTCTGGAAAGCATTATAAAAAGCATGTAAATTGATGTAAAGAGAGCAATAGTAAACAGGCCTCCTCCAAGCTTAAAGTCCGAAATCTCAACCTTAAATATCACCAGATTAAAGCAGCTGCACATCAGCAAACCAAAGAGCAGCAGCATTATAAACCCACGGCCATGTCTTTTCTTATTGATTGCTGCCAAAATGCACAAAACCGCTGCTGCCGCCAAAACCGCTGCTGCGATCAGTATTTTCATTTATTTCCTCCATAAATTTCTATTATATCTCCCATTTTTCTATCAATACTGTAGTATTGTTCAATCAGTGAATGAAAGTTAGTCCTGTTACTTTTTATCTCCTCATAAATTTTCATGAAATTTACAAGCTGTTCCTCATAAATGCACACAGGGAAAATGCTGTTTATGGCATCAATATCACCTATACCCCTGCTGACCAGCACCGGAAGGCCGCAGCATACATATTCGGCAAACTTTGTTGGGCTGGCAACCTTATTCACAATATCAGCTTCTCTAAGCATCACTCCACAATCTGCAGCATTTAAAAAGCTATTCACCGCATTTTGAGGAACCTCCATTATTGTATAACAGGAACTGCTTATGGAAAATTTTTCGAATGTAACCTGGAACCTGCTGTTGTCACAGGTGAGAACCAGAAAATATGCATTATCAATTATTTCACTTAGGTATTTAAAGGCTGCAGCCATACCTGAAATATTCTGATATTCCTGTCCTCCTCCTGAATATACCAGCACAAATTTGTCCTTAAGGTTCATTTTCAATCTCACCCTGGACCTTTCTTCAAGATTCTGAAGGTAGTTTTCCCTTTTTATGCAGGTAGGAACCACCATAATGCCGCCCTTCACCCTGCAGCTCTCCAGTAAATATTCCTTCAGTCTTTCAGATACGCAGAAAATGTGATCTGACTGCAGGCAAATCTTTTTCTGAAATTGTTTGATAACAATGGCTGCCAGTGCTGCCAGAACCCTCATGAACTTTCCCCTGTCCTTGTATCTCAGTAAATACTCCTCAGGGCATGCACCGCGAATATCGGTAATGACCCTGATATTTCTGCTTTTAATTTTTTTTCTTACCTTCAAGCCAATAATGCCTGCAAATATTCCTCTGCAGTGGATTACTGCATCTCCTTTTGTTTCACCCTTAATAAGTTCAGTTATCTCAGCAACAAGCCTGGAGCTTATGATAAGATCATATTTTCCCTTTCTTACATTGAATATGGGAAAGCTGTTTAATGACGAGTTCTCTGATGCTTTTACTTCTCTTTGGCAGTTTATAAGCCTTATACTCACTCCATATTTTTGTAAAGCAACGCAGTAGCCTAAAACCTGAGATTGGTATACGCTGCAGCTGCTGCCGTCATAATTTATATAAAAAATATCAGGTGCCATTTATATCACCCTAACCTTATTATTTTCATAAAGCTCCAGATAGGATTGAACCATTTTACTTTTATTGTAGTGCACCAGTATATAATTGCTCTCAGCCTCAAGATAGAAAGTACCATTTTGATTAATCAAACATATAAATTCCAGATAATCCTCAAGCTTCTCCGCTGAATAGCCATATACACCATGCTGTACTATATCCCTGTTTCCATAAGCATTTGATGCAATTACCGGTTTTCCCATATACATGGCTTCCAGTAATGAAAGTGGCATGCCCTCCCAAAGGGAGGTTAAAATAAAGATATTGATTTCAGCCAGTTTCTCCAAGGCCTTCTCCCTGTCCAGCCAGCCAGTAATTAGGATATTTTCAGAGGTAAGCTCAGATCTTAGTTCACCGTCTCCTATCCAGATAAAATCGTATTGGGGAAGTTTATCTGCCACAGCATTAAAAAGGGTCGGGTTTTTTTGGTGGCATATTCTTCCCATGGTTCCTAAGATAATTTTGTTTCCACGTTTTTTCAAAGCTTCCCGGCTTATTATTTTATCTATATAAACCGTATCAATACCATTATTGATATTCAGGCACCTCCTGGAGATTTTTGAAGCTTGAAGATATTCCCCGGACGAACAGCCAACAGTCCATCCACCAAAGGCTGCAGCAAGCTTTTCCAGCAAATAATAGGTGCTTGTCTTCAGCCTTGATTCATTAATCTGTAAAAATGAATAGCCATGGGGATTGTAAAACACATTATCCATATCAAGCCTAAGCATAAAGCAGACTACTCTTCCAAGGAAACCAGCCTTAGAGGAGTGGAGGTGAACCACATCCGGATGAATTTCCTTCAAAATAGAATATAATTCTATAAGAGATTTAAGATTTTTCCCAGGATCCAACCCTCTGCACATATCAAGCTTTATGAATCTGATATCTTTATTAAAAAAGTCCTTAAAATTTTCAGGTGTTTCACACCTTGTGGAATATATAACAGTAATATCATAAACGTCCCAGGTAGAATTACATAATTCAGTTAAAAATGTAAAAACACCAGAAGCAAAGGATTCTACTACGTGGACAAGCTTTTTCATTTAAATTCTCCAATACCTATCATTTTCGGTTAAACAACCATCCTTTATGTCGCCCTTAAGGTCCATGCATACCGCTGTACTGCCTTTATCAAGAAGCCATTTTTCAATTTTTGACACATCAATCCCCTGCTGCCTTACAAGTATAAGAACCAGATCTGCGTCTTTAAGGGCGTCATCAAGTTTTTCAGCTACAAAAGGCAGGTCTATAGCAACCTCCGGATCATAAGCCTTAAGCTCTGCGCCATTATCAATAAGAAGCCTGCATATATCCAATGCCGGACTAAGCCTGCAGTCACTGGAATAATCCTTCATTGCCAGGCCAAATACTGCTGCCTTGCACTGCTTTAGCTCTTTCCCCTTCCTTAAAAGCAGCTTTCTGGCATTATCTATTATAAGCTCTGGCATTTTATGATTCTTCTCCCTGGCCATTTGGGACAGTTCCAGATGAACACCCAATTTTACAGCCTTTTCTGAAAGATAGTGATAGGCATTTGGTATGCAGTAGCCCCCTACACCAGGCCCCGGATACATGAGTCTGACTCTGCTGTGGGTATTTGCCATTGCTATGAGCTCAAATATGTCAAGCCCCATGGCTTCTGTAAATCTTGCCAGCTCCTGGCTAAGGGCGATGTTTACATCTCTTTGCACATTTTCAATAAGCTTGCAGGTTTCCACCGCTCTTATGCTGCTGCCGATAATAGTTCCACCTCTGCAAATAATATTCAGCAATTCTGAAGCTTTTTCAATGCTTTTGCTATCTGCTGCCCCTATTAATGCAGGCATATCCTCAAATTCCTGAAAGGCCCTGCCCTCTGCAATTCTTTCAGGCCCATAGGCAATAAAAAAATCTTTTCCAGCCATCATTCCAGATTCCTTCTCAAGAATGGGAATGATTAAATCCTCTGTGGTGCCTGGTATCAAGGTGCTTCTAATCAGTACAACAGCACCCTTTTTCATGTCCCTGCCTATAGCCTTGCAGCACTGTTCAAGAGGACTAAATAAAAAACTATTACCAACAACCGGTATGCCAACCGTTACAATAATATAAGCACTTTCTTTAACTGCAGCTGCGCCATTGGTAACAGCCTTGAATCTGCCAGCCTGCAGCTGCGCCTTAAGTATTTCATCAATTTGTTTTCCCTTGTATTCCTCCTTTAAACCTGTTGCTCCCTTCCCAAGCCTGTCTACCAGTGCTTCATCCACATCAACTCCGGTAACCCTGCAGCCTTTTAGTGAAAAGCTCAAGGCTAAAGGAAGTCCTACAAAGCCCTGGCCAAATATACAAATATCCCCCATAATATTCCCCCTTATCTTGCACCTGTTTTTTTAAAAACCACCCTTAAGGTTTTTAAAATAATAGTTAAATCAACAATTAAACATCTCTTATCTATATATTCCATATCAAGACTTACCCTTTCATCATAGGATGTATTGCTTCTGCCATTAACCTGCCAGTATCCGGTTAACCCTGGTTTCACAGTAAGCAGCCTGACATCGTACGGGCCGTATTTTAACAACTCCTTCTCAACAATAGGCCTTGGGCCCACAATACTCATATCTCCCTTTAATATATTAATGAGCTGAGGCAATTCATCCAGGCTGGTCTCTCTTAAAAATGCTCCTGCCTTTGTTACCCTGGGGTCATTGTTAAGCTTGAAATTTTTTTCATATTCTTCCCTGATATTGTTTGGCAGTGTCTTCATTATGCTCTCGGCACCATCCACCATGGTTCTAAATTTATATATTTTAATTTTTTTACCACCTTTGCCCAACCTCTCATGTATAAAAAAAACCGGTCCCTTGGAGTCCAGCTTAATAATAAAAAAAATGACCAAAAAAAACGGTAAAAAACATATAAGAGCTATAAAGGAGCAAATGAAATCCACACATCTCTTTATTATTTCATACAAACATACCGCTCCAAGTCAGTGTTATAATTACAATATATGCAGGGGGTGAAGTTTATAGAATGGTTCATTATATGTAAAAAGGACTGCAGCTCTACAAAAGATATGCTCCCTTCCAGGGTATTCAAGTGTTTTATTTTTCCACTTGCCAACCCGAAAGGGAGCATATATTTAGTGCTTTAGTCCTTTTTACTTTTTATTATATTTTAAGGATAATCCGAAAATGGATTTGCCTCCAATAAGCCTTATAGTTTTATCATCCAGCTTATTACACCTGGTATTAAGCCGTTTATATTCCTGAATGCTTTTAATTACCAGAGGATCATTGACTATACAATATACATAATTTGTTTTTTGAAAAAATTTGTCGGTATTTCTCTGGTCAAATAAATTTTGCAGGCTGGCTTCCACAGTAACAAGAAAATCACAAAGCATTTGCTCCTTAATTTCTTGTGAATTCACACCCCAAAGCTCACTATATTTTAATTTGTACTGGTATAACGTGGTGTACGTTGTCAAAGTATCCTTATGGTACATTTCAGAATGCGGATTGTCTCCATAATGACACAAATTTTCAGGTAGATACACTGCCTTTCGGGCAAAATTGAACACATCCATATTGAAAAGATAGTCCTCCTTAAGAAGCATACCTTCATTAAAGCTTATATTGTTTTCTTCCAGGAAAGACTTTAGATAAATTTTATCACATACTGATGAATAAGTGTCCTGTAAAAGAAGCTTCGGGCAAATATTTTCAAGTATACCGCTCCTGTTCATTACTTCACTTTCTTTTAAATCAGCTTCGTTTTTTTCAAGGAGCACTTCATTACTCGCGTTGCACAGCACAACATCGCTGCTATTGCTTATTGCTGTGTTAAATAGCTTTTCATACATATTGCATTCTGTCCAGTGCTCAGAATCCATGAAGCCTACATATAAGCCTTTTGCCGCTGCTAAACCGCTGTTTCTTGCTGCTGCCAGCCCACAATTCTCCTGACATATTATTTTAATCCTGGAATCATTTTCAGCATATTGTTCTAAAAGCTCTTCCTTTTTATCCTGAGGTCTGCAGTCTATAAGGACAATCTCCATACTGCTAAGACTTTGTGTCATTATGGATTTCACTGACTTTTTTACAAATTCCTCAGAATTGAATACAGGTATAATAATACTTATGCTTGTTTGCATTTTTTATTTCCTTTCTGGTAATCATTTTATTGTAATATTAATATTATTATAGCATACAACTAAATCACCATATAAGTAATGTATTGATTTTAATATAATTTTTAATTAAATTAATTTAAATATTGATTTTTATAATAATAAGAGTATAATTAAAATAGAGGAAATTATATGATATGAAAACTTTAATGGAAATTTTATTTTAAATAAACAACTTTGAAAAAAATGAGGTGAGGTTTATGTCCGGAATTATAAGTTTTATAATTGTAATATTTGTAGCTTCATCAATAATATTAACTTTAGCAATGTGCAAGGCTGCTTCAAAATCCAAAGTATACAGAGAATATGAAGAGACAGAAAAAGCTCCAGGCTATACCTGCAAATACAAATCCATAAAGAATGACTTAAGTATAAATAAATTATAAAACATAAAGAATGTATTTTATGAGTCCCATTAACTGAGATTATAAAACACATTCTTTTTTTATGCCTATTGTTCAAATATAAAATCATGAAGCTGTTTTTTGGTAGCTTCCAAATCAAATACAAAATACCAGGTGCCATTAATAGTTTTGCCCTGTGCATAGCCATCCTTTGGAAATCTTTCCTGCTGTATATTGTTTATTCCAAAGGTATAAACTGAAGTAAAGGCTTTGACGATCTCACCATTTGACATGCTTGTTTCAGTATAAGGAAGCAGCTGGGTCACCACGTTTGATATATTTACAAGGTTTGTTTCCTTAATTTTGTTTAAAACAATGCTGAGCACAGTCCTCTGCCTCAATGTCCTTTCCTGGTCACCGCCGGCAGTGTACCTGATCCTTGTGTATGCCACAGCCTGCATGCCGTTAAGCTTTTGCTCCCCGGAAGCAGTTATAAGAGGAGGCGGTATATTTTCCAGTTCAGCCATCTCATAAATATAGTAATTCATCCAGTAAACCTCGTCTTCCCTGATATTCAAGGTAAACCCACCCAGACTGTCGATTATTTTTATTAAGCCATAAAAATCCACTGCAACGTAATCCCTTATATTAAGATCAAAGTTTTCATTTATAGTTCTTACAGCCAAGGTCGGTCCTCCATAGGCATAGGCATGATTAATTTTGGTTTTACCGTGGCCGTCAATATTAACATAGGAATCCCGCATTATTGAAGAAATCTTGATCTTTTTATGCTTTTGGTCTAAGGTTATGACCATAATGGCGTCAGACCTGCTGGTTTCATCCTTATATCGCCTGTCAAGGCCAAAAAACGCAATACTGATTATCTGAGGGTCCTGCTTTGCAGCATTGTCGCTTATTTTTAGCTCATTTTTAGTGTTGGGAAGTTCCGTCTTTTTTATCTTGCTGAGCTGCAAATAAAAAAATATGATTCCTATTACAAAAGCGGTAATAATTATTGCTGATATAATGATGATTACCTTTTTCCTTTTACTCATAGTAACACCAGCTCCTAAATCAAATTTAACATCTGCTTAAAATCATTATAGCCGCATCTGCAGAACCCTTCGCAAAACCTTACATTTTGTTCTGCCGGTACTGAAATAGCTCTGTAAGCATTAAGACCTAAAATCTTTTCGGAATAATCATAGCATTTTACCTGAGAAGCATGTCTGTTTATAGCAGCCATTTTTGCCTGGGCCTCCTTGGTTATATCTACCAGCACATTGGGACTAACAGGAGTCCATATTTCATAAAGCCACAGTTTTGATTTTACATTTTTAACCTTGGACAAGGCTCCGTAAACTGCAAGAGCAGCCGCTTTATGATCCTGGTGATTGTCCAGAATATTCGGCAGAAAAATATTATCCCATAAATATATATCCTTAAGCATAGCTGAAGCCATTGCAATATTATCTCCAAGAGTGCCGTCTTCAAAGCTTAGGAACTCCACATTACTGATGCCTAAGTCCCATAAGGCATTAATGGCTTCCTTTTTTCTTATTCCCACCAATTCATCTCCCTTATAACTGGTTCCTCCATATCTACCGTCAGTAAGAAAAATTACCTTTATTTTTTTACCTCGGTTTTTTGACAAAATTCCACCGCAGCCTATAACATCATCATCTGGATGAGGAGCAATTACAAGGATGCTGTCCAAGGCCCCCGATATGAGCTCCGGTCTACCAGCGTTGATTCTTCTTAGTATTCTGAAATATATTTTGTATAACAGAACAGCCCTAATATTTTTTAACCAGTTATTCATATTCAAAACTAACCTTCCTTAAACCGAGTTTTCATATAGCTTCAGGGTTTTTTCAACTACGTTGTCCCAGCGGTATTTCCGTAAAATAAAGTCGGCTGCATTTTTTTTATATGCTTCAGTTATTGCACTATCCGAAATAAGTTGCTGGAGTCTTTCCTTCAAACTTTCAGCATCACCGCTGCTGAAGGTTAAAGCCTTATCCTCCACCACTTCAGAATTTTCAGATATATCGCTGACTAAGCAGCAATTTCCAAAGCTCATTGCTTCAAGCAGTGATATTGGCATACCTTCAATGTCACTAGGTAGCACATATACATAAGCGTTGCTGAAAAGCTCCTCCAAAACAGTGCCTTGAACAAAGCCTGTAAAAATTATTCGGCTGTCCTCCTTTGCAAGTTCCTTCACTTCCCTGACATAGCTGTCTGTATGGGAGGTTCCCCCTGCTACAACCAATTTTTTATCAGTAGTAATTTTTTTATAGGCATTTATTAGATAATGGATTCCCTTTTCAGGTACTATCCTGCCAAGGTATAGAATATATTCATCCTTATCCAGGGAATACAGATTTTTTATTATATCAGCAGTCCTTATAACTGGAGGATTTACACCGTTTGGAATAAAATTTGCGTTCCTTCCATAAGTATCATATATATATTTTTTATTGCTTTCTGAGAGAACAATTAAGTGGTCAGAAGCATTTACTGCCATTTTTTCACCAAACTTAAGATATTTTGATGCCACCCCTCCCCACTTGGCTCTTTTGCTGTCTATACCGTGAAGAGTGGCTACAGTTCTTATTTTAAACAACTTAGGCAGCCATATCATTGCGCAGGGTCCGGAGGCATGGAAATGGATAACATCATAGCTGCAAAATATGGCTCTTGCTGTTGCCAAAAAAGAATAGACCAGTGCATTGAGCAGCTTGTTTTGGAAGGTAGGTATAGTAATAATTCTTGCACCCTTATACCACTTTGTTCTCACTGCATCATTTTCGCTGCCGGATATATGATGGCCCTGCCGGTTGTATACATCAACCTGATGACCCAGCTTTATCATCCTTTCAGCCAACTCCTCCACCACAATTTCAACGCCGCCTTCCCTAGATGGAATTCTTTTATGGCCAATCATCGCTATCTTCATTTTTCTGCCTTTTGTCCTTCATTTATAAATTTATTTTCCGAAAGTGAGTATTCATTCCCCATAAACAGCTTATGTTTAAGTATCCACCATCCGGGTATCCATATTCTCTGTTTCATAGCTGGCGAAACACTGCCTATCATCCAGCAGTTCTTCTCACATTTTCTTACACTTTCCCTTACCTTTGCAGCCTGCTCTGAATCCCATATCTCCTCCCAGGCTTTTTCGTGAAGATTTCCCATGGACATTTTTTCATTCATACCATTGCAGGGAAGCACATCACCATATGGGTCTGCAAAAAATGCATTGGTGCCCATTTCACAGGGCAGCAGTCTTGGCTGGCCGTAAATATAGTTAATAAGCCCGTGATTAAAGTATGCCCTAGCCCACTTTTTCGGGGATTTCGACTTGAACAACAGATTTATCAAATCCTCAAAGGCTTTTGCCACCTTATATTTATCTTCTATCTTATTTGTGGTTTTTCTGAAATAGAAAGAGTTATGCAGCGTAGCAGTTGCAAACTCAATTCCCAGGTCATCGGATATTTTGTATAAAGGCACCAGGTCTATGCTGTTCAGATCCTGCACTGTCATCCCAAAGCCTATATCCTTGTGACCCATTTCCACCAGCTTTTTCAAGGTGCCATAGCCCCGGTTAAAACCATCTGGAAGCCCCCTTATGGCATCATTGGTTTCCTTAAGCCCTTCTATACTTATCCGGATGCCAACCTCAGGAAACTCCTGGCAAAGCTTAAGGATTCTATCGGTAAAATAACCATTGGTGGAAATAACTATTCGGTTGGTCTTTTTATAAAGTTCTCTTACTATATCGTGGATATCAGTCCTTATAAAGGGTTCGCCGCCAGTGATATTGGTAAAGGCCATCTCCGGCAATTTTTTAATTGTCTCAAGATCTATTTCTACCTCAGGTTTAGTGGGATATTTAAAGCAGTCGCACATGTTGCAGTGGGCATTGCAGCGGTAGGTTATAATAATTGATCCAAATAATGTTCTTTTAGTCAAAATAATCCCCCCCCTTATAAAGATTTCTTAGTGATGCAATACTTATATGTAATTACATTTTATAACAAAGTTCAATTTATGTAAACTAAAACTGATTACGCATAGTATGCTTATCTATTATTACTAATAAATATTATTTACAAGCTGATTTTTTTACAATAAGATGATAAAATAGAATTAATAATTTTAAAAACATATGAAGTAAATGTTGCTTTATGTAATACAAAACTATCAAATCAAAGGAGATGAAAAATGAAAATAAGCGTTGCAACCCCAACATACAATCGAGCCAATACCTTGGATCGAGTATTTAATAGTCTTATGTCTCAAACTTTTAAAGATTTTGAATGGATTATTGTAGATGATGGGTCTAATGATGACACAAAAGAATTGATAGACTCATACAAAAAGCAAGCATCCTTTGATATTAAATATTTTTATCAAGAAAACAATGGGATGCATACTGCCTTAAATAAAGCCCTGGAATTTGCTAATGGTGAATTTTTTATCATATGTCACTCGGATGATTCTTTTTTACCGGAATCCTTTGAAATTCTCCTTAAATATTGGAATTTAATTGATGATACTAAAAAAAATGAGTTTAGAGGGATTACATGCCGCCGTTACGATCCGGATACTATGCTTCCAAGCGGCAAAGCCTTTTCAATAGATAATGATTATATTGACATGCTGGGTCTTGATGCCTTTTTTAAAGCTAAATTTAATTTTGAAATGTGGGGAATGAACAGAACAGATGTGATGAAGGAATATACTTTCCCTGATATCAGAGGTGGCGCAAATAAAGGGTTAACATTTTTCCCTGAAACTATTATATGGAATAAAATGGGTAGAAAATATAAGGTTCGATTCATTAATTATCCTCTTACAGCATATTACAGAGATCAAGCCAATTCAATAAGTCATAGGAGTAAAAGCCGTTCCCGTGCAAATATATACCTTTGGGAACATTATTTAAATGACGTTTTCGATTATTTTGGGTCAGATCCAATGCTTTTTGTTAAAGCTAGTGTGGGCCTTTCCATGGATGGATTTCTATTAGGCCTTACAAACCTTGAAATATTGAACAAACCTAACAGATTGATAACAAAATTTCTTGTATTAATGTTTATGCCAGCAGGTTACATGTTGTCAAAGAAAAAATCTCAACATTAAAAAAGGACTATTTACAGTCCTTTTTAAGCGTATATGCAATTAGAATATACAATATTGGAAGTTCCAGTTAAAGCAACTGCACCAGTTCTTATCTTATCACCAGAATAATATGCATTGCTTTCAGCTCCTTGAATAATTGCTAATTCTGCACTTCTAGTTCCTGAATAATTATAATCGTTTCCTCCAGATATTATCTTTGAATAATTATCTTCGGCAAATATTACTGCGTATCCAAAGTATGAATTTACAATATTTCCGGTTAGTTTAACCAATGCACTATGTGAATTAACAAAACATCTTCTACCATAACCACTAGTATTTGTATAAGTATTATAATTAAAGGATACATCACCTCTTAAATACATATCTTCTGGAGTTAAGTCAGTTGCTAAAGCATCTGACCAAACTTCAAATACACTAAGTAATGTATTAGCTGTAGAATCTCCAGTGGAATCATTTATAATATTTTTTTCAAATACAACATTTGAAAAAGTACCTTGTCCAATTTCTGTTGATATAATTCTTCTTGTATTTCCTGAAACATTAATCTTGTTACCAGAAAACTTAATATTTTTATATAATCCATTACTCCAAGTCAATACTGCAATTAGTTTATCACAAGTAGTATTCTGTGTACCCTTTGTATAATTCACAGTGTTATTATAAATATTGTAATTTTGGTTTATACCACCTTCATTTCCCCATATAGCAATTGCTTCATCATTTCCGTTCTTAACTATTGTGTTGTTATATGCGGTTACTGTATCTCCAATTTCGCCATTATTATTCATAAACCATAAACAGCCACCAACATTAGCACCACTGGTATTTTCAATATAGCAGCTGTGTATGTCAACATTTTTAAATCCATTTCTTGCCCATACAGGGGTAATTGTAGTTTTTGTCCCATTATTCTTTACAATAAAACTGCTGTTTTCAACTACAGCTTTTGGTGTTTTCAATATCTTAAGCAATATTCCCTCAATACCCTTGGGATTTACAGTATAATCGCTGAAAACAGGAGTTTTTCCACCCTTATATTCTACATATATATTTTTTATATGTATCTGTGCATTGTCAGCGTTTGATATTACAAAATCATCATTCAACCTATTAAAAGTATCATCAGCAAAGAATCTAGTTTTACCTGAAACTCCTTCTAAAGTTACACCATTTTGCAATAACAAAGGCTTGTCTAATAAATAGTCTCCTTCAGGAACATATATGGTTACACCTTTGTTTTTATTATCCAAAAGTGCTCTGTTTAATATATCCGATATCAACTGAGGAGATTGAGTAAAATTGCTATCATAATAATGTCTATTAGTACTGCTGTTGTAATATAACGTTTTTCCAGACTGTAATCCATACACAGCACTAACGTCTACTGCTCCAGATGGAGCAGTTGTGGTTGTAGTGGCTGCGCTTGTCCCAGTTGTGCTTGTTGTTGATGTAGTAGTTGTAGTGTTTGTACCACTAGTTGTGGTCGGTATTGTGGTTGTAGTGGCTGTCCCAGCTGTAGTTGTAGGCCTTGTATTTCTAGTTTTTCTTGAGGCAGCTTCAACATTGTAAGAAGAAAGTGATGTAGTAATAATTAGTGCGGATAGTAATGCGATTGTTTTGGCTTGAATGCTGGATTTCATGCTTAATTTCCCCTTTCAACTTTAAAATAATTCTTAAAAGTTTTATTGCAGTTGCTTGGGAAATTAATTATCGTAACCTGAGCATAGAAAAAACTTCCTTTTCGGGAACTGGCTGCCATATACCAATTGGTATTTAGGCCCT
>CALBDU010000071.1 GCA_937927335.1 uncultured Clostridium sp.
GAAGCATGTTCTCTTTTTTTGCTTATCTAATTTACACCATTATACGGACTTAATTAAAATTCAAGGCTGGAGTTTCTCAAATCACTAATGAGGATTTCCAAGCTCATCGGGCAAGGCTGGAGTTTCTCAAATCACTAATGAAAGATTCACAATCTCATCGGGCAAGACTGGCATTTCTCAAGCCACTAATGAAGGATTCCCAATCTCATAGAGTGCAGGGCCGTATAACCTTAAGAATTACCCAAAGACTAACGCTTGTCCATGCTTTACAAGCCGTCAAATAGCAATACTATGAATTACACTCTAGCTAATTAGTATCTTAATAATGCCATTGCATTGTTATAATCATTCTTATGCACATAGATATAATATGTCTTGATTAAATCCATATTTATACCAAAAGTACCCGTTCTTGCTCGATTTGATGAACCCAAATAACCAGGACTGGTACTATCAACTATTTTATATTCATACTTAATACCATTTGAAGAAAGTTTATAACGGACTTCATTAAATCCTTGTAAAGAGTTTCCTACAAAAACTTCTTTTCTGTTCCAAATCATTATCATAAATTCTTCCCCTTAATGAACAAAATATTTCTAATGCATCAAATAAGAATCCTGGGTCATACAGTTTTTGAAAGCTTATATGCTTGCCTTAACCATCCCATAATTTCATCATCTATTTCAGAAGTATTTTGAATAATAATATGGTGAGTCCAACGGTTTGGGTATGGTTCAACTGATTCCAGTATCCGGTGACTTTGGATCTGATAATTCAATCCAAATGTAAGAATAATATATACATTGGGACGATTTTTCATTTTTCGTATAGGCAACCATACATATGCAAAGCTCTTATTAGTAAAAAATGATATTTGCGATTTTTGGACTTTAATATTCACATTTTCCATATTTCCTAATATCTTATTCTTAACTGCTTCATATAAGGGTATAGCTTCTGGCATTTTTTCAAAAAAGTGAAGTATCTCCGTGTCCATTTTCAAATTCCTTCTCTCACAATATAATAAACAATTATTATTAGCCATTTCTCACCGATGAGTCAATTTAGTAAATGCATGACTTTAGACTCTTTGTTTTATTTAAGCTTGGAATTATCATAATTATATGGAATACTTGTGCCCACAAGAACATCTTCAATTTTTTCTATGATTAGCCAGTCATCCATATTGCTTTGGTGGGCAAACTCTAATGGGGTGATTTCCTTAACATCCTTAAACTGAATTAAGCATATGCATTTTTTATTCCATCTTTCTTTTTCCTTTTTGGATAAATTAAGCCCACTTTGATTATCCTCAAGTATCTTTATTATTTCATCTTCAGTAAGTTTAACATAATTTTGAACGCCTGCTACTGTAGCCATAGCAGAAACTTTTCCAGTTCCTTTTTTCATAAAGTACAACGTTTCACCATTAAAGACTCTGCTGTGGGGGATTTTTCTTCCAGCCGCACCTCTGATAATCATAGTTTTTTTACCATCAAGGATTTTCTCTAAGACTTTTTCTTTATCATCGCAATATACTAAATGTATCATTTAATTCCCCCATTCATATGAAATAAAATTTTCTTACACGTTTAATATTACCAATGAGAAAAATACCAAAGGTTAAAATTACTGTTTAAAAAACTCCATACTTAGCTGATAAAACTCCTCTGAATTTGAAAGCATGGCTGGATGTCCACCAGTATTGAATAAATGAATTTTACCATGTCCTATTTTTTCAATCATTTTTCCATATACCTTTTTAAAATAATCGGGAGATACGCCAGATAAAAATTCATCTTCATTACTACCAGTTAATAGGATATCTGCATTTAAGAATTGTAAAGGTTTATAAAAAAATACACCTATTTCTTTTTCATGTCTGATGATGGCGTTGGTATCATTGTCAACGACCTGCTCCCAATCAGAACCGTGCATAAAGGCATAAAACATTTTTGCATTTTCATCATTCTTAGAAAAATCTCTATCTGCCTTAAGGTTTTCTGTAAATACATTAATGGGCTTTTCTCCTTCAAAGCTATCGGCAATTACCTTATTAACAAGTTCAGGTGACTCCAGTGCGACATTAATAGCAACCAGCGCACCACCACTACTGCCGATTATATTTACTTTTGTATATTGTCTTTCATGCAAAAATGCAATAACCTGCTGGGCTTCGTTGAACCACAAGTCAATGGGAAATTCACTCAATCTGTCTGATTTTCCATGTCCTAAAAAATCGATTAAAATCACTTTGAAGTGTTTACTGTACTTCTCCGCAACTCCTTCGAACATTTTAGAGGAAGCTGTATTCCCATGAAGAAGTAGCAAGGGTGTACCTGCACCAAATTCCTCATAATATACTTGCTTATTATTAAATTTAAAATAACCCATATGATTAAGCCCTCCCAAAATACCAATAGTACGTATCAATGTAATCTTACAATCATTCCATTACCCCAATTTTCTGCTTTATCTGTATCAATAAGTGCATAAAATCTATCTCTGAATTTAATCACCACTTCATTTTCACTTGTAGTTCTGTCAGTAATATATATTTCAGTCCCTTTTGGTAATCCATTAGATACATTATTAGATTTTGGTACAGAGAGAATAGATATTTCTTTTTCAGTTGTACCCACTTTAGTTAGTTTAGTACCAGTGCTTGGATTTGAACTTTCATCTACTGAGTTTAATACATAAAGTTTATTATTGTATTTCAAATAAGCCCATTTAATTTCTGCTGTATTGTACCAACTTATAATACAAATGATAATTACACTTATTAATATAAACAAGTATATTTTTTTCTTACTGCTTCTCATATTTAACCCCTTTTTCTATTTCGCAATTTTTTACTAATGTGTCAGATAAGAAGGCTGCGAATTAACCTTATGTAGAACGTTGCTTTATATGCTGGGGTTTGAGCAAGGAATTTCTATGGCTTTGAGCCTGGTGTATGCCGGGCTTTGAGCTTGGAATATGTATTTCTTGCCGTAGCGATTATCATCTTGTTCAGTGGCAAACTTTCCCTATTGCAGCTATTTTTTAAAGAGGCAATTGTATTTCAGGAATTATGGCAATGGCAATACTGACCTGATCGGGAGTCCAACTTTATGTCCGCGCCCCCATCTGTGCAAAATTTCAAGTAGTGTGCAGATTTTTTGGATTAATAATCAATTTTCGGCTATATTTTATGTAAATTATGGATTTATACGTTAAATTTCAGATATATTTACGTTTATATTGAACATTAATTGAAATTTTGCTCACTTTTGCCAAAAATTCAAATTAAGTCCGTATAATGGTGTAAATTAGATAAGCAAAAAAAGAGAACATGCT
>CALBDU010000072.1 GCA_937927335.1 uncultured Clostridium sp.
TATTTACGTTTATATTGAACATTAATTGAAATTTTGCTCACTTTCGCCCAAAATTTAAAAGGCTGGAGTTTCTCAAACCTCTATGAAGGATTCCCAATCTCATAGAGCAAGGCCAGATAACCTTAAAGAATTACCCGAAACTAATGCTTGTCCATGCTTTTTATATATTTTAACTCGTCAAATAAGAAGAATGCATCTTAATGTACTTAAGCATATATTCAATCAAGTATTCTTTCAAAAAATATGCTGTCACACCATTTTCCATTTTTATAAATATATTTATTATAACGTCCAACAAATTGAAAGCCATTCTTAATTAATACTATTTGAGAACCTATGTTATTAGGTGCTGTTCCTGCTTCTATTCTATGGAGTTTGTGATTATTGACTGCTTTATCCAAAATGAGTTTTACTGCACTCGTTGCATACCCTTTCCCCTGATGTTCCTCACCAATTCTATAACCTAATTCAGCCTTATTAAAAATTCCTCTTACTATTGATATTAAATTTATTCTGCCAAGAATCATTCCGTTCTGATTCTTTATTAAATACATATAAGCTAATCCTTTCTCTTGATCCTTCATTGTCTCCTTAATTATTGTATTGAAATTATTTAATACATAATAGGTATCACCCCTTGGAAAACCTACCCTCGCAAAAAAAGCCCTATTTTTAAGTTCAAATGTAAAAAGTTCCTGTGCATCTGACTCCTCAAGTAAATTGATTTTAATGTCTGACATAGAAGCCTCCTTAATATCGCAGTATATTACTATTCTTCATTACTTAATTACTCTAATTCTATCAAACTTACCCTTAATAAGTTCAAATTTGCCAGTTAAATGAGGTACATCTTCCAAGTTGCTCCCTGTGAAATAGAATTCATATTCATATTCACCGCTTAAATCTTTATCAATATTCGCATACCATACCGTCTGCTCAAATTTATCATTGGCTTTGATTGTATATAGTGTTTTCCAATTTTCTTTTCCTAGTGTTTTATCGTCTTTATAAGAATCCCATACTACATTACCATCTTGATTTATAACACTTTGCAAATCATAAAAAAATCCTCCTTATTTATCAACAAATAAGGAGGATTAGCTGCCTTACAATTTAGATATTTATTGGTTTATCCGTATGGTGTATCTACACCTACTCTTTAAACCACTTTGTTTTTAAGTCTTAACTTATCAGCTACAAGGGCGATAAATTCGCTGTTTGTTGGCTTGCCCTTGTCATTGCCATTTAATTGTAAAATCTCCACATACCTGTTATATCAAAGGCTTCCAGACCATTATGAAATTATTAATTCACTTTTCAAACTGACAATATCAACAAATTTTCATCTAGTTTATAGGTCTACACTTGAAATGTTTATAGGTTTATTATGAATCAATTTTTAATAAACATCAAGCTTATTTACTACACTATAATATTTAGTATTTAGTATTTATACCATTAAATATCTTCTTATTATTTTCCTCAATCGCTTCGGCAACCCCGTCTATAATTAAATTGATAAGTTCTTCAACATAATCATTATTTATAAAATAATATATATCCGGATTTTGGCTAATTTTATGGTTAATTATTTTTTTTACTTCATTCTTATCTATACCATATGTACTAGTTCTCATCATCAATCCCACCTTAAAAATATTTATGATTATATACTTCAAACTTTTTATTAATATAATCAATAGCTATTGATAAGTAACCTATAACATTTTCTAACTCATCTAAAGATTTGTAATATTTTTTCCTGGTTTCAATTACGGACTCAATTTTATTGCACTTATTATAAATTATGTTACCTAAACTCGACATCAGTTCTTCATTTATATTTAACTTAAATGATTTATCATTACCATGTTCTGACATTAATAATGGATTAATGAAAGATTGAATTAAATATCCCATTTGTAATTTATTTTTATCATTATATAATATACTATTTATAAAATAATAACTAACATTCGCTAATGTGCCATTTATTTTAAATTCTTCGCTGCATATTTTATTAATTTCTAAATTAATGTCTTTTTCAGCAACTTTTCTATACTCTAAATAATCATGTACTGTTTCTGTGTATACTTCTAAATATTTATCCAAATATTTAGGTACTTGTATTCTTCTACTATCAGATTTTATTCTTTCCCACGCACCAAATTGTGGAATTATTGATTTTGGATTATAATCATATTCACTGTCAAATTTAAAATCATTTGGAAATGAATTACTTTGTAAACATTTTTTAACCTTAGCCAATTCATCATAAAGAGGTTTATATATTGTATTTCTCTTTGTAATCATAGCCTGTGACTCTGATTGTTTTCTTTGAGTATACATAGTTCCAATCATAGTTGTAATGCTACCAACAAGAGTACCAATTAATGTGGCAATCATTGTTGACATACCATCATGATTAAATACGTTATATTTATATATATAAATTAGTAATCCTAAAATAGTTAATATTACTATTGCAATTAAAATTTTCAACTTGTTCAATCACAGTGCAGTATAAATTTTTAATATATCTATTCTTTTCATAATTCCACCATCCTATTACATGAAACCCTATATTATATATGTATTAATTCCTTTTGGGATTCCATATGTACCAAGATCAAGATATGGTGCAAACTTCTTTCTCAAAAGCCTATTCTCATCAACTTGGTTATTAAACCATTTAGAAATTGATTGATATTCTTCTCCAAGTGTTCTAGCCCTTACCAAATTAGAAAGTATAGTTGCTTTATTGATTATATCGACAACATATTCTTGAATTTCTTGTCCGAATAAAAATCCAACTTCCGTTCGAATCTCTCCCAATTTTTTTAAAGGACTATTATTATCATCTATATTAATTCCTAATAAACATTGGATTATAATATCCTCTAATTTTTTATACATTTCTATGCGTTGCTTATATAACTCAATTTTAATGCTTTGTTCTGCTAATTCTGTTTGCATGTTAGTAATTTTAACTTGCTTTTCAGATGTAGTTTTTGTGAATCTACCTATAGCAATAGTTACCGCTATCATGGCAACTGCACTTACTGCTTGTATACATTGAGAATATTTATTTAATATATCAATTATAATGTGCATGTTCTCCACCCCCTATAAGATCTCTATATATAATTATACTACAAAAAATATCTACATTTTAAATAGAATCCATTTACAGGTACATAGTTCATACTTAAGTTCAAAGGTCTTTTCCTGACTGCCGTTTATGCTCTGGCACCTATACAGGATCATATCATTCCCTGCCAGTTTCTCCTTCTGCTTGAACACTATTCTATCTACCTTGATAACCTGGAGGCCATCCTCTGTCTGCAGCCTGAATCTTATAGGTCTTATTTGTCCTTTGGAATCTGTATAGGATATTACTTCTATTGGCCTTGCCAGCACCTTCATATATATCACCTTTCTTATAATATTTATCGAACACTTGTTCTATTATTATATATCATTTCTACAATATATATAAGAGGATAAATTGATGATATTTAATTTAACTTGACTTATTTCATTATGTATCTACAAATGTTATAATAAATATGTTTAAATTTGTATATATTGAGAATAATAGGGGTTAATTATGAATATTGATTTTTGTAAATGCTATTTGAGCTCTGTTGTAAAAGAATATTATTATAATAAAGAAGAATTTATGAATTATAATTTAGAATTGGATTCAGTTGAGTTAGATATACTTAAGGAATATATCAATAATCATGAAAAATACGTTGTTACTTATAATCCTGATACCGGAGAATTAATTGGAAACAAAACCGCTTTTGAAAACATAAAGAACAAAATTGAAATTAATGAGCAAGATTTTATTAAATATATCCGTAAATTATATTTCAATGGATATCTAAGCAGTGACTTTAAAATGGAATATACCTATAATCATATTATTGAAGCTATTAATTATTTCTGTACTGAATTATCAGTGGGTGAAAGGGAAGGCATCTATGAGAGCATAGTCAAACCACTTGTTATAGAAAATTTAAAAAAAGCGACAGTGAACAATATAGACTTTGATAATTTAGATATTACAATTCCGAGTGAACTTATAATAGATTATTCAAAAAGAGATAAAATTGAAATTAAATTTGAAAATTTTATCCGTAATGGGATTGAAGCAAATAAATGAACAGAAATGAATGGACGTTTGCATTTGACTATATACGGATACCAAAGAGTAATTAATGATATTACAAAAGAAATTGTTGATTTTAGAAATGAAATATTCGATATGCATGATAAAATTGAAGAGTCTAACAAAGAGGCAAAAAGGTCAATAAATAATTTTTATAAAAATATAATAAATATTGTCTCAATTTTAATTGCTGCAATAGCAATTATAAGCACTAATATTAATACTATTCCAAAGATCTCTAGTAATAATATTCCTTTGAACCTGAGCGTGTGAAACTTTCTCTGTAAATTAGATTTCTATGATAAAAATTTATTATGG
>CALBDU010000073.1 GCA_937927335.1 uncultured Clostridium sp.
AACATTATAATCATTATTAAATTGAATAAATTGGGGGGCACCCTGGTTTAAATATTTTGGAGGTGAATGCTTTGCGTTTAGAAGTTGGTAAAATATACGTGAAGGATGTTCAGTTTGGAGATTCAACAAAGGTTGAAAACGGAGTACTTTATGTAAACAAAGAGGAATTGTTAAAGGAAGTCGGTGGAGACGAAAGAATAAAAAGCATCGATTTCGAAATTGCAAGACCTGGCGATGAAACAAGGATAATACCTGTTAAAGACGTAATCGAGCCAAGAGTTAAGGTTGAAGGCAAAGGCGGAATGTTTCCAGGCTTTGTATCCAAAGTTGATATGGTTGGCTCAGGCAAAACTCATGTATTAAAGGGCGCAGCTGTTGTTACAACCGGAAGCGTAGTTGGTTTCCAGGAAGGTATAATTGACATGAGCGGAGAAGGTGCTAAATATACACCATTCTCAAAAACTAACAACCTGGTTATCATGTGCGAAAAAGTTGATGGAGTAAAACAGCATGAGCATGAAGAAGCTTTAAGAATGATCGGCTTCAAGGCTGCAGCTTATCTTGGAGAAGCAGGAAGAAATGTAACTCCTGATGAAGTTAAGGTTTATGAAACTCTTCCATTACTGGATCAGGTTAAACAGTACCCAGACCTTCCAAAGGTATTGTATGTATACATGCTTCAGACTCAGGGCTTGTTGCATGACACATATGTATACGGTGTAGATGCAAAGAAAATAATACCTACATTCTTATATCCTACAGAAGTGTTTGACGGAGCTGTTGTAAGCGGAAACTGCGTTTCAGCCTGCGATAAGAACCCATCCTATGTTCATATGAACCATCCTGTAATAGAAGATTTATATGAAAGACACGGAAAAGACTACAATTTCCTTGGTTGTATAATAACAAACGAGAATGTTTATCTTGCAGATAAGGAAAGATCATCCAATATGACTGCTAAATTGGTTCAGTACCTGGGTGCAGATGCTGTTATCATATCTGAAGAAGGATTTGGAAATCCTGATGCTGACTTGGTTATGAACTGCAACAAGATTACAGACCTTGGCGTAAAGACAGTTTTAATAACTGATGAATATGCTGGACAGGATGGAGCATCCCAGTCTCTTGCAGATTCAACACCAAAAGGCGATGCAGTTGTAACAGCAGGAAATGCAAATGAAGTTGTTGTATTACCTGCAATGAAAAAGGTTATAGGACACCCTGAAGCAGCAGATATAATCGCTGGCGGACACGTAGGCAGCTTAAGAGCAGACGGCTCAATTGAAGCTGAAATTCAGGTTATAACTGGAGCTACCAGTGAAGTTGGATTCAACACATTAACAGCTAAAGGTTTTTAATAAAAATAGATAAAAAATAAAATCACAAAAAATACAAAAATACAGTAATATATTTTGTTTTGAAAGGAAGATGTGTATGTTACAGGGTAAAAAGATTATCGCTGTGGGAGATAGAGACGGAATACCAGGACCAGCCATTGAAGAATGTGTAAAGAGTGCAGGAGCAGAAATAATATTTGCATCAACAGAATGCTTTGTTTGAACAGCCGCAGGTGCTATGGATCTGGAGATCCAACAAAGAGTAAAAGACTTAACTGAAAAACATGGTGCAGAAAATATAGTTGTGGTTATTGGTGGAGCAGAAGCTGAATCAGCTGGATTATCAGCTGAAACAGTATGTGCAGGAGACCCTACCTTTGCAGGCCCTCTGGCAGGCATTGCCCTGGGACTTCCAGTATACCACATGGTAGAGCCTGAAATTAAGGATGAATGCGACCCTGCAGTTTATGACGAACAGTGCGGCATGATGGAAATGGTGCTTGACGTAGACGCAATAATCGAAGAGGTTAGCAAGGTAAGAAAAGAATTCTCTAAATTTTAGTCTAAAAGACCAAATTCCTAAAAGGAGGGAAATTAATTGATTAAAGTAGTACATTATATAAACCAGTTCTATGCTGGTATCGGCGGTGAAGAAAAAGCTGATTTCAAACCTGAAGTTAGAGAAGGTGTTGTTGGTCCTGGTATGGGGCTTAACGGACTGCTTAAAAATGAAGGACTGGAAATAGTTGCAACAGTTATATGTGGTGACTCATACTTTAATGAAAACATGGATGAGGCAAAAGCTGAAATTCTTGATATGGTTAAGAAATACAGCCCTGATTTATTCATAGCAGGACCTGCATTTAACGCAGGAAGATACGGAGTTGCCTGCGGTGCTATCTCCAAAGAAGTTTCAGAAAAATTGAACATACCTGTATTAACAGCTATGTATCCAGAAAATCCAGGCGTTGATATGTATAAGAAAGCTTTATACATTGTTGAAACTAAAAACAGCGCAGTTGGCATGAGAGATGCTCTTCCTAAGGTAGCTTCCATGGCTGCTAAGCTTGCAAAGGGTGTCGAGATCGGAACACCTGAAGCTGAAGGCTTTATTGAAAGAGGCATAAGAAAGAACTACTTTGCTGCTGAAAGAGGATCAAAGAGAGCAGTTGACATGCTGGTAAAGAAAATAAAAGGCCAAGAATTCGTAACAGAATTCAAGATGCCTGTATTTGACAGAGTTGATCCAAATCCTCCTGTTAAAGATATTACTAAAGCTAAAATAGCTATAGTAACATCAGGTGGTATAGTTGCAAAAGGCAATCCAGATCATATTGAATCATCAAATGCTTCACACTTTGGTAAATATGATATAGAAGGAATTGAAAATCTTACTCCTGAAAATTCAGAAACAGCTCACGGCGGATATGACCCAACATATGCTAACATAGATGCAGACAGAGTTATACCTGTAGATGTACTGAGAAAGATGGAGAAGGAAGGAAAAATCGGATCCCTTCACAGATACTACTATTCAACAGTAGGAAACGGAACAGCTGTTGCTTCTGCTAAGAAGTTTGGTGAAGCTATAGCAAAAGAACTTATTGCTGACGGTGTAGATGCAGTTATATTAACGTCTACTTGAGGAACTTGTACACGTTGCGGTGCAACAATGCTTAAAGAAATAGAAAGAGCAGGACTGCCAATAGTTCACATGTGCACAATAGTTCCAATATCTCTTACTGTAGGAGCAAACAGAATAGTGCCTACAGTAGCAATTCCACATCCACTTGGAAATCCAGCTTTGGATGCTAAGGAAGAATTTGAATTGAGATATCATTTGGTGGAAAGAGCACTTAAGGCTCTTCAGACACCAGTGGACACCCAGACTGTATTTGATAAATAAGAAAAATTGGGCTGCCTTCGGGCAGCCCGTTAAATAAGTAAATTGAGAATTGAAAAATGAGAATTTAGTTAGTTCTTAATTCTCAATTCTCAATTTAAATTTAGGAGGTTATGATTATGAGTTTTCCTGTAATTAAAAAGGCTGCCTATGTGCTGGTGAATACTCCGGACA
>CALBDU010000074.1 GCA_937927335.1 uncultured Clostridium sp.
GAGCACCTGCCTTGCACGCAGGGGGTCAAGGGTTCGAATCCCTTATTCTCCACCAGGAGATAGCATCTGTTTTAACAGGTGCTTTTTTTATTTTAACTAAAAGTTTTCATATACACTTTAGGCTTAATACTTTAAAATATAGGTATATAAGTAGGTGAAAAGATATGAATTTTTATAGAATTAAGCAGTTTTTTTGGTCAATTACTGCTAAAATAAATAATGAAGATATAAATTACATAAGGCGGTATTTAAATGAAAGTGAATATGTTTTATTTATAAAATTATCAATACAGGAGCAAAAGCATTCAGTAAGGGTAGCCAGAGATGTACAGAAGGAATGCCAAATGCTCCACATTGCTGAAGATGAGCTAATAAAAACTGCATTACTCCATGATATAGGAAAGATATATAAAAAACTTAATGCTATTGACAAATCTATTATGGTATTAGCTGATAAATTTACCAAAGGAAAAATAAGAAACCTAAAAGCTTCAAAGAAAATTAAAGTGTACTTCGACCATGCAGCAATAGGTTATGAAATACTTAAAAATTCAGGATTAAGTGACAAAGCATTATACTTAATAAAAAATCATCATAATGATATCATAGATAATGAGGAATTGAATATATTAAAGAGGTGCGACAGTAATAACTGAAAAGGGAGGTATAGCTGTGAATTCTCAATCAAGAAGGAATATGATAGATGAGAGGCTTTCTAAAAGTGATAAACCTGTTAAAGGCAGTACACTTGCAGACGAGCTAGGGGTAACAAGACAGGTCATTGTTAAGGATATTGCAATATTAAGGGCACAGGGTGAAAAAATTATAGCAACTCCTGAGGGATATATTAAAGCCCAGGAATCAAACCATGTATACAGGAAGGTTATTGCCACCTGTCACAAGTCTGGTGAAATAGAAGATGAATTGAGCATTATGGTCAAGTTTGGCGGAATAATAGAAGATGTCATTGTTGAGCATCCTCTTTATGGAGAAATTAAAGGAATGCTCATGATTAAGACTTTATATGATGTGCAGAATTTTGTTAAAAGAATAAATGAATATAAGGCAGAGCCTCTGATGGTTTTGACTGGAGGAGTACATCTTCATACTGTAGCTGCGGAAAGCAATGAAATACTTGAAAAAATTGAAGAGGAATTGAAAGCTAAAAAATACCTAATTACTTAAAAAGTTGGTGGAAACATGAATAAAGTGGTGCTGTTAAAATGCGAAAATTATGATGTCAAGCTTATTGAGGATAAACTTAGGGAGGGATTTAAACTTTTAGGAGGCGAGGAGTATCTTAAAAAGCTTATACCTCCAGGAAGCAAGGTTTTATTAAAGCCTAATATGCTTTCAGTGGAAGAAGCAGAGTCTCCCGTGGTTACCAACTATAAGCTGTTTGAAGCAATTATCAGAATTATAAAGGATTATTCCAGTGATATAACCTTTGGAGATTCTCCAGGCTTTGGTGATCCAAGGAAAGCTGCTGAAAAGTCAGGTCTCATGGAAGTAGCAGAAAAATATGGAGTGAAGTTTGATGATTTTAGAGATTCAGTTCATATAATGCTTGAAGATTCAATATTATGTAAGTCCTGGACCGTAGCCAGAGCCCCATATGAAGCTGATGTTGTAATAACACTGCCAAAGCTTAAAACTCATGCTATGGCATATTTTACAGGTGCTATAAAAAATCAGTTCGGCTGCATACCAGGTACAATGAAAGCCTCATGGCATACAAGAATGCCTGAAGCTAATAATTTCTGCAAAATGCTGCTGGATCTTAATACATTAGTTAAAACAAGCTTTGCTATTTTGGATGGCATTATAGCAATGGAAGGAAACGGTCCAAGGAGCGGCAAACCAAAAAAAATGGACACAATTATTATGGGTGAAAGCATGTCGGCAGTTGATTCTGCAGCTGTGAGACTTATTGGATATGATGACCCACTGGAGGTTCCTGCTCTTAAGGAAGCCTATGACAGTAAATGGGGGCCTGTGCTTCCAAAAGATTATGTTATTATAGGTGAAAACCTGGAGAGTATGAAATGTAAGGACTTTGAGCTTAGCAGAACAGGCGGTGGATTTTACTGGATTAACCCCCAGGTCACAAAATTCCTGACAAATATGATAGCCCCAAATCCGGTTCTGATAAAAGATAAATGCATTGGCTGCGGTAGATGTGCAGATGTATGTCCCGAAAAGCCAAAAGTAATAGAAATGGTACAAAGAAAAGGTAAAAAAATACCGGAATGGGATATGAAGCAATGCATTAGATGCTTTTGCTGCCAAGAATTATGTCCCTGCGGAGCCATTGAAACCAGGTATACAAAATTGAGCAAACTAATAAGAATGAATAAGAGGTGATACTGTGAAAAGGAAATGGAGAATAATACCTGTATTTATTGTGTTGATACTGCTGGCAGTATTTTTCAGCATGACTGCTTTTATAATAAATATTGAATGGTTTAATGAAGTTGGGTACCTGTCAGTTTATTTTACCAGGCTAATTGCGGTACTTAAGCTTATGGTTCCAATCTTTATAGTAAGCTATTTGTGTATATGGCTTTACTATAAGAGCCTGAAATCCAGCATTGTTAAATGGAAAAAGGTTATGGAGGTTGATTCCAATGCTTTAAAGATTGAAAGGAAAGTATTCTTTACTATAAACTTTTTGTTTTCCTTTGCAATTTCATTTATATTTGCAAATAATTTCTGGTACACAATACTTCAGTTTACAAATTCAGTGAGCTTTAATTTATTGGATCCTTTGTTTTCAATGGATGTGTCCTTTTACGTTTTTAAGCTGCCGTTAATACAGTCGCTGTACGGTACTTTCATGACACTTTTGGTGTTTTTAATTATAATAACCTTTATTGTATACTTTATATTAACAGCAAGGGATAAAATAACTAATGGCATAAAAACCAAGCGTATGCCTAATTTTAAGGCTATCAATACGGATATAACCAAGTTTGCCGGAAAACAGCTGGCCATTGTATCAGCATTGCTTATGCTTATGGTTTCCCTTGGCTATGTATTAAAAAGTCTGAGCCTTGTTTACAGTACTACAGGGGTAACCTTTGGTGCTAGCTACACAGATGTTCATGTATCACTATTATTTTATAAAATAATAGCCGTGGCATCCCTTATAGGTGCGGTTGTTGTGTTTTTCAGCATGCTTAAGGCTAAAATTAAACCTGTAATGCTTTCGGTGTCTGTTATAGTGCTTCTGGTGGTTTTACAAGGTGCTGCTTCATTTTCAATCCAGAGATTTGTTGTAAAATCAAATGAAAAGACACTGGAACAGCCTTATATTAAAAATAATATTGAATATACAAGAAAAGCCTTCAATCTGGATAAGATTGATGTACAGCCTTTTGCAGTAAAGGATACCCTAACCAAAGCAGATATTAATTCCAATATTGACACTATAGATAATATTAGGATAAACTCCTTTGCACCTTCATTGGAATTTTACAATCAGGTTCAGATAATACGATATTATTATGGATTTAATGACCTGGATTTAGACAGGTATACTATAAACGGAAAGTATAATCAGGTATTCATTGCTCCAAGAGAGCTCAACACGGAAACTATTGAACCAAACACATGGCAGAATAAGCACCTTATTTATACACATGGATATGGGGTTGCAATGAATAAGGTTAATTCTGTAACCTCCGAGGGGCAGCCTGATTTTGTAATAAAGGATATTCCCCCCGATAACTCTACAAATATAAAAATAACTAATCCTAGAATATATTTTGGTGAAAAAACCAACGACTACTGTATTGTTAATACTAAAATAAGCGAATTTGATTATCCCAAGGGTGGAGACAATGAAACGACAAAGTATGAGGGCGATTCTGGAATTAAGATGAACTTTATAAATGAGGTTTTGTTTGCAATAAATCAAAGAGATTTAAATTTTCTTCTTTCAAGGGACATAACTAGTGACAGCAAGATATTAATCAACAGAAACATCGTTGAAAGGGCCAGAAAAATAGCACCTTTCCTAACTTACGACAGTGACCCATACGCAGTTTTAAGTGATGGCAAACTATATTGGATACTTGATGCCTATACTACTACAAATAAGTATCCATATTCACAGCCTCAGAACAATGTAAATTATATAAGAAATTCTGTGAAAGTAATTATAGATGCAGTTACTGGAAAAACTGATTTCTATATAGTGGACAGCACAGACCCTATAGCTGCAAGTTATTCTAAAATATTTCCAGGGTTGTTTAAGAATTTAGATAAATTAAGCTCGGATATTAAATCACATTTTAAATATCCTGATGATATATTTAAATTACAATGTGCTGCACTTGGCAAATATCATGTAACAGATCCTGGAGTATTCTATAATGGCGAGGATGTATGGGAGGTTGCAAAAGCACAGAAGCAGGTTGAGGGTGAGCAGACGGCAAGTGAGTCACCATATGTAATCATGAAGCTGCCAGGTCAGAGTAGTGAGGAAATGATTCTTCTGGAGTATTTCAACATGAAGAGCAAGGATAATATGGTTGCCTTATTCGGTGTAAGAATGGACGGAAATAATTATGGGAAAATGATAATATATAAATTTCCTCCGCAAAAAACCATTTATAGTCCGTACCTTTTCAAGCAGAAGGTTAACCAGGACACCACAATTTCAAAAGAACTGTCTTTGTGGAATAAGGAGGGATCCCAGGTCATATTTGGGGATACAATGATTATTCCAATTAATAATTCGTTGCTCTACATTGAACCTATGTATTTAAGAGCCAGCGGAAAAAGCAGTATACCTGAGGTGAAAAGGATAATAGTTTCCTACTCAGATAAGATAATACTTGCAGACAGCGTGAACAGTGCACTAGAGCAGTTGTTCAACTACAAAGGCAATGACAATCAGGGGACTGTTACTCCAGGTACATCCGGAACACCTTCCAATGCGGCTGGGGATAAGATAAAGGAGGCAAAGAACCTTTATGACAGCGCACTGGATGCTCAAAAGAACGGCGATTGGGCAAAATATGGCGAATATATAAAGCAGCTGGGGGACCTTATAAATCAATTAAATAAATAATAAATAATTATAAATAAAAAATACAGGTTTAAAGTTGAACTAAAATGCAAATAATACCAATATGTAAAAGTATTGGAGGTACGTGCATGAAGAGGATTATATACAGTTCTATACTAACCTGTATTTTTATTTTTTCTCCTGCATTTATGGTTAAATTTAGTGCACCGGAACCAGTAAAAACTCAAAGCCAAACTGTAGATATTTCCCGGGAAATAGAAAATCAAGATATAATTGCAGTATTTTCGTCAAATACTTGTTATAAAAAGACCTACTATATTAATGCAGATAAGGTTAACGCCTATACAAGTCCTGGGGAAAACGGGCAGGTAGCCTTTACTGTTAAAAGAGACGATCCCGTTATTTCCTATAAGGAGGAAAGCGGTTATGCATACTGTGAGGAAGGAATAAGCGGGAAAAAAGGCTGGATTAAAAAAAACAATGAAAATTTAAAGGGAAATACAGATAACAAGACGAAATATATTATTGATGTAAGTATAACAAATCAAAAAATGAAAATCCTGAAGGATGGTAAAGTTGTTAAGGAATCAGACTGCTCTACCGGAGAGCTTGGAGATTCAGAAACTGAAACTCCTCTAGGCACCTTTAATATTCAAAGCAAGGGAGAATATTTCTTCAGTAATAAATATCAGGAGGGAGCCAGGTATTATATAAAGTTTTTTTCAAATTATTTAATTCACTCTATTCCAGTTGATAAAAAAGGTAATATAATAGAAGAGGAGAAATCAAAAATAGGGAATCCTGTTTCTCATGGATGTATAAGGATTTCAATGGAGAATTCCAAATGGGTGTATGAAAATGTACCCCAAGGGTCACAGATAATGATTCATTATTAAGATATTGTTTAATGGAGGGTTATTTATTGGATTACGATGTTCTTATATTAGGAGGGGGAATTGTAGGTTGTGCCGCAGCCTATGAACTTTCAAAATACAGCCTTAATATAGCTCTAATCGAGAAGGATTATGATATAGCAGATGATGCAGCTATTATCAACACTGCAATTATTTATGACGGAGCTGAATGTGAAGATACTCTCATGGCAAAGCTTGAGGCACTTGGCAGCAGTATGATGCCTGAAATTACCTCAAAGTTTAACATACCGTACAAAAAATTTGGTTATATGATAATTGCACAGGATGAAGCCTCTGCAAGAAAAATAAATAATATTTACAATACTGCAATAGCTCGGGGAATACCCAATCTAAGGATGCTAACCAGCGAAGAAGTATACAAAATGGAACCTGATATTAATATTAAAGTTGTTAATGCAATCTATTCGAAAAATACAGCAATAGTATCACCATATGATCTTGCAATTGCATATGGTGAGGTAGCTTTTGATAATGGAGTAAACTTCAAGTTGGAAGAGGAAGTCCTGGACATAAAAAAAATCAACAAAGGCTATAGGGTTATAACCAATAAAAACAAATTCACCTGCCATATGGTAATAAATACTACGCCAAGCAAGGATTTTAGTATAGAGGCAGCAGAAAGGCAGGAAATCAGTAAATTCAGCAGGAATTATTTTTTGCTTGACGAAAAGATTCCATTAAAATTTAATTCGGTCATATCTGTAATCAATGAGACTGAAGATAAAACATATATAATTCCAACCATTCAGGGAAATTCAGTAGCATTACAGATATCTGAAGGGGTTCCTGACTATAAGACAAGCTTGGAAAAGGTATCAGGAGTAATGGGTAGTATAAGTGAGAATAATATACACTCATATTTAAGCTCACCATTTTACAATGAGCCTATAATAATTGATGACAGCTCCATACATCAAGGCTACATAAAAGTAACCGGAAAGCATTATGGAGAAATTACAATGACTCCAGCCATAGCAAAAATTGTGTGTGAAACAATAACCAGTAATATGAATTGTGTATTGAAAAAAAATTTCATTGATAAGCGAAGAGAGTTTTATAGATTTAAGAATATGAATAACAGGGAAAGAAATGAAATTATCAAATATAACAAAAACTATGGAAAAATAGTGTGCAGCTGTAATTGCGTTACTGAAGGAGAGATAGTAGACTCAATAAGGAGACCTCTTGGGGCAAGGACTATTGAGGGAATAAAAAGGAGAACCGGTGCTATGGAAGGCAGCTGTAATGGCGCCCAGTGCATGTTAAAAATAGCACGAATATTATCCAGAGAGACCGGTAAACGTCTTTGTGATATAGTAAAGGATTCTAAAAACTCAAAATTAGTAGTTGCAAGAATAAAAGAATTTGATGGAATGTAGCCTGGAGGGATACTTTTGAATACAGCAAAGAAAGATTATTATACCACTGTGGTAAGAATAAAGGGTGCAAAATGTAATGTGGTTTCGGTAAAAAGCTCAGAACCAATAGAAAAATCAAAATGGCTTGAATGCTCAAAGGCTTTAAGCAGGCTTTATGTTGGAGTTCCTTCAAAAATAGGGGATGTTGTCTGTAAAAACATACTCAATACTGGAGTTGACATAATTTGTACCAGAAATGTTACAAGATAGCGGAGGATTAACATGTTAGATTTAATAAGAATTAGAAAGAATCCTGAAAAATTTAAAAGCTCTATGATGAACAGAGGAGAAAGCTTTGATCCTGAATCTATCGATGAGCTTTTAATGCTTGATGAAAAAAGAAGAGATATATTAAATCAGGTTGAGATATTAAAAAATAAAAAAAATCAGGATTCAATACAAATTTCCAAAATGAAAAAAGCCTCAGAAAATACTGATGCATTAGTGTCTGAAATGAAGGAGCTTGGAGAAAAAATCAAAGCCTTTGATTTAGAACTGGATAAAATTGAAAATCGAATAGAATATATAATGCTCAGAATTCCCAATATACCAAATCCGTCGGTACCAGAGGGTGAAACTGATGAGGAGAATGTTGAGATTAGAAAATGGGGAGAACCAACCAGGTTTCATTATGAACCTAAGGCTCATTGGGATCTTGGTACAGATTTGAATATTTTGGATTTTGAAAGAGGAGGTAAGGTTGCAGGCTCAAGATTTGCTTTTTACAGGGGGCTTGGAGCCAAGCTTGAAAGAGCTCTTATAAGCTATTTTATAGATGTTCATACAGATCAGCAGGATTATGAGGAACTATTTGCACCCTATATGGTAAATAGAAACAGCATGGTGGGAACTGGCCAGCTTCCAAAATTTGAAGATGATGCATTCAGGGTATCCAATAATGATTTTTTCATGATACCAACAGCAGAGGTTCCGGTTACCAATTTTTACAGAGATGAAACATTGGAGGGCGAGAAGCTTCCCATAAAACATGTGGCGTATACAGCCTGTTTTAGAGCAGAAGCAGGTTCTGCAGGCAGGGATACAAGAGGATTAATAAGGCAGCACCAGTTTAACAAGGTTGAATTGGTTAAATTCACAAAACCTGAGCAGTCCTATGAAGAGCTGGAATCCCTGACTAATGATGCTGAAGCTGTTTTGCAGGGGCTGGGCCTGCCATATAGAGTGGTTAGGATATGCAAGGGAGACCTAGGGTTTACTGCAGCTCTAAAGTATGACATAGAGGTATGGATGCCAAGCTATAACAGGTATGTTGAAATATCCAGCTGCAGCAACTTTGAAGACTTTCAAGCAAGAAGAATCAATATAAAATATAAGGAAACACCAAAGTCTAAGCCAAGGTATGTGCATACCCTTAATGGCTCAGGAGTAGCGGTTGGAAGGGCGTTTGCGGCAGTTTTAGAGAACTTTCAGCAGCAGGATGGCACCATAATGATACCAGAGGTGCTAAGGCCATATATGGGTGGAAGGAAATACATTGTACATAAATGATAGAATGCCGTAGTTACTATATTACAGCCTATAAAGAAACAAAAAGTTTTAAAATTTTATTGACACCATAAGTCAACGTTGGTATAATATTATTTGTCACGAGGCATGGAAAGATGGTCGAGTTGGTTTAAGGCACCGGTCTTGAAAACCGGCGTACGGGTGACCGTACCTAGGGTTCGAATCCCTATCTTTCCGCCATATTTTTTTATATTTTGTAGGGCATGGAGAAATACTCAAGTGGCCGAAGAGGCGCCCCTGCTAAGGGCGTAGGTCGGGTAACCGGCGCGAGGGTTCAAATCCCTCTTTCTCCGCCATGAATCACTTAACTTAGGTTAGGTGATTTTTTGTTTGCAGTGTATACTATTTGCTTTTTGCTTTAAATTATGATAAAATTGCTATTGTTAACTTGCGATGGTAGCTCAGTTGGATAGAGTAGCTGGCTACGAACCAGTTGGTCGGGGGTTCGAATCCTCTCCGTCGCACCATGAGCCTTGAAAACAGTATGTTTCGGGCTTTTTATTTTTCTTAAATTTTAAATTTCCCGCCATTTTCCCACCATAAAAAATAATCCCCTTAAATTACAAGGAGATCATTAATCTTATCAATTGATTTTATTTTTTCTTCCGGCATGACATGGGTATATATATTTGCTGTAATTGAGATATTGCTATGTCCAAGCAACATTTGAACGGTTTTAAGAGGAACATCTTTCTCAAATAGCCTGGTAGCATAAGTGTGCCTTAAATCATGAAATCGCTTATGCTCTATGTCAGCATGTTTTAAAAGCCTCTCATATGCTCTACGTAAATTACGTGGGTCAATTGGTAACCCTAATTCAGTACAAAACACATAATTATTTTCTGTATATAAATCACATGCAGCAGCTATCTCTTTATTCTGAGCTTCCTGATGCTCTTTTAATAAGGGAATGATATTTGAGGGTATAGGAATTGTTCTTATGCTCTTTTTAGTTTTTGGTGGCTGCTCTATTAAGGCATATTTTCTTTTATCACCATTGATCAGAGTAACACCTTTAATAGTCCTTTTTATAGACACAGAGCACGCGTTAAAGTCAATATCGGACCATTTAAGAGCTATAAGTTCTCCAAGCCTTAAACCGGTACCTAAATCCATAAGAAAGAGAGTTTTTAATCGATGCTTTTTTACGGCATCAATAAACTTAGATTGTTCATCAAGGGTAAATGCTGAAATAGGACCTTCTTCCTCATCTTCATTTACTGAGTTATTTTCTGGAATAGTGATACTTTTTCCTACACAATAATTTTTTAATATATAACCTTCTGCTACACAATAGTTAAAAAAAGATTTAAGCAGTTTATTAAGATTTTTTATAATACTTACAGATTTGCCACTATCTAATAAATCATTATAGTATCGTTGAATTTCAATACCTCTCATAGCCTTCAGTTTGATTGAATACAATGGTGAGGGCTTAATATATAGTCTATATATTCCTTCATATCTTTCATATGTGGAAGGTTTAGCAGTATTTTTAACTACTACTGTAAGCCAGGTATCAAATACTTCACCGAGCACTAATTTATCATAGTCAACAGTTAGTCCAGAGCTTATGCCTCTTAAATATTCATCTCTTTTATTCTCAGCATCCTTTTTACCGGTTCCATAAAATTCTTTCCTGATCCTTTTGCCAGTGGAATCTCTTCCGAGATCTATAGAAATTCTATAATATTCAGTACCATTTTTTGAGTAATTTGTTTTTACAGGCATGGGAATCACCTACTTTCTTTAACTAATAGACTATATATCAGTTATCTTCAATTTTTTCATTTCCATTTTTCTTTTCTGTAAGAATTTTATTTACTTCTCTTGGGTTGTTTACTGCAAAATTAAAGGCATGTTTTTCTTTAAAGATGTCATTTAAGTCAGGAAGAATTTTTTCTATTTGATTTAATAGACTCCTATCCTGTTGAGTTATAGCACTAGATATTTCTAATATTTTGTTTGGATCCATATGAGGATTAAGTTTTTCACTTACAAATTCATAATATAAAGAATCTAAATTTTTATCATAATTTGAGATTTGCTCAATTATTTCAGAATAGCATTTTAAAAACTTTGGGCTTTCCTTTAAATGTTTTAAAAGTAGCCCTGTTGCAACACTTAAAAATTGCAAGGCATCTTCACCTAAATTTTTATATGAAGGATGATCAGTGCTTTCAGGATCGTTCAAGTAATATTTTATAAATTCTACTGATTCATCGAGATCGTCCTTGACTTCTAAATCATCAAATAATATATCCATAACCGATACATCAAGAGCAGTAGCTATTTTATTCAAAATTTCAATTGAAGGGTTCTCCTTTTTACCATATTCCAATTGTTGAATATAAGATATTGAAACATTACATTCATCAGATAATTTTTTTTGAGAAATTCCTTTGCTTTTTCTTATTTCTTTAATTCTTTTTCCTAACATGACACACCTCCAGTATGTATTATTGTAAATTTTATCACAAATTATTAAAAAAGTACACAAAATAGTATTGACACACTATTTTGTGCCATATATAATTAAATTAAAGTAAAACAACACACTATAATAAGTTGGGGGTGAAGAAGTGGAATTAGAACTAAAATTTAATGAGAATATGGGACTAAAATTAAAATTTAATAGAATGAAAATGAAACTTACTCAAAAGGAATTAGCTGATAAAACCGGTATATCAAGATATTATTTATCAGCATTGGAGAGAGGAAAGGCAACAAATCCAAGCATTTTAGTAATGAAAAAAATATCAGAAGTATTAAAAATTGATGTTCAAGAATTATTTTTTTAGAAAGGAGACTGGAATATATGGCAAATTACAAAGTCCTAAAGATGAGCCCAGATAAGAAGAAAGCAATGTCTATTAATGAATTTGCTGCTGAATACGGTCTTGGGATCAATAAGGCTAGACAGATAATTCATGCTGAAGGTTTTCCATGCATATTTAATGGAAATAGAGCAGTAATTATAAGGTCTAAGGTAGATGAGTTTATGGAGAAACATATAGGTCATATTTTTTAATAAGTGCAGCAGAGCAGGTGATTAGATGCCAGATGATAAAAAAACAGGCTACACGGTGATAGACAATGAAATTCTAGATGATAAGGGCCTAAGTATACAAGAGCAATCTCTATTAATTGCTTTAATAAGCTATTATAACCAGGAAAAGGGATATGCATTCCCTAGCTATAAGCAATTAATGAGGCGTAGCAAAATTAAAAGTAGGACAACCTTTATTAATACCTTAAATGCTTTACTGAATAAAAAATATGTAAAAAAAGAGACACTTAAGGGGAGGGGTTGCAAATATTTTATTAATAACTTCATACCAGGTACAGATATAGACCAGGTACAGAAGTGTACCAAGTACATAAATGTACCAACACTAGGTACAGATATAGACCAACACCAGGTACAGAACTGTACCACAACAAATACTAATACAAATACTAATACAAATACTACTTATAGTTTAGTTATTAAATACTTAAATGATAAAGCAGGTACTAACTATAGAGATACTACAAAAAAGACACAGTCTTTAATAAATGCCAGGATAAAGGAAGGATTTACTTCTGAGGATTTTAAAAAGGTAATAGATATAAAGACTACTGAATGGAAGAAAACAGACATGGAGAAATATTTAAGACCAGAAACCTTGTTTGGAACAAAATTTGAAGGGTATCTTAATCAAAAAGTTACTTATAAAGAAAATGAATCAAGATTTGTTGAATAAGGCGGTGATAAAAATAACTGAAAGCGAAATTTTAGAATTACTAAGGAATAAAAATTTAGAAGTTCAAGTTTTAGGATCTATCTTGAAAGATGGAACTCTATTCAATAATATTGAGATTTATGGAAAAGAATTATTTTATCACAAAGTGCATCAAGAAATATTTGAAGCAATGAAAAGGGCAAATAGAAAAGGTCAAGCAATAGATATTATAACTGTGCCAGAGGCAGCAAAAGAAATAAATCAGGCTATACCAATCTCATATTTAGCTGAGCTTTCTGAAGAAGCTGCAATCAGTACATCAAATTTTGAAACACATTTAAATTTATTGCTTGATTATAAAAATAAGAGGGCAATTTACAATTCCATGAGAAGCATAAATCTTGCAAATTCATGTGAAAGCATAAGTAATGACCTATATAAATTATTAGATCAGATACTAATAACTGAAAATAATTCTAAAAATACTAAAGAAAGCTTGTTTGATTATATTGAAAATCTATATGCTCCTAAAAAAGACATGGGAATTAAACTTGGATTAGATACTATTGATAGAAAAATAGGTGGTCTGCTGTCAGGACAATTAATCACAATTGCCGGATATACAGGTATGGGAAAAAGCATACTTGTAAGTCAAATAATATTGAATATGCTGAGGATCAATAAAAAAATCTCTTTGTACACATTAGAAATGAGTAGAGAAGAAATATTTAATAAATTAAGTTCAAATGGCTGCACTATTGATTTTAACAAAATATTTACTGGCAATATAACTGATCAAGAAAAGGAGCAGATAACAGAATTTGTATCTAAGTTTTTAGCCAAAAAAGATCTTGAAATATATGAATATATGGATGATATTAATAAAATTATTAATCAAATAAAAAAAGACAAGCTTCAGAACAAAGTAGATATTGTATTTATTGATTTGATTAATCGTGTAACTGATAGCAGCTCTAAGGAGCAGCAAAATAGAGCTGTATTACTGGCATCACTAACAAGAAAATTAAAATTGCTTGCTGGGAAATTAAGAATTCCTATAGTAATAACTGCACAAATAAACAGAGCAATTGAACAGCGAAGAGATAAAGAGCCAGCTCTATCAGATATTAAAGAATCTGGCGGAATTGCAGAAGATAGCGACTATGTTGTAGCAGTATATAGAAACAAAGATCTTGAAGATCCGAAAGTAAGAGAGGAATTAAATAATGCCGGAAAACTCAACTACAATGTTAAAGATGCAGAAGTTAATCCAGAGTGTATTGAAATTCATATGTTGAAAGGAAGAAATGTAAATGGGTTCAAAGCCGGATTCTATTGGGATCCAAAATATCAGAGAATATGTAATTGGGCGAAATGATATGAAAATTCCATTAGAAGTTTTAATAAAAAGAGTTGGACGAGGGTATATGAGATCTTCAAAAGAGATCAGGATATTGGTAGGCAGAGTTTTAGAAGGAAAAATACGATTAGAACGACAAGGAGGAGAAAGCTTTGATCAAAATTAAAATCAGCTTTCAAAGTGAAAAGGAAAAAAGAATAATTAATGACATATTACAGCTTAAAAATTATGAATTAACTAAACCTGTCAAAGAAGAACGTGCAAATGGGAAAAGCCCATATAATAGAAATTATATGAGCTTAGTCCTGAAATAAAAAAAATAGCTTACTTAGGAAGTAAGCCAGTAACCTAGACAATTACAGTTTACTTCCTGAATGAGCTAAATGTCAAGAGGAGAATAATATGCAGCAGAATATTGATAAGTTATTAGTCCAGGTACAAAAGGAATTAAAGAAAAAAATGTTTCCAAGGAAGCATAGGAAATTATTATGCAATGAAGTAATAATTGAAACTGGTGATCTTGATGATAGGGTACAAGGAACGTATGAGACTATTGAAAATACGGAGTATAAGTATAAATTTATTCATAAAATTACAATTAGTAAGAAAGTATATTATGAATATGAAAATGGACTTTCAGGAATGGGTTTCTGTAAAACATTCACCAAGCAACGGATAAAAGAGGTTATTGCGCATGAGTTAATACATGCATATGTTTATGAAAAGTATGAATTCTGTGCATGTGATTATAAATATCATTGCGATGGCAGCCCAATTTTCCTATCAATGTTAGCATTTTTGAATATATCAAGTGGACATAAGGCAATGGATGGATTTAAACATACTGAAACATATAAAAAGGTAAAAGAATATGATAGTTTCGAGAAACTTGAAATATTTTTAATACATCTCATGTGTGAGTATGAAAAAGAATTAAGACAATTAAGCGAGTTGGTTGAAGAAACTAATGTATATTTAAATTCTTTTCAATTTTCAAATGGAGACATTACTGGGGTCAAAGGCTACAGTACTATAACAATGATAAATCAGGGTAAAATTGGAAAGGCGAATATATTCATAATCGGTGCTAATGCAGATATAGGTAACATGAAAACCCTTGTTTTAAGTAAAATCCATAAGAATGTATTTAAAAACAAATATGTAATGCAAGGAAGCAGCAGTATTGAAGAAAAAAGGGGCAGATTAAAGCTTCAAACCATGAATATCTAGAATGAATAAAGGAGAAATAAAATATGGTAAAAGAATATAAAACATTTAAATACAAAGGCAGAAGATTCTATTTATGTGATACCATTTTTTCCAGTACAGTGCCGGGTATACGAATAAAGGAGCCAGGCTATTTCATAATAATGATGAATGAATCACTTACTGAAAGGATACGAGACTTAGAGCTACATAGGTTAATTACTGGAAGAGGGCTCATTATAAAAACGCAATCTGGACGAAGAAGGATGATAGCATGATTAAGATATGTGTTTCATACAGCAACCAGGAAGAAAAGGATAGGTTCATCAAGGAGGTATTAAGTGAATAGCAGAGCTTTTATGAAAAGAATATTCAAGACTGGAGAAGGAACAACAGAGGAAATAATTAAATATATACTGAAAAATTACTTTCTTAAAGGCTTAACATTGGATGACTTTGAATCAGATTTGCTTGAAAAATATAAAAAGAATGAATGGTATGCTAAGGCGTTAAAAGATACTTTTGCAGACAGAATGAAGATGTATAGCAGATAGGAGCTGAACGGTATGTCAGTATTCATTTTACAAGCCTATATAGATTATTGCCAGCAGCAGCATAAGACTCCAGAGCTTCAGGAGCTGCTACAATGGAAGAAAGATTATAATTCAAGATAAAGGGAAGAATAGTACACTGTGGAGGAAAGTTATGAATAACATAAATATAATAATAGAAAAAGAGGAAAACTTATTTAAAAAGTTGGAACGTTTCCTGGAGGATAAACATGGCAAAGAAGAAGGAGATAACTGTAAGGGTAATCAATGAGAGTGGTAAGAATTTAAGTAAAGAACTTGCAAAAATATGGGCGAAGCTGTATTACGAAGGAAAAATAAAGTTTAAATGATTTTATTTATATGCATAGGAAAAGGAGAATGAATATGTTAGAGAAAGAGAAAAAATTTTATGCTTTATTAAATGAGCTTAAAAATACCCATAAGAGAAAATTGTTAAAAGAAAGGATGTCTAACAATGAAAAGAGTAATTCTAATTATACATAAAAGCAAAAAGATAAGAAGGAACTCAGAATGAATACTGTAACTTTAATTCTTCCTAAAGATACTGATGAGCTGGAACGTAAATATACAATTGCCCTTGCAGATGCTGTAGCAGATATGTTGAATGATAGAGAACTTGAATATCTTATAAAAGAATTGGATAAGAGGGGATATGAAAAAAGTGAACGAGAAAATTATGAATAAGCTGGATCATCAATTGAAATATGCAAAAGAAAGATTCGGAATTAATTCCTTAGAAGAATTAAAAGAAGAAATGAAAAATGTTGAACTGGATATAGGAGCATTCACAATGCCATTTATAATTAAGAAATCAGATAAGTAATAAACCATTGAAAATACTGGAATTAAGATTAGGTATGTAGTATAATAAATATAAAGATAAATATTGTAAGTACCCCACTTAATGGTAAGTGGAAGCTCTGATGAATGTCATGGGCCCGGGAATATTATTACCTCTTTTATAGAGTTAATGTATTCCTGGGCTTTTTATTATGTAATAAAGTACGTACTGAACCCAATTTTGGGTTGAGTTACTTGAAAGGAGGGATATGGTTGAATGAAGAAGCCAGGAGGATAAAGAATCAATACTTCCGAGAATGGAGAAAAAAGAATCCTGAGAAAGTTAAGCAAATCCAGGACCGGTACTGGGAAAAGAAAGCTGAAGAAAATAACCAAAATAAAATAAAAAAATAGGATCGCATTTTAAATGCGGGCCTAGAAATTCGCAAACGCTTGCGAATTTAGATGGAGGATAAATTATGAATAATAAAATTTCAGATACAACCGAAGGTATAGTCTGCAGGATATTTATTAAAGATGGATTTGGATTTATCAAGGATGAAACAGGTCAAGGAATATTTTTCCATAAATGTGACGTGATTGAACCTGATTTTAATGCATTAAATATCGGTGATAGTGTTGAATTCTTTGAAACTGAATCTACAAAAGGCCTAAGAGCTTTAAATATTGTTAGAACAGTTGCAGTAAAAAAAGAGATGGATATTAAGGAGGTAAATTAATATGGCCAGAAAAACAATAAATCAGCAAATTGAGGAACTTTTGAATCAGCAAAGTGACAGAAATACAAAAATAAGAGATAGAATAAGCAGCATTAATTCTAAAAGAGAAGAGATTTATAACAAAATTGTTAAATTGAAAGATCAATATGTAAATCAAGATATTGAAGGTAAAGCAGAAGATATGGTAAAAACAAGAAAAGTTATCTTTAATCTTGAAGAAGAGATAAAGCAGCTTGATCATGAAAAAGAAATTTATAGACAGGCCATAAATGCAGATGGTGGCATGAAAATAAAGGCTATGGAGATATATGAAGATGCGATAAAGGAATTAGAGGATAATGATAAAAAAGTTAGCAGGTTTAGACTGGAATTACGAAAAATCGAAGAGGAAAAGGCAGCTTTTGAAAAAAAGATAGATGAAAAAATAACAAAAGCTAAAAATGATTGTGATGGTGCTGAAAGACATCCACAATTTATTGCAAATCAATTACTGACTATAGAAAAATATATCTATGGTGAAGGAGTGTTAAATCAAAAAGAACAGTCTGAAAGAGGCTTTAATAAAAATAGATATATTTTAGATGATCTTTATCATCATATACCAGGGCATTATTCTGAAGAAGCCAAGCCAAATGAAAATATTGCATCCAAAATTGTTAAATGGGGAGTAAGACAAGTTGTTAAAGCAGGCGTTACACCTAATACAATTGAGGATAAAGTAGGCGGAATGGACGTTTGTAATACAACTTATGAAAGATATCCATTAGAAGATATGGAAGGAAGTGAAATCAATGAATAATATAAAAACTGTACAAGATCTCGAAAGAGAATATCCTGAATTGGTAAAAGCACTTAAAACCGAAGCTTATGAAAAAGCATTTAATGCGAAAAACAATTTCGATTTCAGACAAAGTGAAGTACAAAGAGTTGCTGAATTGGCGGATGCTTTAAAGAATAATGCAGCAAAATCCTCAAACAATGGATCTATCAGCACCAAGGGAAAAAACAAATCCTCAAATCAGGAAATTCAAGCAGCAGCATTGATTGCAAGTCACTTTAAAAATAAATAATGAAAGGAAGTAATTTATATGGCAGACATGCAATTTCAGAATTTTTATAATGGTACTAATGAACCAGAGATAGTTTCTAAATTGGTACCTGAAAACACTGTAATTTCTGCAGGTGAAATAGTAAATGACGGCATTTTGATAGATGAAATTGCCAAACCAGGAGATACAGCAATTCCATCAGATCTATTCGGAATCGCTCTTGAAGATGTTGCTACTGGAGCAGGAGAAACAGCTCATATAGCTGTAATGGTTGCAGGTGCTTTCAATAAAGATAAAGTAATTTTCCCAAATGGTAAGACTATAAATGATTATTATATGCCACTGAGAAATAAAGGTATTTATCTTGTCGAAGCAATGATTTCAGAATTAAATAGATAGTCTTTGATACATTTAATACTCATATAAAGAAGGTGAAAATATGGCGAGTAAAATGTATGAAGTAGCTTTCAAATTAGGAGCGAAAATATCGTCAACATTTAACAGCTCATTTTCTACAGCACAAAAGCAAGTAAGTAATTTAGAAAAAAAGTTAAATTCAGTATCTTCTTCATCTGAAAAAGCTCATAAAAGTATTAGCAATATATCTAAAAATGCAGCTGGACTTATAACAACAATAGCCGGCGGAGCCGGGTTAGTTGAATTTGCCAGCAGCGCAATTGAAGCAGGTAATAATACTTATATGTTATCTCAAAAGATGCATATATCAGCTGCAGAAGCATCGAACCTTAACAGAATGCTTAAATTAAGTGGGACTGATTCCCAACCTTTTATAAGTACCATGCTAAGGTTAGATAAAGGCCTTGAATCAGCTGGTAAGAATGGAAATGCAACATCTAAAGCATTACAGCAATATGGGATTTCATTAACGGATACAAAAGGGAAACTTCTACCTATGAATGAACAACTTTCACGATTAGCTGCAGCATATCAGAAAGCAGCCGATAGTGGAAATGAAGAAGCCTTTACTGCATCAGTTTTAGGAGCGAAAGGTGCTTCTTTAACCTCAATATTAGCTAATTATAGCGATGTTGCAGCAGAGGCGGCTAAAACAAAAGGCATAGGAATAGATCCAGAGTTGGCACATAAAGTTTCACTTGAAATAGCATCCTTAAAAAGTCAGACGTCTCAATTTGGGCTTGTTGCAGGTAATGCAGTTTTGCCTATAATATCGAAAATGCTTCCTCCAATTCAAAAAGGGTTTTCAAATTTAGCAGGATTTATTAAAAATAATCAGGTTGAAATTAAAAGATTCGGTGATAATACGATTGCTATAGGTACATCAATATCAACGAAAGTCATGCCTGTAGCAAAGGGACTATTTGATTTTGTAGCTAACCACGGAAAAGCATCCCAAGCCATTATTATAGGGATGGTTGGAGCCTTTGCAGGGTTTAAAACGATAAATGGAATAACAAGCACTATGAATAAAACTATAAAAACTTTTAAGGATGCCCATGATAATATCAATAAAGTCAGAGAAGCTGTAGAGAAGTTTAGAAAATCAGAAATTCTTGCATCAGCAGCAACAAAAGCAGGAGATCTGACATTAAAAGCTCATGATACTGCTAATAAGATATCAACTGGAATAACTAAAGCTTTTACAGCTGCTCAAAAGGCATTCAATGCAGTAATGAAGGCCAACACAGTATTTATAGTGGTGGCGGCTATTATAGCATTAGTATCTATATTAGTGGTTGCATATAACAAAAATAAAGTGTTCCATGATTTTGTTATAAAAACATGGAATGCAATAAAAGACGGAGCTATCTCACTTTGCAAGGGTATTGTAAATGCATTTACTCCAATTGAACAATTCTTAATAGGGGTATTTAAAGGTGCATGGAACGGCATTAAATCCTTTATAAACCTAATGGTAAGTGGAATTAATATCCTCATAGGAGGCTTAAGTTCAATTAAAGTTGATGTACCAAGCTGGGTACCAGGTATTGGTGGAAAGAGTTTAGGAATAAATATTCCAAAGATACCGATGTTAGCGCAGGGTGGATATATACAACATAGATCTGGGGGTATACTTGCTAATATTGGCGAAGGTTCCGAAGATGAAATTGTATCACCTATATCAAAACTTAAAAGTGTTCTGAATACGGAAATACAACGACCAAGTATTAACTTTTCACCACAAATTATTATTCAGGGCAGCGCTTCAAGAGATGATATTTATCAAGCCATTTTAATGACTGAAGCAGAATTTGAAAGAAAAATGGATAACTATTTTAGAAAAAGACAGAGATTATCCTTATCAGAAATTTAGTACAAGCTTTAATGGATTCCTGATTTTAAATCAGGAATCTATACTTTAATATTAAGGGTGGTTATTTATGAATAATGTAATAGATATAACAAATAAGATAAAAATTAATTTAAATAAGGAGCAAATGAATAGCCAGCTATTTGATATATCAGAATTGATCGATGCAGGACGTGTTAAGGAAATCATAGGTGTTTTAGTCGATATAGATGGCAACTATTATCCAATAATGCCATATGAGAATACTTTAACAGCAGATTTCATATCACTTTTAAATGAATCTGTGAATAAATTGATATCGTTGTATACAGACAAAGGAAAAGACCTATAAATAAAATTGCTAAACAGATTAAACAAGAAAAAACGGCAATAAATCTTTATTTAAACGTCAATATCACATATTGAGTAGTTGTAACATTAAAAGACAAAAAAATAGTGCATATATTAGTAGAGTTTTTCTTAATCGAATGTCACAGAATTCTAAGATAAATGATATTTAAAAAGTAATGAAAACCATATAATAAGGCGTTATTTTTTATATTAAAACTACCTACCAACAGTATCAATAAAAATAAAATATTTTTTATAAAGACTATACTCTGATAAAGCGGAGAACTCTACTTACAAAGACAAGTTCTTGTTATTGGCCAGATATAAAAAGGTACTGTGACGGAAAGATAAGTATTGCGGGTGCGCTGACGCCCAGGTTTTTTCTAGGCATAAAATTTTTTCAAAGGGCGTTTCCATTTCCATTTGTACCTATGGTCATGGTGTCTAATGGTCCAAATTCTAAAAAGGCTATGCCCGTGAAGCAAAAACACAATAAATTTCCCGATTTAAAATCGTTAAACTTCATTGAAGGGTCGTCAATATTATTTACTATCCTTCAATTTTGAGCAGACAATCACGAAAGAAGGTAGACAATGACTAATGAAGAATTGGTTCAATTATACCAGGCAGGTGATAAATTGGCCTTAAATAAGCTTATAGAACAAAATATAGGTATGGTTCGAAAGCTTACTTATAGATTTAAACTAAAACATAATAAATCGATAGATTCAGAGGATTTAATTCAGGAGGGAATTATAGGACTTATAATAGCAGCTGATAAATATGATCCTAACTATGAAAATAAAGCCGAATTCATTACATATGCAGTATATTGGATTAATCAAAGGATATATAGATACTTAAATTATAATAATAGGCTGGATGAAAAAAGTTTAAATTCCCCAGTCGGAGAAGATAACGACTCAGAATTAATAGAATATATTGAAGGTGTAGACTATGGTTTTGAAAATGTCGATGAAAAGCTTTATATTGAAGGCCTAAGAAAAGAATTAGAGACAGTCATGAATAATAATAACACATTGAAAGAACAGGAAGTTTTAAAAATGCGTTATGGCTGGTATGGAAACAAGCGTATGAAATTAGAGGATATTGCAGAGGTGTTTGATATAAATAGAGAGAGAGTAAGGCAGATTGAAAATAGAGCTATAAGAAAAATAAGGAAATCAATGTGGTTTAGGATCGAATTTGAAAAACGGTACCAGGAAAAGAAAGTGAGATCCATCAATAGCATTTATGATGTTGAAGAATTCATGGATTGGGTATTATAAAAAGGTAAAATTATATTCAGATGTGGTATTTATTTAATAAACGAAACAGCTGGAGGTTTTATAAATGAAGTGGACATTGATAGATGGAAAAGTGATAGACAACTCTATCGGCGAAATTGCTAAATACAATGTGTTAGTTTCTGTTGACGATATTTCTAAACTAAAAAAACACGGTATAAAATATACCACGTTTTCACCAAAGGTATGTAAAGCAAAATTTATAATGCCAGGCAAAAAACATAAGAGATTTAATAGTGAAGATCAAGAAGTTATATTGCAGGATATAAAAACCTTCGGTATTAGAGGAACTGCAAGAAAATATGATGCTTCAACTTCAACTATCCAAAGTATAAAAAATGGCACTTACTAAGAAATTAGTAGGTGCCTTTATTATACAATTAATCCTTTATAAGTTGATATATTTTGTTAAATAATGATGTATCAATATATTTTATGATATAATAAATTATTACAAATGTAGAAATTAATTGATATAGAGAGAATTGTGTAAATAAATGTAATGATTTATATTACGGGGCTGTTGCAAAATGAAAATTTTGCAACGGCCCTTTCTGCGTTCATAAATAAA
>CALBDU010000075.1 GCA_937927335.1 uncultured Clostridium sp.
TGACCCTACTCCAATTTGATGGACACTAAGAATCCCTATATAATAAAAGTAAGGGGATGGAGGGATTCAAAGTGAATCAGAGGAAAAAATTTGATAAAGCATTTAAGGAACAAGCAGTTGCGAGAATATTATCAGGTGAATCTACAACAAGCATGATGGCAAAGGAATTGGGAGTACACTATTCTACAGTAAGGGATTGGGTTAAAGCATGTGAACAAGATGGTGTAAATGCTTTTCCTGGCAGCGGAAAACTCAAGCCTGAAGATGATGAAATTAGAAAATTAAAGAAAAAATTAGCAGACCTTGAGGAAGAAAATGAAATATTAAAAAAAGCCGCGGCCTACTTTGCGAAAAATCTGAAATAAATAAGTTTAAATTTATTTATGAAAACCGCTTCAAATTTCAGATTGCAAAGATGTGTAAGGCCCTGCGAGTATCAAGAAGCGGTTATTATGCATATATCTCACGAGGTGAAAGCAATAGGAGCAAGGAAAATAAAAAGCTACTTGAAACTATAAAAGCAATTCATAAAAAAAGTCATGGGATATATGGTGCACCTCAAATAACAAAGAATTTACCAGAAGACCAGAAAGCAAGCAAAGGCCGTGTAGCAAGGTTAATGAGGTCAAACGGCATACGCTCTAAGGTCGTTAAAAAATATAAGGCAACTACAAACTCTAAGCATAATCTTCCTGTAGCGGATAACATTCTAAACAGGAATTTTACAGCTGAAAAACCAAGTCAGAAATGGGTATCAGACATAACATATATTTACACAAAAGAAGGTTGGCTTTATCTAGCTGGTATATTGGATTTATACAATCGTTCAATAGTAGGCTGGGCTATGGATAGTCATATGAGAACTGAGCTTGTATCAGCAGCTTTAAATCAGGCTGTTGGAAGAACTGGGGCCAAGGCTGGCTTATTGATACACTCAGACCGCGGAATACAATACGCCAGTAATAACTACCAAAATTTACTTAAAAATAATGGATTTGTATGTAGCATGAGCAGAAAAGGCAATTGCTATGATAATGCACCTATGGAATCCTTCTGGGGTAAACTCAAGATGGAATGGTTAAATGATTTTAATTTTAACACCAGAGCTGAGGCTAAAAAAGC
>CALBDU010000076.1 GCA_937927335.1 uncultured Clostridium sp.
TAAATAGGAACTATAGCCGAACAAATAATTTACACACAAAAAAGGACTTGACCGCTCGGCAATTAAATTTATTCCATTTTTTATGAAAATTATTGATATATACGCAGGTTTTCAAGATATTTTCACCCGGACATTGAACATTAATTGAAATTTTGCACATTTTTGCCCAAAATTTAAAGTCTGGAGTTTCTCAAGTCTCTAATGAGGGATTCCCAATATCATAGTGAAAGCCGGATAACCTTAAAGAATTTCCCACAAACTATAGGTAAATTATGTTTAACTATGTGGTTGAATTATATCAGAAAATGAATATAATTGATGTTAATATGGTTGATCAAATATGTTTGGCATGGAGGAATTTTCTGAAGTATCCTTCCATAGCATTAAAAGTGCTTCTTCATGATTTTGAAATTGAATACCCTAAATAGGGTATTATAATATCAACATTCTATTTGTATAAGGAGTTTTTATTATGGAAAATGAAAAAAGTGAGCTGTCACCTGAGCAGCGTGAGGAATTGCTCAATGTATTAAAGGTCCGTTTTGAGAAAAATATGGATCGTCACAAGGGAATTGAATGGATAAAGGTTCAAGTAAAGCTGGAAGCTGACACTAAAAAACTTTGGTCTCTTAATGAAATGGAGAAGACTGGGGGAGAACCGGATGTTGTCGGTTATGATGAAACCACGAGTGAATATTATTTTTATGATTGTTCCCCTGAAAGTCCTAAAGGCCGCAGAAGCCTGTGTTATGACAATGAAGCACTGGAGTCCAGGAAAGAAAATAAACCAAAAAACAGCGCTCTGGGGATGGCAGCAGACATGGGCATTGAAGTATTAACGGAAGAACAATACCGGGAGCTGCAAAAGCTAGGGAACTTTGATAGTAAGACGTCCAGTTGGGTAAAAACACCTTCAGACATCAGAAAACTTGGAGGTGCCATATATTGTGACCGACGCTATAATACTGTATTCAAGTATCATAACGGTGCGGAATCATATTATGGTTCAAGGGGATTCCGGGGATGGCTGAGGGTGTGAAAAAACATGATTTGTTATTTGTAAAGACAGCTACAGGTATAAAACAAAAATAATGACATGATTTTCTTGACTTTGATAAGGTATAAGCGTATATAATCAATAAATTTAAAAAACAGGGGCAAGCTTTCATTATTTGAAAAAAGGAGGTTGTTTTATGCCTACAATTGTTCATTTTGATGTAGCTTCAGAAAAACCTGAAAGGGCAAAAAAGTTCTATGAATCATTATTTGGATGGACTATTGAAAGTCCACCCGGCATGCCGGACTATTACCTCATTGACACCAAGGATCTGGACGGTACTAAAGGTGTTGGCGGCGGCCTAGGTATGAGGGGAGACCCTTCTCAAAGAATTACAGTTTATATTGGTGTGGACAATATTGATGAGTACTGCAATAAGGTGGAAAAGGCCGGAGGAAAAGTAATTCAATCAAAAATGAAGGTGCCTGGATGGGGCTGGCTTGCAAATTGCATCGATACTGAAGGAAATACTTTTGGGCTGTGGCAGGATGATAATGAGAATATGCCTTAAGGACTTGTTTTAACAGGTCCTTTTTATGCTGTTTAAATTATCAAAGGCGGCCTAATAAGCCAAAAGAAAGAATGGTATTAGTACTATTAAGATAATTTTACAGTTTATATTTGAAATGTTAATATGTAGAAAAGTAGTGTGAGAGGGGTTATTAAATGATAAGAGAAGCAGGTGAAAAAGATTTAGAAAGTATTTTAGAAATTTATAATGATGCCATATTGAATACAACAGCGGTCTATACGTATAAGATCCAGACTTTGGAGGAGAGAAAAAAATGGTATGAAAAAAAGAAGCAGGAGGGATATCCTGTGATGGTGTTTAAAGAAAACGGCAGGACTGTTGGATTTGCTTCATTTGGCCCTTTCAGGGATTGGCCTGCATATAAATATACCATTGAGCATTCTGTATATGTTCATAGGGATTATAGAAATCAAGGTATTGCAACAATGTTAATGAAGGAAATAATAAAAATTGCTGATGAAAAAGAATATGCTACTATTGTTGCTGGTATTGACGCAGCTAATGAAGGCAGCATAAAAATCCATGAGAAATTAGGCTTTGAATATTCAGGGAAAATAACAAAAGCTGGCTTTAAATTTGGCAAATGGCTGGACCTTGCTTTTTATCAACTGAACTTGCCAGGACCTGAAATACCTGTAGGAGAATAGAATTATAAGCGGATGAGGAGATAGTTATGTATCATATAAATATTAAAAGAATATACGACCCATTTGGGGAAACTGACGGGTACAGAATTTTAGTAGACAGGTTGTGGCCAAGAGGAATCAGTAAAGAAAAAGCTCATGTGGATGAGTGGGCAAAATCAATTGCACCAAGTACAGAACTCAGAAAAGAATTTCACCATGATCTGATTTTGATGGATGAGTTTAAGAAAAAATATATCCATGAGCTTGACATAAATGAGGATACTGTTGAATTCCTTGATAAGCTAAGAAAAAAGCTTCAAGCCGTAAATGTGACATTAATATATACCGCAAAAAACCAGACAGAAAACCATGCTTTAATATTAAAGGAATGGCTTGAGAAACATTTGATTACAAGTTTCACGAATTTAGATTAATGTAAGGAGATGTATAAATGAGAAAGATAGTACCTTCCCTTTGGTTTGGTGACAATAATTGTGAGGAAGCAGTTAACTATTACGTAAGTATTTTTCCCAATTCTCAAATACATAATATCGCCAGGTATCCTGATGAGAGCCTTGACGAACACTTCAAAGGCATGGCAGGCAAGGTTATTACTGCCGAATTCACTCTAAACGGACAAGATTATACTGCATTGGATGGTGGCCCATATTTTCATTTCAATGAAGCAATATCAATGATTGTTCAATGCGAAGACCAAAAAGAGATTGATTACTTCTGGGATAAATTGTCTCATGTCAAAGAAGCTGAACAATGTGGTTGGGTTAAGGATAAGTTCGGCCTGTCCTGGCAAATTGTACCTTACAATATGAGAGAACTGATTAAGACCGATGCTCAAATACAATTGATGATGAAAATGAAAAAAATAATTATTAAGGAACTTGAGGAAGCAGGAAAGTAGCTGTAACCCATGGTTTATTATTCTCCCAGACGGATGGTTTGGGAGATTTTTTTGATAAAAGTTAAAAATCCCTTGACTTAAAGACAACTCCAAGGACTAGAATATAATTATAGGAAAATTAGTAAATTAAAGTTTGGAGGATTAAATATGAGTTTTAATATGTTTATACCAACTAGAACATTATTTGGTTCAGGTCAGTTAAACTGCCTTAAGGATCAGGCTATGCCTGGAAAAAAGGCAATGATTGTAATATCAAAAGGCAAGTCTACAAGAGGTAACGGATATCTTGCCAGGGTGGAGGAACAGCTTAAGCTTGCAGGAGTTGAAGCTGCAGTATTCGATAAGGTGGAACCAAATCCGCTTAAATCAACTGTTATGGCCGGGGCTGCATTTGCAAAAGAAAATGGCTGTGATTTTATTGTGGCAATAGGTGGGGGAAGTCCTATGGATGCATCTAAAGCTATGGCTGTTATGGCAGTAAATCCTGGGGATCTCTGGGACTATGTTCAGTCTGGAACAGGAAAGAGAAAAGCTTTTATAAATAAGCCCCTTCCTATTATAGCCATTACAACAACAGCAGGCACAGGCTCCGAGACAGATGCGGGAGCTGTAATTACAAATGAAGAGACACATGAAAAGACAGCTGTTAAAGGTCCAGAGCTATTTCCGGTTTTAGCCATAGTAGATCCTGAACTTATGAAAACAGTGCCACCAAGGTTTACTGCTTTCCAGGGGTGGGACGCCCTGTCCCACAGCGTGGAAGGATATATCAATAATAAAACAAATTTAATGAGTGATATGTACGCAATCACTGCTGTTGAAAATGTAAGCAAATATCTTCCGAGAGCGGTTAAGAACGGGAATGATATGGAGGCAAGAGAGAGAGTTGCCTTTGGAAATAACCTGTCTGGTGTGGTGATGTGTGTAGGCACAACCTCCAGCCAGCATTCACTGGAGCATGCCATGTCTGCATACCATCAGGACTTGCCACATGGAGCGGGACTTATCATGCTCAGCAAAGCATATTTCACCTATTTTATTAATAAGCATGTTTGTGATGAGCGCTTTATACGTATGGCAAAGGCCATGGGCATGGAGGATGCTAAAGAACCTATGGATTTCATTACTATGCTTTCAAAGCTGCAGGAAGAATGTGGTGTAGCAGATTTAAAAATGTCCGATTATGGAATAAAGCCGGAGGAGTTTGATGCCTTTGCCCATAATGCCAAGGATGCAATGGGCGCACTGTTCCTGGCTGACAGATGTGAACTGAGCGTAGAGGACTGCATAGCTATTTATGAAGCCAGCTATAAGTAATAGGGTATTGGGTGTCAGTTAATTAACTAAGAGAATTTTGTTTACAAATTATAACAAAAGTGATATCATAATAGTATCAAATTAATATTATTATGGAGGTCTTAGTTATGAATGAGCACAAGGCATGGGCCGTGAATGGTTTCTTAGCACTAGTTGTTTGTTTGGCGATGTTTGCATTTGGAGTTACTTTGTTTACAAAGCACAACCCGTGGGGCATTCTAATTATTGTACTTGGAATTATTTTAGCTACCGGTATTCAGGTGGTACAGCCCAATAAGGCAATGGTGGTTATTTTCTTTGGCAGTTATATCGGGACCATACGCCAGCAGGGAATTTGGCTTACAGTACCGTTGTCAACTCGCAAAGGAGTTTCACTAAGGGTTCGTAACTTTAACAGCAAAACCTTGAAGGTAAATGATACCGAAGGAAATCCCGTAGAGATTGCTGCAGTTGTGGTATTTAAGGTTATCGATACGGCAAAAGCTATTTTTGATGTGGATAAATATGAACAGTTTGTGGAGATCCAGAGCGAGACTGCCCTTCGTCATGTGGCCAGCCGTTATCCTTACGACCTTTACCAGGGAGAAGGATATTCACTAAGGGGTAATGGTGAAGAGGTGGCGAAAGAACTTGCTATTGAGTTGCAGCAGCGGCTTTCTATAGCAGGGGTGGAAATTTCTGAAGCACGGCTCACTCATCTGGCTTATGCTACAGAAATAGCCGGTGCTATGCTTCAGCGTCAGCAGGCAAATGCAATTCTGGCAGCTAGACAAATTATTGTTGAAGGAGCTGTGGGAATGGTTCAAATGGCAATAGAGCGTCTTGAAAAGGATAATGTAGTGGTGCTGGACGAAGAAAGAAAGGCTGCCATGATTAATAACCTGTTGGTATCAATAGTATCGGAGCGTTCTGCTCAGCCAGTAATTAATACTGGAACTATATATTAAAGCCTGGTAACAGACTATGGATACAAAAAAACAGTTTCCACTGCGCCTTGACCCAAAACTTTATAATGCCTTGGAAAAATGGGCTGCCGATGAATTCCGCAGTGTAAACGCACATATTGAATTTCTGCTGCGGGAAGCTGTTCGGAAAGAGGGGAGGCTGCCTGGTAAAAAAGAAGATGATAAATAATCAACTCCCGGAAAGGTTTTACATTTTTACCTTACCGGGAGTTCCCTTTTTAAAAATCTTATTTAACCTTTGACATTAGCACTTCCTTTAATCATAGATTATCAGAGCATAAAAAATATGTTTTTGCAGAATAATTAATAATAAGGAGATGATTAAGGTGCATGAGGATAATGTTAAAGGTAAGAAATTAAACCTGCTTCTTTTCAGCGGCGAATATGATAAAGCGCTGGCTGCCTTGACTATTGCAAATGCTGCAAGGGAGCTTGAGGTTGAGGTGACCATATTTTGTGCCTTTTGGGGACTTTTCATATTAAGGGATCCTGTGAAAATGTCACTGGAGGATAAATCAATGTATGAAAAGATGTTCAGCACTATGACCCCCAGAGGACCGGATGAACTGCCATTATCAAAAATGAATATGGCTGGAATAGGCAAAGCAATGCTTGTGGAAATGATGGAGGAAACAAATACTCCTGAACTAATTGATTTTCTGAATGGAGCAATAAAAAAAGGAGTTAAATTTTATGGATGCAAAATGTCTGTGGAGGTTATGGGCTTTAAGCAGGAGGAATTCATCCCGGAGCTTGAAATAATAACTGCAGCAGATTATTTAAGAGATGCATTAAATTCGGATATGCAGCTATTTGTTTAAATCTATGCTGCAGCAAAAAAGCAGTCCCATAAAAGGCTGCTTTAATTAGTTAAATCACAGGCTGATACCGTTACCTTGAATAATTTTCTTTAAAACTCTGACAAATATATCAATTTCCTGAATAGTATTGTAAAGTCCAAAACTGATTCGTACCATGCCAGGTCTTTTTATTTCCGGATTATTAATATAATTCTTTACCTGTTCAGGGGACAATCTTAAAAGACGCTGCACATAGGGCTGGGCACAGAAGCAGCCGCATCTTGAAGCAATACCGCCAATATCAGATAAAAGCACTGATGTTTTGTCGTAAGGTATACCCTTAATATTAAAGGGTATTATTCCCACTCTGTTTTCAACAGGAACTGCATCATACAGCACTATCTCAGGTATTTCCTTAAGTCTTTCTAAGGCATAGGCAGTGAGCTGCCTTTCATGGCTTTCAATATTTTTCATTCCTAAATTATTTAAAGTCCGAATTGAAGCCATCAGTGCTACAGCTCCAATTACATTTGGAGAACCTGCTTCTTCTTTTTCTGGAGGCTCATCCCAGCCCACATAGTCATGGGTAACATATTTTACAGTGCCACCACCCACATAGTCAGGAGCTCCATTCATAAATACCTCCTTTGGACCGATAAGAACACCTGTGCCAAAGGGAGCAAACATCTTGTGACCTGAAAATGCAAGAAAATCAATATTATCCGGATCACCAGGCTTTCCCATGTTTATTGGACTGTGTGGCACTAGCTGTGCACCATCCACTAATAGCCTTACACCATTTTCGTGGCAAAGCCTTGCAATATCATAAATGGGGTTTTTTGCTCCGGTAACATTTGAAGCTCCGGTAACAGCAGCAAGCTTAACCTCATTTTCATATTTTTTCAGCTTTAATTTCATATCTTCCATTGATAATGTTCCATCATCGTTTATATCAATATAATCTATATCATATTTATCTCTCCACGGTAAATCATTTGAGTGATGTTCCATGGATGTGGAGAGTACTGTACATTTTTTTGTTTTATTGCATAATCTGTAAGAAAGCTTATTTATAGCCTCAGTAGTGTTTTTCACAAAAATGGCTGTATAGTAATTTGGATCCGCACCTACAAATCTAAGCACTTCAGCTCTTGCCTTATCATAAAGTTCAGCTGAAAACCGTGATTTATAACCTGTACCTCTATGAATAGAGGAATACCAGGGGGAAAACTCCACTACTGCTTCCAATACTGGTTTAAATGGAGGGGTTGTAGCAGCATTATCAAAATTTATTCCTCTTACATACTGACCGCTTTTTAGAGGAATAAGTGCATCAACACCAACCACCATATCTCTGTAATTCATATTTACCACCTGCTTTATGACTTTAGTACTATTATATTTTTTGATATTAAAAAGGGTGCCAAATATAAGGAAGGCTTTAATATAAAATGGAGTTTTCACAGCAGTATAAAGGAAATTTATGCTATAATAATAGAAATATGGATTTAAGGAGTGCTTGAAATATGATTAATGGACAAACTAAAAAAGAACCGCCTTCCATGGATCAATGGCTTAAGGAAGCAAAGGCCGATGCTGCAGCTTTACAGGACGGCATGTTCTTAGTACATAACGGCATTGTGCGCCAAACACCTAAGGCAAAGGTACGCCAAGGACTTGATGATGGTTCCCTGGTTAAAGGAATGGAATTTAGTTATAATGCCGCAAAGGTTGAACAGGCCATTGCTGAGACATATAAGCTGGATGGAATATTCCATGTAAGGGTTTGGCTTAATGAAGGTCATCTGGAACTGGGTGACGATATAATGTATGTTCTTATTGGAGGGGATATAAGACCTCATGTTATTGATGCCTTGCAATTTCTTGTTGGAAAGATTAAAAACCAATGTGTTACAGAAATTGAACAAAAATAAAAAATCCAGAAATGTATTGTAAACGAGCACTCAATTTAGAAATCTGAGTGCTCTTACATATTACGGATTGCCTGACCAAAAGTTGTGTAAACTACTTTCTATTTGTTTAAAACTTCTAACCTTTAAATTAGGGAACCAATATTGTGGAAATAACTGCTGGTAGCTTTTGGTTCCCCATCTTTCATCAATAAGAAGGATAATTCCCTTATCTCCTTCAGTACGGATAACTCTGCCGGCAGCCTGTAAAACCTTGCTCATTCCAGGATATAAATATGAGTATTCATATCCGTGGCAATTCTTTTTATTAAAATAGTCCTTTATGATATTTCTTTCAAAACAAATTTGCGGAAGCCCAACACCCACAATTATTGCACCAATAAGATCATCATGCTTCAGGTCCACACCCTCAGAAAATACTCCTCCCAGTACGCAGAAGCCTAAGATTCCAATTTCTGTTTTTCTGCGAAATTCCAGAAGGAAAGCCTCCCTGTCCTCCTCATTCATGCTGTTGGCTTGTACCTGTGTATAATAATCAGGGTATCTTGATGAAAAAATGGTAAAAACCTCATTCATGTATACATATGATGGAAAATAGGCAATATAATTTCCAGGCCTCTGCTCTATAGCTGTTTTTATGCATTCAGCTACAGCTCCATAGGTGCTCTTTCTATTTTTAAATTTGGTTGAGATGTTGTCAGCTATCAACAATGCCCGGTTATTTACATCAAAGGGTGAGGGAAGTGTCATCCTGTAGCTGGACATTTCTCCTCCAAGAATATCAGAGTAATATTCTATGGGTGATAACGTAGCAGAAAAAAACACGGCTGCCTTGCCTCTTTTTTGTGCTTCCCTTAGCAGGAGGGAGGGATCCAGGCAATACAATTTTATTATTGTATCATTCATTATGTTTTCAACATATGTTATGTATCTTTCATCATAAAATTCAGCCGTTCTCATAAATGCAAGACCATTAAAATACATGTCCAGTAAATTTTCGTGAAATTCGCTTCCCTGGTTTTTAGCCAGCCATTCCTCCGATACACTTATAAATTTCATTAACAATGGATAGATCTCTTTTGGCTCACCTTCTTGAAGAAATTCACCATCACCCGCTGATTTTTTCATAGTTATCATAAAAGAATTCAATTTATCCAGTGCCTTGAATATTTTTGGCTCCCTGCCTTTAAATTTCTTTTTCAAGTCCATAATAGAGTTCTTTGATAACTCGGCAGAAAACATATCTCTTGCTCTGTCTACCAGATTGTGAGCTTCGTCTATTAAAAAAGCATAGTCGCCAGAGGTATCCGAAAATAATCTCCTGAGATATACTCTGGGGTCGAATACATAGTTGTAATCACAAATTATACAGTCTGCAAAAATGGTCAGATCTAATGAAAATTCAAATGGACAGACCTTATGCTTTATGGAATAGGTTTCAATAGTCTTTCTATTAAAATTGTTTTCATGCTGAAGCATATCAAGGAGAGCATCATTGATTCTATCAAAGTGTCCTTTAGCAAACTCACAGCTCTCAGCATTGCATATGGACTTTTCCTTAAAGCATATTTTATCCTTGGCAGTAAGGATTACAGCCTTCAAACGAAGACCATTATCCTTCATTTTGGCAAGGCTTTCCTCGGCCACATCTCTCACAATTGTTTTTGCTGTTAGATAAAAAATTTTGGATACATGCCCTTCGGCAATTGCCTTAACAGCAGGGAACAATGTTGATATTGTTTTACCTATACCTGTGGGAGCTTGAATAAATATTTTTTTATTTTCAGCAATTGTCCTATATACATTAACGGCCAGATCTCTCTGACCTTTGCGATATGTATCAAAAGGAAAATCAAGAGCCTTTATAGAGGTGTCCCTTATAGCAGTCCAATCTCTGGTAAGTGCTGCCCATATCAGGTATTTGTCCAGCAAATTAAAAAAGAATTCCTTCAGCTGGATTTTACTGAATTGCTTCAAAAACCTTTTAATTTCATCAGTTTCCAGGTGGTAGTAAGTGAGTTGCACTGCCATTTTGTCCATATTGTTTTGCATGCAGTAAATATAAGCATAGCATTTTGCCTGAGCCCAATGAGTTTCATTGATATACCCGTCGAAATAATCAAAGGGCTTGCTCGTGGACTTAATTTCATCAATAATTGTTATTTCTTCATCACAGATAATGCCATCTGCACGGCCTTCCACAGAAAAATTGAAATCTTTATAGCATATGTCATACTTTAAGGCTACCTCAGGAAGATAACTTTTGTATTCATTGTTTTTCTGGAGCTTCTGATGTGCCCTGGTCCCGTCCAAGGCCCTGGAGCTGCCCATAAACTGTGAGTCGATGTCTCCGGAACGAAAAATGAATTCCACCAGATTTCTCACAGATATTCTAACATCTGTTTTATTGCCCACTTCATCACCTTCAAACCTAGTGTAATATGGTATGGTTGTTTATACTAGTATTATAAACAACCATGGGAGGCATAACAAGAGAGTAAAACATATGCAGCTTGATATAAAAATTATTATATTTATAAGCAGATATGTATCAAAAATAAAACAGCGTTGTAAAAGTGCAACAATAAAAAGAAAGCAATATAATGCCTTAAGATAGGTATATACAGGTTAATGCACTAATAAGACCAGAAGCCAATAAAATTCTGCTGCTGCAAAAATGCAACGTTTAGTCGTTGACATGAGTTGACATTGGTGCCAGGCACCAATGTCAACATATTGTCTTAAACTGGCATATTAATTGCTGTATTTAGTAGTTATAAAACAAAAAGGGAAGTGTTGCAAATGGCTAAAAGAATAAAATATCCCTGTGAGTATATTCAGGGTAAAGGAGAAATTAGGAATATTGGAAAGCACTTAAGCAAATTGGGAAAAAAGATCTTAATTATTATAAGTGAGGGTAACTATAAACGGTTAGCACAGGATATTAGGATGAGTTTTGATGAAAATCCAGCTGAATATATTTTTGAATATTTTAGTGGAGAATGTACTTTCGAGGAAATCAACCGTATTGCGGAAATCGGTAAAATTAATAATTGTGATGTAATTGCTGCTATTGGCGGAGGCAAGGTTATTGACACAGGAAAGGCTGTTGCAAAATGCCTGGATGGAATTACTGTTATTGTACCTACAATTGCATCAAATGATGCGCCATGTAGCGGATTAAGTGTTGTCTATAATAATGAAGGTGTTGTTGTAAAGGTTATTTTCTCAAAAAGAAATCCTGATTTAGTTCTGGTTGATTCAGAGGTAATTGCTAAGGCGCCTGTAAGAATGTTTGCAGCAGGGATGGGAGATGCCTTGGCAACATACTTTGAAGCCAGAGCCTGTAAGAGCTCAAATGCAAAAACAATGGCAAGAGGCAATTCAACTAATACAGCAATTATGATGGGTAAACTTTGTTATGATATATTAATGGAAAATGGTATTGAAGCAAAAAGATCCGTTGAGAAGAATGAAGTCTCCGAGGCTCTGGAAAATGTACTGGAAGCAAATATTCTTTTAAGCGGTATCGGCTTTGAAAGTGGCGGACTTGCTGCTGCTCATGCAATAAATGATGGTTTTGCTTATGTTGAACAATGTCATGGAATGCTGCATGGCGAAAAAGTTGCCTTTGGCACTATAGCACAGCTTATTTTGGAAAAGGCGTCACAAGAGGAATTATATAAAGTTATTGATTTTTGCATTGAAGCAGGGCTGCCTGTAACGTTATCAGATATGGGAATTATGAATGTAGTAGATACGGACATAGAAAGAGTTGCAGAAGCAGCCTGCGTAAAAACACAATCTACAAAAAATATGCCTTTCCCTGTAAGTGTAAAGGATGTATATAATGCAATTTTAAAGGCTGATGAGATTGGGAAGGCAAGAAAAAGAACCTTATAAGTGTGAGATGCTTCAATCATCTTTTGGGGGCCTGACCCCATTCCATTATATGGAAGGGGGTCAGGCCCCCAAAATAATAACTAAATATGTATTGACATAGTCTGTGAAAACGAATACTATTAACTTAGTGAACCGGTTAAACAAGCTTATTGATTTTTAGGAGTGGTAAATTTGGGAAATGTCTGCGTTATTGGCAGTATAAATATGGATTTAATGGTTAAAGTTGACAGGATGGTCAAGGTTGGAGAAACTATAATTTCCAAAGGCTATTACAAAAATTCCGGAGGAAAGGGCGCCAACCAGGCAGTGGCTGCCAGCAGGCTTGGAGCTAATGTATATATGATTGGCAAAGTGGGAAATGATGAAACTGGTGATGTGCTTCTGAGAAAACTCTCAGAGGATAATGTGGATGTTAAATACATAAGTATAGATGAAGAAAACCCTACAGGCATGGCAGTTATAACAGTAGATGAGGCTGCAAACAACTCAATTATAGTTATTCCAGGTGCAAACATGAACCTGGACTGCTCTAATGTGCAGAGGGCAGAGGATATAATCAAAATGTCTGAGCTTATTGTTGCACAATTTGAAACACCTGTGGAGGCAACAGTTTCAGCTTTTCAAACAGCAAGGGAAAATAATGTAATAACAATACTGAATCCTGCACCGGCTAGAGAAATTCCTGATGAGCTTTTAGCGTTGACAGATATAATCATTCCAAATGAAACTGAAGCCTATGAGCTCACAAAGGTGAAAATTGAAAATGAAAAAAGCATAAAACTGGCAGCTGAAAGGTTCCTGGAAAAGGGAGTTAAGTATGTAATAATAACCCTTGGTGAAAGAGGGGCTGCCCTCATATCAAGGAATCAATATGAGCTTTTAAAGGCCATAAAGGTCAATGCAATAGATACTACTGCGGCAGGAGACAGCTTTATAGGGGCATTGTCAAGCAAATTGTGCAATTGTAAAGATTTAAGCTTTGAAGAGATAAAGAATGCTGTAATTTTTGCTAACAAGGTTTCATCTATGGTTGTTCAAAAAGAAGGGGCACAAGCATCCCTGCCTAAACTAGAGGAAGTTTTGATGAAATTTGGGGAGGAATAGCAATGAAGAAAACTGGACTTTTAAATAGCCATATCTCGGAAGTTATATCAAAAATGGGGCATACTGATGAAATAGCTATAGGTGATTGCGGTCTTCCCATACCAAGGGAAGCTGAAAGAATAGATATTGCCCTTATAAAGAACGTTCCAACTTTTATTGAAACATTAAAGGCGGTTTTAATGGAGCTGGAGGTTCAGGAGGTAATAATCGCAGAAGAAACAAAAGTGCAAAGCCCGGTTCTTTACGAAGAAATCATTGCTTTGCTTGGTGATAAAAAGGTTAGCTTTGTAGCCCATGAAGAGCTGAAGCAGGAGCTTAAAAACTGCAAAGCTGTAATTAGAACAGGGGAGCAGACACCATATGCGAATATTATTTTGCAATCAGGAGTTGTATTCTAACAGGTTTTAGGAGGAGAAAATGGAACATAACTGGCCTCTTTTGGAGATGGTTGATATATCAAAATCTTTTTTTGGAGTAAAGGCGCTTCAGAATATAAACATCCAGGCTTATGCCGGTAAGGTGCTGGCACTGCTTGGTGAAAATGGTGCAGGTAAATCCACACTGATGAAAATTCTAAGCGGTATCTATAAGAAAGATGAAGGCAGAATATTAATTGATGGAAAAGAAGTAAATATAAACGGTATAAGATCTGCTGAGGAACTGGGTATAACTATAATTCATCAGGAATTAAGTATGCTGCCCAATATGACCGTATATGAAAATATTTTTTTGGGAAATGAAAAAGTAAGCAAGTTTGGAAAACTTGATAAAAATGAAATGAGAAAACAAAGTGCAGAAATGCTGAAAAAGCTGGGCTGCAATGTCTCTCCAGACATGATGGTAGGAAAAATCAGCGTAGGCGAAATGCAGATGCTTGAAATAATCAAGGCAGTTTCAAAACATTCAAAAATTATTATAATGGACGAACCAACTACAGCATTAACAGATGTAGAAACACAAAATTTATTCAAGGTAATTACAAAGCTTAAGTCGGAGGGTATTGCCATCATATATATTTCCCACAGGCTTGATGAGATATTTCAGATTTGCGATGACGTAACGGTGTTAAGGGATGGAAATCTCATAGGCAGTGCCAAGGTATCCGATGTATCAAAGGATCAGTTGATTTCCATGATGGTTGGCAGGAAATTAGAAGAACAGTTTCCATATAGAAAATCTGAAACTGGAAGTGTGGTTCTTAAAGCTGAAAACCTATGCTGGAAGGATAAGGTGAAGAACGTATCCTTTGAGGTGAAATGTGGCGAAATACTTGGCTTTTCAGGGCTTATGGGCTCCGGAAGAACGGAAATAGCAAAGCTTATCTTTGGTGAATATAAAAAATCTTCCGGCAACATATTGGTGGAAGGGAAAAAGGTTAATATTCATTCCCCTAAGGATGCAATCAAAAATGGCCTGGCCTATCTATCTGAAGACAGAAAGAAGGAGGGCCTGGTTCTGGGAATGACGGTGGGAGAAAATATGACCCTTTCCAATTTAAAAAGTTATGAGAAGACTGCATTTAAAATAAATAAAATTGAAGAAAACAACCATGTGAAGGAGTATATTAAGAAGCTCTCTATCAAAACCACGGGGCTAAGCCAGAAAATCAAACACCTAAGCGGAGGTAACCAGCAGAAGGTTATAATAGCCAAGTGGGTTATGCTATCACCAAAGGTATTGATCGTGGATGAACCTACAAGAGGTATTGATGTAGGAGCAAAAAAGGAAATCTATGATGTGCTTAATGACCTTAAAAAAATGGGAAAGGCAATTATATTAATTTCCTCAGATATGCCTGAAATAGTTGGTATATGTGACAGAGTAATTGTTATGCACGAAGGGGTTATAACCGGGGAGCTTAACAGGGAAGATGCAAATCAGGAAAATATAATGAAATATGCAGTCGGGTTTGATAAGGAGATACAAAATGGTAAATAATTTAAAGAACTTTCTTTTAAAATATATTTCTTTAATTGGGTTACTGATGCTTTGTTTGATAATAGCAATGATATCCCCAAGATTTTTAACTGTTTCAAATATTTTAAACGTCCTTACCCAGGTATCAGTTAATGCGATACTGGCCATAGGTATGACCTTTGTAATATTAACAGGAGGTATAGACCTTTCCGTAGGTTCTGTACTGGCAATCACAGGAGCAGTGGTGGCAACCTTTGCAAAAGCAGGAGGGAATATACTGCCTGGAGCCATTGTTACAATAGCTTTAGGAGCTGCTATTGGCCTTTTTAACGGGCTGCTGGTTTCCAAAGGCAAGGTTCAGGCTTTTATAGTAACCCTGGCAACTATGACCATATTCAGGGGAGTGACATACGTATTTACTGACGGAAATCCAATTTCAGGACTAGGAGACAATATATCGTTTATAGGAAATAAAATGCTGTTTGGTGTGCCTATTCCAATATATTTAATCCTGATAGTTTTGCTTATAGCATGGTATACATTAACTCAAACAAGGTTTGGAAGATATGTTTATGCACTGGGGGGGAATGAGGATTCAGCCAGACTCTCCGGAATTAATACAAACAAGATAAAAACTCTGGTATATGTGATATCAGGTATAACTGCGGCAATAGCAGGAATAATAGTAACCAGCAGAATCGGTTCAGCATCACCAAATGCAGGTACAGGCTTTGAGCTTGACGCAATAGCTGCTGTGGTCCTTGGAGGAACAAGCTTAGCCGGCGGCGAAGGAAAAATAACGGGTACTATTATCGGTGCACTTATTATCGGGGTGCTTAATAATGGATTGAATCTTATGGGGGTTTCACCATTTTATCAATCTATAGCAAAAGGTGTAGTTATCCTTCTGGCTGTCCTAATGGACAAGAAGGAAAAATAAATAATTAAATTAAAAGGGGGACTGTAAATGAAAAAAAATCATTTGAAAAAGTTCATGGCATTGGCCCTTACAGGTGCAGTGCTAATTGCAGGCTTTACCGGCTGTGCAAAAAATTCTACTTCCACTGAAAAGAAAAAGGTGGGCCTGGTTCTTTCTACACTTAACAATCCTTTCTTCGTATCAATGAAAGAAGGGGCTCAGAAGGCAGCTGATAAAGCTGGCTATACTTTAATAGTAGCAGACTCAAATAATGATGCATCAAAGGAAAAATCAAACGTTGAAGATTTGCTTCAGCAGGGAATTTCAGTACTAATAATTAATCCTACAGACAGTGATGCAGTTGGCAGCGCAATTAAGCTTGCCAATGACAAGAAGGTACCTGTTATTACAGTTGACAGAAAAGCTAACAGCGGAGATGTTGCATGCTATATAGCATCAGATAATGTTAAAGCTGGAAAAATGGCAGCAGATTTCATAGCTCAGAAATTAGGAAACAAGGGTAATATTGTTGAGCTTCAGGGTACTCCAGGCGCTTCAGCCACAAATGACAGAGGCAAGGGCTTTGATGAAGCAGTTGCAGCTATTTCAGGTATGAAGATCGTTGCTAACCAGTCAGCTAATTTCGACAGACAAAAGGGACTTGATGTTATGCAGAACATAATGCAGTCAACTCCTCAATTTGATGCTGTTTTTGCCCAGAATGACGAAATGGCTCTTGGAGCAGTAAAAGCATTGGCAGGCAAAAAAGTAATAGTTGTAGGTATAGATGGCGGAGCAGATGCGCAAAAGGCAGTGCAGGACGGAACAATGTCGGCAACCATAGCACAGCAGCCTGATTTAATGGGCAGTCTTGCAGTAGAAAATGCAGGAAAGCTTATAGCTGGCCAAACAGTTGAAAAATCCATTCCTGTTGATTTGAAATTAATAACAAAATAATCAAGAATTAATGAGCTGCTGCACAGCTAACTTGGGTTAGAGGGGAGCAGCTCAATTTATTTGATTTATACTGATTATTAAAAGTATAATAGAATTAATAAAATTAGTTATGCGAGGGGACAAATGAAGAAGGTTACTATATTAGACATTGCTGAAAAAGCAGGTGTATCAAAGGCCACTGTTTCCATGGTATTAAATAAAAGGGATAAAAATATCAGCAGAGATACAAGGAACAGGATATTGCAGCTTGCAAAGGATATGAATTATATCCCAAATTCTTTGGCAAGGGGTCTTAACACAAACAAAACTGAAACAATCGGAATAATAATACCGGACATTACTAACCCGTTTTTTTCTGAAATGGCCAGGGCAATTGAGGACATGGCCAGTAATATGGGTTATAATGTAATTTTTTGTAATTCCGATAACGAAATTACTAAGGAAAATAAATATGTTAAGCTGTTGGTGAGCAAGCTGGTGGATGGGGTCGTTTTTATACCGGGAGGTAAAAGTTTTGATAATCTGCAAATATTAATAAATAATAATGTTCCATTCGTCCTGGCAGACAGGTATGTGGAGGGTTATGAAAGCTTTTACGGGGTTTATTGCCAAAATAAGCTTGGCATAACAAAAGCCGTTGATTACCTTGTAAACAAAGGGAGAAAAAGGATAGCATTTGTGAGAGGCCCTCATTCAGTAGAAACCTCTACCCAAAGGTTGGAGGGCTATACTGAAACGATGAAAAAATATGGCTTGTTCAATGAAAAGTTTATTTTTGAAAATGAATTTACTTTAGATGGTGGTATTGAAACCACAAGGAAAATTCTAGAGTTTAAGGAAAATATTGATGCCATAATATACAGCAGTGACATCATGGCTTTTGGAGGCATTAAGGAATTAATAAAAAAAGGGTTTAAAATTCCTAAGGATATAAGTGTTATAGGTTATGACAATATTGAGATGTCTGAGTTTATTGAACCTGAGCTAACAACTGTAAGCCAGCCTATTTATGAAATGGGAAAACGGGCGTGCCAACTTCTTATTAATATTGTTAATGGAAATGAAACAGACCAAAAACAGATATATTATGAACCGACCTTGATCGTAAGAGGCACAGCGTAAGCTTCATAATATAATATTAAAATGTGGTTAAATAAACCGTAAGAGGGCATCATGCCCTTTTTTTATTTTATTAGCATTGTCTTCCAATGGATAACTCACATATGAAACTTATAAATGGAAATGATAAATAGCAAAGATAATTATTTGAGTTAAGAACATTAGTTTCATCAGGAGGTAAAAATGAAAAAAGCTGTAGTTTTCATATTGCTTATATGCTTTTTTATGCCATCAGAAACAATGGCGTCAATGGGGGAAGATAAAACTTATATCGCAGTAATGAAAAGGGACATATTATGCCTGATGGCAGCATACCCGGAATATATTGCAGACCTTGAACAAAAGACTGATGGCAGTGTATATCTGGTAATGAAATCCGGCAGGAAGCTAATTTATGATGATAAAAGAGTTAAAAGCTATGGAGAAAAGCTTTTTAACCCTGATTTGCAGGATACGCTGGAGCAGATATATCCCCTTTCTACAATTAAAAGCCTGATGGAGGATAATTATGATCCGGGAAGATTCAGGGTTTATGCTCTGCTCTCGGAGGTGTATGGAGCCTCAAGAGAAAATATTGAGAAAAGGCTTTCAGTTTTGTCAGGGTGTCATGGACTTCGTTTTAACAGCTGCAATAAAGCTTCAGAGAGTTTCAGCGCTGCGATGAAGGAGCTTACTCCCCTTGCAAATGCAGATAAGTCTATAGGAAGCTGTGTTTATCCCTTTGGTGGTACTTATAATTACAGGCTCATTGCAGGAACAAACCAGCTAAGCCCACATTCCTTTGGCATAGCCGTGGATCTTGCTGTTAACAAAAAAGATTATTGGAAATGGGCTGCAAAGTCCGACGGGAATAAGAGGCTTGGAGTCTACCCTGAAGAAATAGTTAAGATCTTTGAAAAGAACAACTTTATATGGGGTGGAAAATGGGGGCACTTTGATATTATGCACTATGAATACAGGCCTGAGATTATTTTTAAAGCCAGATATTTCAGTAATAAGCCTGATAGCTCTATGCCATGGTATGAAGGGGTGCCTATGGACAATATGCTTATACAGAATGCAGTTGGAAAAATTAATGATGAAATAAAATAACAGGAGGGTGAATATTCATATGAAACAAAATATTAAATATAAGCCTCCAATAAAAAAGCCTGTATTGGTTTTTATTTTAATATTCTCCTTGCTTATATCCGCCATTGAAAACAACCATATATGTGCTGCTCCTGAGAGTACAAAGGAGGAAGCTGCTGTTATTATTGAACAAATTATTCAAAATAGAAATAAAGCTATACTAACTGGAGATCTGGAATTTATTCGGTCAATTTATGATATGGACACTAAGTATGGCGTATGGGCATATGAATATGAAATTAAAAAAATGAAATATATATGCAACTGGTCGGAAAAACAGGGCGTAAAATTTACCGATATTAAACCAAAGGTTGTGATCAAGAAAATAAAAGGCGGCAATACCAGTTATTCAGCTTACTTGCTGTGTTCGACGGAGTTTAAATATGTATATGAAAATCAACAAGTGGAGAATATTTCAAAAACAGGCACCTACCATACATTACAGCTTGCATACAGAGACGGCAGATGGGTGATAACAAAGGAATGGTATAAAGACCCTTTTGGTGACTCACTGAAATTAAACAATATTAAAATGGATTCAATTAAAGAATATATTTTAGCACAGCAGCCAAGGGATTTTTCCGACATAAGCGAGAGGAGAATAAATGCCATAGACTATGCTAATGCTTATTGTGGAGCGGCTAGTGAAGAACAATTTGGTTTCAAATACAATAAAAAGTATAGGGATTATAATCCTCAAGGGGGAGATTGCGCAAATTTTGCATCACAGATATTGTATGAAGGCGGAAAATTTAAAAAAAATTCAGCCTGGAATTACGATGGAAGAGGTGCCACAGGAGCTTGGCTAAATGCAGGAGGCTTTAAAAACTATATGGTGAACAGCGGTAGGGCATCCATTATAGCATATGGAGGGTATAATAAAGTGTATAAGGCAAGCTATAAGCTGCTGCCAGGGGATTTTATCGCTTATGAACGTAAAGGTGATATTAATCATATTTCCGTGGTGACAGGTGCTGATTCCAAGGGCTATACGCTTGTAACCTGTCATAATTCTGATAGAAGCAATGTGCCTTGGGATCTGGGGTGGAGCAATGATAATATTAAATTTTGGCTGGTAAGGGTACACTACTAACTAAAAATACGAATATTAAATAGGTATATTATTAAAAAATTTATATCAATACGTTAATTTAATCTTATTTGTGTTGAAATTATTCGAAAAAAATGCAATTATATAAATATAATAATTGAAATAAGGAGTGTAATTTAATGGGAGGATTATTTGGTGCTGCTTCAAAAAAAGATTGTGTTTTAGACGTGTACTTCGGCACGGATTACCATTCACATCTGGGGACTAGCAAAGGAGGAATGGCTGTTTGGAACGGCAACTGCTTTAACAGGGCTATACATAACCTTGAAAATATTCAGTTCAGAGCAAAATTTGAATCTGAGCTTCCAAAATTAAAAGGGAATATGGGGATAGGCTGTATAAGTGATACTGAAGCACAGCCTTTGACAGTTCGTTCTCACCTGGGCCAATATTCAATTACAACTGTTGGCAAAATTAATAATGTTGATGAAATAGTAAGTAAAATTTTTGCTGATAAAAATATTCACTTTATGGAAACAAGCAGAGGGGTAATTAACCCTACAGAACTGGTGTCTGCAATAATAGATCAGGAAAATTCCTTTAAGGATGGTTTGCTGAAGGCTCAGGACATGATACAGGGCTCCTGTACTATTCTTTTATTGACGTCTCATGGCATTTACGCTTCAAGGGACAAATATGGAAGGACGCCTCTTGTTGTAGGAGCTAAACAGGATTCCTATTGTGTTACCTTTGAATCCTGTACTTTTGCAAACCTGGGGTATATATTCCACTATGAGCTTGGCCCTGGGGAAATTGTACTGGTAACTCCTGAGGGTATTCAAAATGTGGCACCAAAAAGGGAAAAGAAAAAAATATGCTCCTTTCTTTGGGTTTATTACGGTTACCCGTCCTCAACCTATGAGGGGATGAGTGTTGAGCTAATGCGTTATAGAAATGGTGCTGCCATGGCGAAAAATGATGATGTAACAGTAGATATGGTGGCGGGTGTTCCAGATTCTGGTGTAGGACATGCTATTGGTTATTCCAATGAATCAAAAATACCATTTGGCAGGCCCTTTATTAAATATACTCCAACCTGGTCCAGAAGTTTTATGCCCCAGGATCAGGAGATCAGGAATCTTGTGGCACGTATGAAGCTAATGCCCATACCTGAATTGGTAGCTGGAAAAAAACTGTTGTTTTGTGACGATTCCATAGTAAGGGGCACACAGCTTAGGGAAACGGTAGAACTGTTATATAGCAGCGGGGCAAAAGAGGTTCACATCCGTTCAGCATGCCCCCCCCTGGTATTTGGCTGCAAATTCCTGAATTTTTCAACATCAAGATCCGAGATGGACCTTATTGCAAGACAGGCAATAATTGAAATGGAAGGCAAAGAACCGGAATCATTGCAGGAATACTGTGATCCGGATAATGAAAAATACAACTGCATGCTGGAATGCATTAAAAAACGTCTTAACTTTTCCACACTAAAATTTCAGAATATCCATGACATGGTGGCTGCCATTGGCATAGGAGAGGAAAATCTATGCACCTATTGCTGGAATGGAAAAGAATAAAAACTGCAGTATTTCCGTGGATGATGTATAATATACAAGTAAGGACTTTTAGACAAAGAGAAAATGTATAAAAGAGGATTTAGCCATGAATGAGGAATATGATTCTAATATTTATAGCAGTTTTATTCAAGTGAAGACGGAAGAATTCAAAAACCTGGGGGATTATGATAACCTGACTATTGTAGACCAAAATGGGATAGTTATATTCTTTGACTATGCAGATCTTAACCAGATTAAGCTGTTGTCCATATCACCTGATGAAGTGGTAGGTAGCAAGATTACTTCCATTTGGTCTGAACTTGATGATAATAATAGCACATTAATGCGGGTGCTCCGTTCAGGCAGGGAAATCCTCAACAACAGACAAATACACAAAACCCGAGAAGGAAGAGAGGTCCTGGCTGTAAATTCAATTTTTCCCCTTTGGGCAAACGGAAGGATAGCAGGAGCCATCGAATTTAATCGTTTTTACTTTCAAAAAGAGGACATTAAGCTGGTCAATGACTATTCGCCCCATAAAATTTTCAGGAAAAACAATACAGTTTATACCATTGATAATATCACAACGCAAAATCCTGTGATGATGAAGGTGAAGGAGCAGATTAAAAGAACTTCAAGGACGGATTCATCAGTGATAATTTTTGGCGCCACTGGCACTGGAAAAGAAATGATAGCTCAGTCCATACATAATTTAAGCGATCGCTATAACAGGCAATATGTTTCAGTAAACTGCAGTGCAATACCTGGCACCTTGTTTGAAAGTCTTATGTTCGGAACAGTAAAGGGAAGCTTTACAGGATCGGATAATACCACTGGTTATTTTGAAGAGGCAAATGGCGGGACTCTTTTTCTGGATGAAATAAATTCTCTGGATATTTCATTGCAGGGAAAGCTGCTAAAGGCTATTGAAGAAAAAATGATAAGAAAAATAGGCGGATGCAAAAATATACCAATAGATATAAGAATAATTGCAGCAACCAACGAGGAACCCGGCTCACTGGTGGAAGAGGGGAGATTGAGAGAAGACCTGTTTTACAGACTGGGAGTTGTGCAGATAGATCTTCCATCCTTAGCTGAGCGAAAAGAGGACATCCAATTGCTGGTAAAGCATTTTATTAATTTTTATAACAGCAAGATGAATATAACCATATCAGAAATTCTTCCTGAGGTCATGAATAAATTTAATTCTTATGATTGGCCCGGTAATATAAGGGAACTGAAGAATGCGGTGGAGTCAGCTTATAACAGCGTTACTTCAGAAGTAATAACTCTTGATGATATCCCTAAAAGGATTCGGTTCCATAATGACAGTACTACTTGCTCCCCGAACTATGAAACAAGCTGCAGGCTGAGCAAAATGGTTGAGGAAAGTGAAAAGCAGATTATAATAAATGAACTTAAGCGTACAAATTATAAAAAATCCATTGCTGCAAAAAACCTAGGGATTTCAAAGCAATTGTTAAATTATAAAATCAATAAATATTCTATATAAAATAAAAAAGGTAAAAGGACATTTTACTAATTAGTAAAGTGTCCTTTTACCTTTTTTGTATAATATGGTCCTGAAACAGTTAAAAGCAATTGATTTTGGTTATTATTTGTTTTGGCATGGTATTTGCTTTATTGAATAAAGGAAACGATTTCAATGAACTTAAACAGGAGGGATAGTAATGAAAAATATTGAAAAGAAGGGAATTGAAACACAAATTGTACATGGAGGAAATATTGTTGATCCAATAACCGGATCATTAACAACACCTGTATATCAAACTTCAACATTTGTTTTTAAAAATGCAGAAGAGGCAGCAGATAAGTTTGCCAACAAAACACAACCTGGTGCCTATATATATACAAGAGTTGGAAATCCAACACAGGCTCAAATGGAGGATAAAGTGGCCCTTATTGAAGGCGGAGAGGCTGCTCTTGCCTTTTCTTCAGGAGTAGGTGCAATTACCACAACTATATTAACGTTGTGCAGTCAGGGGGATCATATAGTTGCAGCAAATTCCATATACGGCTCTTCCTATGCGTTCCTTGGAAAGCACTGTAAGAGATTTGGCATAAACACTACATTTGTAGATGCAACTAATACAGAAAACATTAAAAAAGCAATGACGAAGGATACAAAGGTTGTTTATATTGAATCACCTTCAAACCCCGTGCTGGATCTGGTGGATATAGAAGAGGCTTCAAAAATTGCACATCAGTACAATGCTCTTCTTGTCATTGACAGTACCTTTGCTTCACCATATTCCCAAAAGCCCATTAAGCTTGGCGCCGATATTGTGCTGCACAGCGCTACTAAATACATTAACGGCCATGGAGATGTAATAGCCGGAATAATAATAGGGAAAAAAGATATTTTAGATAAGGTTAGATTCGACGGGATAATGGATACTACAGGAGCCTGTATCAGCCCATTTGACGCCTGGCTTATAATTCGAGGCTTAAAAACCTTGGGAATTAGAGTAAGAAGATCCACTTCAACAGCCCTGGAGGTGGCAAAATTCCTTGAAAAGCATCCTAAAATTGAAGCTGTTTATTATCCGGGACTGGAAAGCCATCCACAGCATGAGCTCGCAAAAAAACAAATGACTGATTTTGGTTCAATAATAAGCTTTGAGGTTAAAGGAGGAGTAGAAGCAGGGCGACAGCTTATGAATAATGTGGAAGTGTGTACTTTGGCAGTAAGTCTTGGTGATGCGGAAACACTAATTGAGCATCCTGCATCTATGACTCATAAACAGATCCCTAAGGAAGAACGCCTTAAAGCCGGAATTACTGATGGATTGGTGAGACTGTCAATAGGCCTTGAAGATAAAGAAGACATCATTGAGGACCTTGGAAACGCTCTTGATAAAATAGTATAACTGATTTAAAACATTTTCTCTAAACCTGGAGGTGATTTGATCTTTGGAGAAAATGTTAAATATAATTTATTTTGGGGAGGGTAATTATTGATGATTGAAAAAAATGAAGCTGTTCATGATGCAATGCATGAAGATCTTGAAAGAGGGCTTGAAGAAAGGCATATTCAACTGATGGCTCTTGGTGGTGCCATAGGTGTAGGCTTGTTTCTGGGTTCTGCAAGCGCAATTAAAACAGCAGGACCTTCACTGTTGCTAGCTTATGCCATTGGTGGATTTATTCTTTTTATTATAGTCCGTGCATTAGGCGAAATGGCTGTAGAACATCCAATTTCAGGTTCCTTCAGCGCATATGCCTATGAATTTATAGGACCCTTGGCAGGTTATCTTACGGGCTGGACATACTGGTTTACCTGGGTGGTAACCTGCATGGCTGAAACCACTGCCGTAGGAGTGTACATAAATTTCTGGTTTCCAGGAGTTCCGCAATGGCTGTCAGCCTTTGTATGCGTCATTGCGTTAACTGTTGTAAATCTCACTGCTGTTAAGGCTTTTGGAGAATTTGAGTTCTGGTTTGCCTTGATAAAGGTTGTAACGATAATTGTAATGATAGCAGTGGGTTTAGTTATGATTATAACAGGACTTGGCAATAATGGAGTGCCCATCGGTATATCAAACCTGTGGAGTCACGGAGGCTTCTTCCCTAACGGCATAGGGGGCCCCATAAAGGCATTGGTTATGGTAACTTTTGCATTTCTTGGTGTTGAACTTATAGGTGTTACAGCCGGTGAAGCCAAAAATCCAGATAAGACTATACCTGCTGCAATTAACAAGGTTTTCTGGAGAGTATTGATTTTCTATGTTGGAGCATTATTCGTTATTATGTCCATTTATCCATGGAATGAAATAGGCACAAAAGGCAGTCCTTTTGTTATGACCTTCGCTAAACTAGGTATCGCTGCAGCAGCCGGCATAATAAATTTTGTTGTATTGACAGCAGCGGCATCTTCCTGCAACAGCGGAATATTCACTACAGGACGTATGCTATACAATCTTTCACTGCAGGGAAAGGCCCCTAAATTATTCAGCACACTAAGCAAATCTTCTGTTCCATCAAAGGGCATACTTTTCTCAGCTGCCATGATGCTCATAGGTGTTATTTTGAATTTTGTTGTGCCTGCTGAAGCCTTCAACTATGTTACCAGCGTTGCAACCTTTGGCGGCTTGTTTGTTTGGTTCATCATATTATGGAGTCAGATGAACTTTAGGAAGACCTTGTCACCTGAACAGGTAAAAAATTTAAAATTCCCTGTACTGGGATTCCCATATTTGAATTATGTTGCACTAGCATTTCTAGCCTTCGTACTTATAGTTATGTTTACTAATCCAGGCAACAGAGTGGCTGTGCTGGTGGGAATACCATGGCTTATAATTTTGACAGCTGTATACTATATGGCTGGCTACAATAAAAATTAGGTTCTTTAATTCCATAATAGGCTGATATATTCGTATATCAGTCTTTTTTACATTGTGCCAAAATAAAGCTTGCCAAAGATACAATCTTAAATTGAATAGAAATTGCACAAAATTGAAATAATAGTTTGAAAAATGCCATTTTATAATTAAATAAATCACGTTGAACTTGCATGAATTTATAGAATTGGCGGATAATTTGCATAAATTCTGAATAATGAAATCAGAGATCAGGTTTATTAAAACCTCAAAGATCCATGCTGAGAGTTTATGAATCTAAACAGACCAGAAATAGCTGAAACGATATATGGTGAAATTGATGGAAAAAGGGGAGCATTAATGGAAGCGAACAGGCTAAATTACTGAATTTTATATGTTTTATGGGTTGAAAATCACCATTAAAAATCCCACTGGAGCATTAGCAAGAAATAAGGGGTTATCGGAAAGTATTTAAATTTATTTCACTTTAACTCGCTAAAATGAATTAGCATAATCTTTGTAATAAATTCTGAAATATGATAGAATAACTTGTATTTAATTTTAATAACGCTCATGATTATGCAGAGACGTTATAGTAATTTTTAATTTATGCCATTATTCAGAATACTCTTAATTGACAGACTATTCGTAAGAAATAATGTAGAAAGTTTGAGCAGAGAAAGAAAACGATTAAATTAAAAGGGGTATTCTAGAGACAACACGGAGGGAGAAAAAATGAGTAACAAACAAGTAGAAACAGGAGAAAATCTTGAACGTGGACTTGAAGAAAGACACATTCAAATGATGGCTATCGGTGGAGCCATCGGAGTTGGTTTATTCTTGGGATCCGGATCAGCCATTAAAGCTGCAGGTCCTGCAATTCTTTTGATGTACGCAGTTGCCGGAATTATAATTTTTTTCATTATGCGTGCCCTTGGAGAAATTGCTGTTGAACGTCCTATCGCTGGATCGTTTAGTGCTTATGCAAATGATTATATCAGTCCCCTTGCCGGCTTTTTAACAGGGTGGACATATTGGTTTATGTGGGTTGTAACATGTATGGCAGAGGTTACAGCAGTTGGTATCTACATCAACTTCTGGTGGCCAAATGTACCAGGATGGCTGTCTGCACTGGTTGCAGTATGTGTATTAACAATAGTTAACCTCACAGCAGTTAAGGCCTTTGGAGAAATAGAATTCTGGTTTGCCTTAATAAAGGTTGTTACAATTATTGCAATGATTGCTGTTGGAGCAATGATGATATTTTTCGGACTTGGAAATCATGGAACACCAGTTGGTGTTACAAACCTGTGGAGTCATGGCGGCTTCTTCCCTAACGGAATAAAAGGACCTATTTCCACATTGGTAATGGTATCCTTCGCATTCTGCGGAGTTGAACTTATAGGAGTAACTGCCGGTGAAGCTAAAAATCCTGAGAAGGTAATACCTTCAGCAATTAATAAGGTATTTTACAGAGTATTGATTTTCTATATAGGATCATTATTTGTAATAATGGCACTTTATCCATGGAATGAGATAGGAACAAAAGGAAGCCCGTTTGTTTTAACATTCAGTAAGCTTGGTATAGCAGCTGCAGCTGGAATTATAAACTTCGTTGTATTGACAGCAGCATCATCTTCCTGCAACAGCGGTATTTTTACTACTGGACGTATGCTTTATAACCTGGCTGATCAGGGACAAGCTCCTAAGATGTTTAACAAGCTTAGTGCCACACATGTTCCTAAAAATGCGATATTGGTTTCAGTTGCATGTATGCTTATTGGAGTTTTATTGAACTACTTTGCACCAGGTAAGGCATTTACTTATGTTACAAGCGTAGGAACCTTTGCAGGACTGTTTGCATGGTTCATGATAATCCTGGCGCAGATGGGTTTCAGAAAGAAACTTTCAACAGAACAGGTAGAAAAATTAAGCTTTAAAATGGTGTTGTTCCCATATTCGAACTACATAACAATTGCATTCCTTGTACTTGTATATGTAGCAATGTGCATGAGTCCTGACACTCTGGTTGCTGCTATAGTTGGACCTGTATGGCTGGCAATATTGGTGATCTGTTATTATGGAACAGGCTTAAATAAAAAACTTGCTCAAAACAACACAGCTGACCATAAAAAAGCTGTATAACAAAAATACTCCGGGAGATTATTATCTCACGGAGTTTTTTTATTGAACGGTTGGAGCTGGGGCAGAGTCTATTTAGGTTCAGATTCATTAAACATTTCTTCAATTTTATCATTAAACATGTGGATAAGTTCCTTTGCAATAACCTCATCCAGCTGCCCGGTCATGCTCCGGGTTTCGAAGGCCCGTTTTGGAAGCTTTACATCCAGCTGATTAAACCCGCAGGCCTTTTTTATCCTTATTTTTGTTTTGTAGATTTTTTCAGCTATGCTGTCAAGCTCTTCGCTGGTGTAATTCCTGCCAATAGATGCGAGAGCAGCCATTATGGTACTTCTGTCATATACTTTTCTTGCAAAAAGACATATAATTAGTGAATTTAGCAGACATCTTTCCTTCTCTTCTTTAAACAGGTCCTGAACAAGCTTCTCCTTGTTAAATTCTTTAAGGTTCTGGTCAAGGGAGTAGCCGCCGTTACAAAGGTGGGAGTGTCTTGCTGATACTGAAAATCCCACAACAGAGCCATACCCTGTATGATAGCCAGGCATCTCGTTTTTTCCGAAGGTCAAGGCAAAATCCTGGCCCCCGTATACCTGTGAGGCACTGTAGGAGCCTTCTCCTAGCTGCCTGTAAAATTCATTTGACCTATGGGCCAAAAACTCAACAGCCTTAATATAATTTGCAGTATTACCGAATCCCAGCGGCACAATGGTATGCTCCAGTCCAATTAGATTTTTATTAAAGGCTTCCGTAGCCCAGCCCAGAGATACACCGGTGGATATGGCATCCAACCCTTTATTTTCAACTATTTCTATAAGTTCCAGTATCTCGTCTGATGATTTTACGCCTAAAAAGCTTCCCAGGGAAAATATTAGTTCGTAATCATAGCCGGCATTTATTGCTTCATATTCATAACCATCATCAAATATCCTTCTTATCTGCCCGATGTGTATGCAGCCTACGGGGCAGCCTGTGCAGGCCATTTTCCTTACAAGGTTTCTCTCGGAGAAGACGGTGCCTGAGATATTGTCTGCATATTCAAAGGAACCAGACTGAAGGTTTCTTGTGGGCAGCCCCCCTGTAAGGTTAAGGGGCTCAATGTTTACAGGTGTTCCGGAGTCGTGGTATTTTGACATTATTTCGGTATCAGTAGCCTTTTTGAATATTTCATTATATACCTTAAAATACTCTTTAAAATCCTGAACAGGCATATCCCTGTCACCGATAATAGAAATTGCTTTAAGGTTTTTACTGCCCAAAACAGCTCCAAGACCCAATCTGCCAAAGTGCCTGTAGGTATCCACACATACAGATGCAAATCTAACCAGATTTTCTCCGGCAGGTCCGATGCGGATTATGCTCCTTTTTCCAGCACCGGTCTCCATATCACGGATTATTCTGCCAACATCCTCTGAAGGTACCTGCCATAAGGCTCTGGCATCCTTTATGCTGATATCAGTTCTGCTTAAGGATATATAGCTTGGTCTGGAGGCTTTTCCTGTAATAACCACAGCATCGAAGCCTGCATGGAGCAGAGACATTGCAAGCCTTCCCCCTGCATAGCTTTCTCCAAGTTCTCCTGTTAGTGGTGACTTGAACATTGCAACTGTTTTTGTTACTACCGGAAATATATAAGTAAGGGCACCTGTAGCAAATACAATAGGCTGGCATTCATCAAGAGCATCAAGTCCTGGCTTTAGATTTTCCTCTAGAAGTCTGGCTGCAACGCCCGCACCTCCAATATATTCCATAAGGTCCTTTCTTTGGTCAATATGAATTTTACCCGTGGACAAATCTATATAAAGAACTTTTATATAATCCTCATATATCATCTGACACTTCCTCCATTCTTAGGCAGTTATGGGGACAGTACCTTGTGCAGACACTGCAATGCCTGCATATTATTGGTTTGTTGATTTGTTCGTCAAAGTACACCGCCCCAATTATGCAGGAATCAACACATTTTCTGCAGCCTATGCATTTATCGTTTTTAAGTATTACACCGCCACCGGCCCGTTTTTCAAGAGCATCAGTTGGACAGGCCTCTGCACAAGCTCTTTCATCTCTGCACCCGATACATGCAGTAGCCACAAACTTTCCTGAAAGCCCGCCGCTGGTCTTTATGCGGATAGCGCTTTTGGCTATGGAATGATTCTGCCTGTTTACCCCCGCACATACCAGCATGCAGGTAAAGCAGCCAATACATTTCTTCATGCCATCGGTTTTTAAAATTTGTGACATACAACCACCCTTTCAAGAAATATTAAATATATAATTATTCCACATAAATTTAAAAAAACCTTTTAGTGTTATAAATAATTTTAACCATTGGAATTTTATTCATTCAAATAAAAGATCCCCGGAAGTTATCCGGGAATCTTTTACGGAAAATTTTATTTTGTTTTTAATTTTGCATTGATGGTTGTCCAATAATCTGCATTTTCTAAACCAAGCCTCCAGATGGCGATGCCGGAAAGATTATAGCTATTTACGAGATCAAGCTTGTACCCAACGCTTTGACCGTTTTCAAACCAATCAGAATGGGCTATACCGGAAGTATCAGTGTAATTGAAGTAGGGAGTTTTTGAAGTATCGTCCCATTTTACAACTGCATTATTTGAAGCCGCAAGATTGTACATACCGTTTATACTGTATGCTTTTGTGGTGTTTGCGAACCAGTCATATCCGTAAGCTGCTGTGCCGAGTATAATTTTTTCTCTTGGGATTACAGTAACCGCATATTTGATTACATTCTCAACCCAGCCTATGGATGCCACGGCACCCGCAGTGCCGCCGGGATAATGCTCATCGTAGGTCATAAGAACAATCTCATCTGCAAATTTTGACAGGGAACTGTAATCATAGGCTCCATTCCAGCTGTTGGTTAAACTGTCGCTGGTTTTTGCAGATACTGAAATGGCAACTGAGTAGCCAAGGGGTGAAAGCAGGTTGTACAGCTCCTGTATAAAGGTGGTGTAATAGTTTCTGTCATAATAGAATATACCTTCCAGGTCCACATTAACACCCTTGTATCCATTTACCTTTAAAGTATTCAGAACATTATTTTCAAGGGCGTGTCTGTTTGTTGAGTTTTCCAGAACGGATTTTGCAATGTTGCCGTCAAAGTTGTTTTGCAGCAGTGCATAGGTTTTAATACCGTTACTGTTGGCATAGGAAACCTGATTTGAAGGTATTAATCCAGAAATATTGCCGTAGCTGTCTGTGGTGAAATTCTGGGTAGCAATTTCGTCAATGGATGATTTGTTGTTCACCATTGAATTATATGAGGATACATCCCCGCTGTAATAGTAGGTTGTAAAACCCAGCACTTTTTTCGTGGAACTATTGGCGGATAATGTTGATGCTGTAATGTGCACGGAATTTGGTGATGTACCGTAGCAATTATAGGCTGTTACATAAAACCAATAATTTGTTCCAGCTGTTAATGCCGTTTTTGTATAGCTTGTACCGTAAACTGTTGCTATTTTGGTATAGCCTCCATCATAAGGTGATGCCATATAAACATAGTAACCTGATGCATTGGACGCAGCTGACCAGGTTATCGTTACGGATCCGGTGCTGACATTTGAAGCGGAGAGGTTCACCGGTGCAGCTGGTGATGACCTGCTTGTCTTTGCTAAGACAAAGGGCGGGTTAAAAATCAAAGCAATTAGTACTGCAAACAATAGAAATAACTTGCTATTTTTCTTCATTGGTAATCCCCCTTGAATATTATTGTTACTTCAATTATCGTACAAGCCTAAGAAAAACTAAACCTGTAAATTATGGTAATTTATTGAAGGGAAATATAGGATAAATAAATAGCTTTGTCTTGATAGATTTTTGAAGCCAGGTGTGTAAAATTTTAATTAATTTTTGTTAGAGCTAATAAATATTAGTAAAATAAACCTTTTCGGGCATAATAGTACTGATTATTAGTTAAGGAGGTTTAATATGAGCATTTTTCCGGATACAGTTAAAAGAGTTCAATTGAATACCAGCCCAAGGGTAAACAGTGCAATAATGGATAAGACTCTTGACAATATCTGCGATTATGCAGGCAGAAGCAAGGAAGAAATATGTGAAAGGCTGGAGGCTTTAGACAAGGAATGGGATATTGAAAGGCTGCTGGAAGCTAATGCGGCATGTGTAGTTGTGGCGGGAACTATGCTGGGTACAAGGGTAAACAGAAAGTGGTTCGCAGCTGCAGGAGTGGCCGGCCTTTTTATGCTTCAGCATGCACTTTTTGGATGGTGCCCGCCGGTAGAGATATTCAGGAGGCTTGGAGTAAGAACCTCTAATGAAATTTATTATGAAAAGGAAGCTTTAAAAAATTTATATTAGAGAGGTGTTTAAATTGGAAAATAATCAAATAATCACAGTTTATAATGACAAGGGCAAGGCCATAGACATGGAGTTTATTGACAACATAAAAGTTGACGGAAATGAATATGTCATAGCCGGTCCGAAAAATTCAGATGAAGCCTATGCCTACAAAATGGTAATGAAAAATGGAGAGGTGGAGTATTCAAGCCTGGGTCCCGGAGCCGAGTTCAAAAGAGTATTGGATAAATATAACCAGCAATAGAAACATCCCCCGATTATTTACGGGGGATTTATCATTTGCTAAATTCTTCTGTTATAATATATACATAAACAGTTTCGGAGGTTTGTTATGGAGTATGGAAAAATTATAGAACTGGTTAAGTCTTCCGGAAGAATAATTTTGGGGGATGGATCACCTCTGGAGGTTACTGAAAAAGGAAAATCAGACTTTGTTACACAGATTGATATTAATGTTCAAAGCTACATAATCAGTGAATTGAAGAAGCTTTATCCGGAAGTCCAGCTAATGGCTGAAGAAAAGGAAAATATGGAGATAGACATTAATAAGCCCTTTTGGATACTGGATCCAGTGGATGGAACCACAAACCTGGTTCATAAGTTCCACCACAGTGCTGTTTCACTTGCCCTTCATGATGGCAGGGATATAGTTTTCGGAATAGTATATAACCCTTTTAGTGATGAAGCGTACCATGCAGTTAAGGGAAAGGGTTCTTTCCTCAATAATGAAAGAATTCAGGTGAGCAGTGCCCAAAATCTCAGTGACAGTCTGATAATGACAGGTACCTCCAGCTACTACAAGGATATGGCAGAAAGCGTTTTTGGAGATATGCTGAAGGTGTTTAAAAGGTGCCAGGACATAAGGCGGACCGGCTCTGCAGCACTTGATCTGTCCTACACAGCCTGCGGCAGGGTGGACGGTTTTTTTGAGAGGGCTCTGAGACCCTGGGATATAGCCGCAGGAATGCTTCTAGTGGAGGAGGCAGGAGGAATTACCAGCAATTATTCAGGGGGAAAAATAACATTAGATGGGAAGAGCAACATCATTGCTGGAGGCTTAGATATACACAGGGAGTTAATTAGATTAATCAATGAATAAATATAGAAGGATTTAGATGAAAGGAAGCAAATATGTCAAAGGTATATTTTAGAGAGGTTAAATCATACAGCAATACTGAGGAAATTAATTCCGCGTCAGCAGAATTGCTGAAAACGGTGGTGGAAAGGGAAGCAGTGCAATTGCGAAGCTTCATACCCTTAAAGGTGCACCTGGGTGAAAAAGGTAATACTACATATATTGAACCGAAGAATTTTAATGGAATCATTGACTATTTAACGGATAATAAGATAACCACAGCCTTTATGGAGACAAATGTGCTTTATAAGGGGCAGAGAAACAATAGGGAAAACCATCTTAAAACTGCCAGGGAGCATGGCTTCACCCGTATTCCTGTTATTATTGCAGACGGTGACACAGGTGAGGATTATGACCTCGTTGAAATCAACCAGAAAAATATTAAAAGCTGTAAGATTGCCAAAGGTATAACCGAAGAAAAGCAGTTAATTGTGCTGAGCCATTTTAAAGGTCATGCACTGGCTGGGTTTGGAGGCGCTGTAAAACAGCTGGCCATGGGGTGCGCTTCCAAGGGGGGAAAGCTGGAGCAGCATGCTAACTCAATTCCTAAAATAAGCAGTTTAAAATGCAAGGCTTGCAGGGCATGTGCTGTAAGATGTCCGGAAAATGCAATAAAAGTTGATAAAAAGGCAAGGATTGATAAAAGCAAATGTGTGGGCTGCGCGTCCTGTATGGCAGTATGTCCTTATAATGCCATATCCAACAGCTGGATGGCCTCCCTGACCAGGGGCTTCAACGAAAGGCTTGCAGAATACGCATTGGGGGCTTCGAAAGAAAAAGATAACATATATATATCCTTTGCTTTAAATATCACTAAAAACTGCGACTGTGAAGGCCATGCCATGAAACCCATGGCTCGGGACATAGGGATATTTGCCTCCATAGACCCTGTGGCTATTGATCAGGCTTGTATCGATGTGCTCAACAGGAATGAAGGCAGAAGAGTCATAAGCCGAGGGCTCTATACCCTGGAGTACGGGGAAAAAATCGGCCTTGGCAGCAGGAAATATGAGTTAATAAAGATTTAAGGACCATATCTATTGACAGCAATATGACGGTATGTTATATTTTTCTTAAAGATGTTATAACGCACAAAACTTGAAAACGATTAGAAGGTGAAATTATGACTGATCCAACCTCCAATATAGGCTCTGTTCTAAAAAGGGTAAGATTTGAAAGAGGCCTGACCCTTGAGGAAACTTCCAATCTCACCGGAGTGAGCAAGGCAATGCTTGGGCAGATTGAAAGAGGTGAATCAAACCCAACAATATCTGTGCTATGGAAGATTTCTGCCGGCCTTAAGATATCCTTTTCAGAAATACTGGGCAGTGAGGAAAGTAATTATGAGGCTGTTTCCATTGATAAAATTAAGCCGGTATATGAATCTGACGGCAAAATGATTTTATATGATGTATTTCCTTTTAACCCGCTGTCAGGCTTTGAATATTTTTATATCAAGCTTCTGCCGGGAGCCCATCATACATCTCCTCCGCACCAAAGCTCTACAGAAGAATATATTGTTGTTACAGAAGGTACTCTTTCCATGACTGTGGGAGAGCAGGCTTTTGAGCTGGCTGCACCGGCTGCTTTAAAATTCAACTCCAATGTGGTGCATATATACAGCAACCCCTATGACAAACCGGTGATACTTCAAAGTATTGTTAAATATTAAATCCAGAATTCACATTCTGGTTTTTTTATAAAAAGGCTGTACGTTAAAACAAACAAATTATGTTAAAACATATTCTGAAAGGAGATTTATTATGATTACTGAAAGAATTGAATCAGCAAGACAGAATTATATTAATGCGAAACCGGCTATTTCTTATGAAAGGGCAAGGATATGGACAGAATCTCACAAAAAAACTGAAGGTATGGCAGTGGCTATCAGAAGGGCAAGGGCTTTTAAAGACACCTGTGAACAGATAGATGTTAATATTTACGAAGGTGAGCTTGTTGTAGGCGCCACAGGGGAGTTTAGAAAATGCGGCATATTAACTCCTGAATTTTCATGGACATGGGTTGACAAGGAAATGGACAACTTTGACAAAAGGGTGCAGGACCCATATGTTATGACTGATGAACAGAGGGATTATGTGAGAAAAAATATATTCCCCTACTGGAAGGGCAAATCACTGGAGGAGGCATTTTTGGCACAGATATCACCAGAAACTGCGAAGGTTGCTGTGGATACAGGCTTTGTTGATAATGATTCAAAGTGGAGACAGGCAGTAGGAGAGATAACTCCGGACTACCAGGATGTACTGTTTAAAAAAGGCTTTGGGGGAATAATTAAGGAAGCAAAGGAGCATTTATCAAAGCTTTCAGTAACAAACCCTGAGGATTTGAAGAAAATAGATTTCTATAAGTCTGTAATTTTGACCTCAGAAGGCATAATCATATTAGCAAACAGATATTCCGCCAAGGCAAAGGAAATGGCTGCAGTGGAGACTGATGCAAGGAGGAAGGAAGAGCTGCTTAAAATTGCGGATATCTGCAGCAGAATCCCGGAAAATCCTCCTGCAACCTTCTATGAAGCCACACAGTTCCTTTGGTTCACACAGCTTGGAGGGATTTTGTCAGAGAATCCATTAGCCCTTAATGTTGGAAGGTTTGACCAGTTTATGTACCCTTACTATAAATCAGATATAGAAAAGGGAATTATGAATAAGGAGCAAATCCAGGAGCTTATTGAATCATTATGGCTTAAGCTTTCAGAATGGGTTTGGACAATATCAGCAAATACAGCAGAGTTCTTTGCAGGCTATAATCAGTTCCAAAACCTTACAGTTGGTGGAAAAACCAGAGAAGGCAAGGATGCCACCAACGAATTGTCCTACATGGCCCTTAAGGCTACAGAGGAAGTAAAGACTCACCAGCCAGGACTCAGCGTAAGAATTCATCAGGATTGTCCTCCTGAATTCCTGGATGCAGTAACTTATTTAGTTAGCAAGGGTACAGGCTTCCCTGCAATCCACAGTGACAGTGCTGGCTACCAGATGCTTATCAATGCAGGCTATGAGCCAGAGGATGCAAGGGACTGGAACAACTGCGGCTGCGTAGTGCCTCACTTCAGAAAGACCGGTGAATGGACATCAGCTGTTAATATCAACTTCACTGCAGCGCTGGAATTTGCCTTGAATCAGGGAAAGAGCAGGCTCACTGGAGAAAAAATCGGCCTTGAAGAGAAAAATCCTTCAGGCTTCAAATCCTATGAAGAGGTTGAGGAAGCGTTCTACAAACAGTTCAGCTATCTTATTGAGCAGTCAATTATTGTATCCCTGGCAGCACAGAGGCTCCATAAAGAAATGGTTCCAAGGCCATTCCTGTCCTCCTGCATTGAGCAGTGCATGACTGATGGAGTGGATCTGGTGGATGCAGGTGCAAAATACAACCTGGGACCAGTGCTTACAGGAATAGGCCTTGCAGTAAGCTCAAATTCACTGGCTGTAATAAGAAAGTTAGTGTTTGAAGACAAGGTAACTGACATGGAAACACTTATAAAGGCTCTGGATGCAAACTGGGAAGGCTATGAGGAACTGAGACAGCTGGCAATTTCTGTGCCTAAGTATGGAAATGACGTAGACTATGTAGATGATATAGCAATAAAAATGGCAAACTTCTACTATAAGGAAGGCCATAAATATAAAGATATAAATGGAAACAACTTTAATACAGCCTTTATGGGAATCTCAAACTATCTTCCAACAGGAAAGGTTGTAGGCGCAACACCTTGCGGAAGAAAAGCAAAAGAACCATTATCAGAAGGAGTATCACCTTTTGCAGGCTCTGATACATCCACTCCTTTAGCAGCAATGCGCTCTGCAGCTAAATTAAATCAGGATGTACATTCTGGTGGAACTTTGCTTAACCTGAGATTGAATGAGGATTTGGTAAACACCAAACGAGGACAGAGCAATCTGGGCTCCATGATCCAGACCTTTTTCTCACTGGGGGCCTTCCACGTTCAGTTTAATACAATATCCACTGAAACCCTGAGAAAGGCACAGGCAAACCCTGAAAACTACAAGGATCTGCTTGTAAGGGTTGCAGGCTACAGCACACAGTTTGTAAACCTGTCAAGATCCATGCAGGATGCTATCATAGCCAGGACAGCACACGAAAAGTATTAAAATATAATTCCGGGAGGATGGTAAGTAAATGAATGCAAGTTGTGGAAGCTTTATGGAATTGCAAAATTTTTCAGTAAATGATGGTGACGGCATAAGGACAATAGTATTCTTTGCAGGCTGTCCTCTCCGGTGTAAGTGGTGCTCTAACCCCGAAAGCTGGACGGCAGAAAACAACACTGCCTTTTACGAAAAAACCTGCATTGGCTGCGGCAGATGCGTCAAGGTTTGCCCTGAAGGCATAGGTATTAACCTTAATGCAAAAGGGGAGAGGGACATATGTACCTCTTGCGGAAAATGCACCGAAGTATGTCCTACCGGCAGCAGAAAAAGGCTGGTGTTTTCAAACAGCGTAAAGGAAATAATGAGCTTTATTGATAAGCAGAAGATATTCTACAGATATTCCAAGGGAGGAGTAACCTTTTCCGGTGGTGAAGCAACAATGCAGCAGGATATGCTGAGGGAGCTGGTAAATTGCTTTTATGACCAGGCATTAGACATGGCTATTGAAACCTCAGGGTACTTTGATTTTGATGAAGTTAAGGATATATTAGGAAAGCTGAATCTCATATTTGTGGATTTAAAGCATATGGACAGCAGCAGCCATAAATTTTTTACTGGTGTTGGAAATGAAAGGATACTGGCCAATATAGCAAGGCTTGGTGAACTTGAGGTACCGGTAGTAATAAGAATTCCTGTTATCAAGGGCGTAAATTCGGATGTGGAAAACATAAGGAATACAGCCCGGTTTGTTAAGGAAAACCTCCCAAATCCAAAGCTGGAGCTGCTGCCCTACCATACATTGGGATATGGTAAATATGAGGCACTGGGGCTTGATAAGCCATCGGAAAGCTTCGGGACGCCTTCCAAGGAAGAACTGGATGAGCTCTGTGAAGTTATCAAAGCTGAAGGTGTGGAAATAGTAAGCTACAGATAAAAGTGTTGCAATTTAATGCGAACCCCAAATGTTAGACAATGAAGTCTGATATTTGGGGTTCAGTTCAATTAACTGCTTCGCTTTTTTCACTGCTTTCAATGTTCTGATCATGAGGGCTTTGAACCTTTTTACTGAACAGCATTTTGTAAGTACAGTCCAGTGTTTCATGCTTTACAGCTTTTGCATCAAATTTTAGCAGCTTAAAGGTAGTTTGTATGCAAAAACCGATAGAAAATGCAGAAATGATTGTTCCAATTCCAACCATACCTCCAAGCCACCAGCCTGCGAGCACCGCCATTAACTCAATTGCACCACGGCACAGGCCTATAGGCATCCCTGTTTTTCTGGTTAGGGCCACCATGAGGCTGTCTCTGGGGCCGGCACCAAAACCAGAACCAATATACCAGTAGGAAGCAAGGGAAATAATAAAAAGCCCTGAAACAAGCATAGGAATTCCTAAAGCCATGCTGTTTGCTATCGGCAGAATGTTAAAGTCAAGAATAATGTCCAGGAATATTCCGATTAGCACCATATTCAAAATAGTTCCCAAGCCCAGCTTTTCACCAAGGAATAGTGAAGCCAAACCGATAATTACACCTGTAAGAATTGAAGCAGTGCCAATGGTTATTCCGGCTGTTTTTGATAATCCCACGTGAAAAACCTCCCAAGGGGCGTAGCCAATATGTGCATTAAGTGTAACAACTATCCCCAGTGCATAAAGGAATAGTCCCCATATTAACCGCACCAGACGGGTTAAGAATTGTTTCATAAAAAAACTCCTTTCATATTGTATGACTAAAATACATATGATATACTGATTGTGTGTCATACAATTAGTATATATTAATAAAAAATGTCATATATCTTAATTATAATAGCGCATATATCAAAGTCAATAGAACACTGTTTGTCATACAATTTACTGGAGGAATGTTTAATGTGGAATCCTAAAGTTATAGATACTGATAAAGTGCTGTATGTGGCAATTGCTGATGCCATCGAGAGAGATATATCTCTTGGAATTCTTAAACCAAACGAAAAAATGCCTCCTCAGAGACGTCTGGCAGAGATTATAGGTGTTAATTTAACCACTATTACAAGGGCATACAGGGAAGCTGAAAAAAGAGGACTTGTTTCAGGTGCTGTGGGAAGTGGTACATATGTAATGAAGAGCAGCGGCAGCAGCAATTTACCTGACGTTTTGGATAGCAGGGATGAAATACTGGAATTTGGTTTGGTAGGTTCTTTAAAAGTGGAGGGATATAGCTTAGCTAATGTTATAAAAGCTGCTCTGGAAGATGATGTAATGGATTCGCTGTCAGGCTATGTGCAAAGTCAGGGACTTCTAAGGCATAGGGAGGCTGCAGCAGTATGGGTAAGGCAATATGGCCTGGAGGCTGCTTTGGAGAACATGGTTATTTGTACAGGAGCTACCCATGCTTTTAACTGCTGCCTTCTTGGGCTTTTTGAGCCTGAGGACAGAATTGCAGTGGATGCACTTACCTTCACTGGTTTCAAAGAAGCAGCAGTATTAAATCATATAAAGCTTGAGCCTGTTGCCATGGATGAACAGGGAATGATTCCAGAGAGTCTGGAAAACCTTTGTAGAAAGCACAAGATAAAGGGGATCTATCTTATGCCAAATATGCAAAATCCCACTGCTACAGTTATGTCACCGGATAGAAAGAGTGCAATTGCTGATATTATATTAAAGTATGACCTTATACTTATTGAAGATGATATATACAATTTTACAAATCTTAAGGGACGCACTGCCTTAAGCAGTCTGGTGCCTGAAAATGGGATATTTATATGCGGCATTTCAAAAGCATTATTTCCCGGCCTTAGAATAGCCTTTACACGGGTGCCAGAAAGATTTTTATATAAATTTACCCGGGCAGTGGCAAATACAGTATGGATGGCACCGCCCATCAGCGCAGAGCTTGTAACAAGGCTGATTGAAATGGGCATTGCTGAGAAAATAGTAAATAAGAAAAAACATATAATAGCCCATAGACTGGATTTAGCAAGGGGAATTTTAAAAGATTTTAGTTTTCAGGCAGCGGAAGGCAGTATGTTTTTATGGCTTAATTTACCTGAATGGTGGAATTATGCTGATTTTGAAAATATCCTGCTTCTGAATAGAGTAAGAGTAATACCAGCAGATAAGTTTTATGTGGGAACCCAGACCCCGCCAAATGCTGTGAGGATTTCACTAGGCGCTGTAAAGGATGATGAAGAGCTGGTTAATGGGTTGAATATCCTGGTTCGAATTTTGAAGCAGCATCCTATTCCTGAATCACCTGTAATGTAAATTAAATAATTAAGACAGCATTTATGTAGATATTGTGCAGTAAAGTATTACTTAAATGCCATAAAAATTTCTTTCCATGGATTATATTTATGGTGAGCATACATTCAAAAGGGGGAATAAATCAATGGAGTATATATTCTTAGCAGTTGCCATAGTGTTTGAACTTGTTGGCACAACCTTCTTAAAGTATTCCACTGGGTTTACAAAGCTGATGCCTTCCATAATAAGCATCACAGCCTATATAATATGTTTTTTCTTTTTTTCCAAATCCTTGTCTAATATTAATTTAAGTGTGGCCTACGCCACCTGGTCGGCTCTGGGACTTATAGTAACCACCCTGATTTCGGTTTTTATCTTCAGGGAGGGCATTACACCAGCGGGCATTGCCGCTGTTTCAATGATAGTTATTGGAGTGGTGGTATTAAATCTTTATGGAACTCCTATAAATTAATATCAATTATCCCGGGTGAAAACCTGGGATTTTTTTCTTGACATTAATAATGATTATAGTAAAATAAGCATATGATTATAAAATAAGCAAATGTAAAGGAGGACGCTATGACCAACCGTGAACAGGAAATTTTAAACATCATCAGGAACAAGCCTATGATATCCCAGAATGAACTGGCAGAAGCCATGGGTATAACCAGATCGTCTGTAGCTGTACACATAACAAACCTGATGAAAAAAGGCTTTATCCTGGGTAAGGGCTATATCCTTCAGGAAAAGCAGTATGTATGCGTTATAGGAGGTTCCAATGTGGACATACAGGGCTTCCCGGATTATGAGCTGATCTACAGGGACTCAAATGTGGGCAAGGTAAAAATATCCTTTGGCGGGGCCGGCAGAAATACAGCTGAAAACCTGGTTAAGCTTGGAGTGGATACCAGACTTATCAGTGTCATAGGAGATGACGCTTACGGGCAGAAAATGCTTGAGGAGGCCAGGCAGTCAGGCCTTAATATGCAGGACACTGTGGTACTTCCGGGGGAGTCAACATCCACCTATTTATCAATTTTAGACAGCTCAAGGGATATGATTCTGGCTATATCCTCCATGGAAATTTATAATAGAATGACAGTGGAGTTTATCAAAACAAAAAAACACATTATTGAGAATGCCGCTTTATGCATTTTGGATACAAATATCCCCGAGGATGTGCTGGAGTATGTGCTTACAACCTTTACAAATACAGATTTCTTTCTTGATACGGTATCTACAACAAAAGCAAGAAAAGCCAAGGACCTCATTGGATTTTTCCACACTGTGAAACCAAATAAAATTGAAGCAGAAATTTTAAGCGGAATTATTATAAACGATGATACTGATTTGAAAAAAGCTGCAGCAGTATTTCATGAAAAGGGAGTTAAAAGGGTTTTTATCACCCTGGGTGAAAACGGGGTTTACTACAGCAATGGAAAAGTTTCTAGACGTATAAACACACCTAAAGTAAAAATAATCAATGCTACTGGTGCAGGTGACGCCTTCCTGGCTGCCCTGGCCTATGGATATCTGGATGGTATGGATGATATGGAAAGTATTAAGCTGGCCATGGCTGCATCCCATATAGCCTTATCCCATGAAAATACAATTAATCCGGGCATGTGCCTTAAAAATTTATTAGATAAAGCAAAGGAGCTGGAGAAATGTTAGAAAAATATCTTGATATAAAGCCTGAGGTTTTGGAGGCCATAAAAGCAGGGAAGGCAGTGGTAGCCCTGGAATCCACAATTATTTCCCATGGCATGCCTTATCCAAGAAATGTGGAAACTGCACTTAACGTGGAGAAAATCATCCGTGACAAAGGAGCAGTGCCTGCCACAATTGCCATTTTGAAGGGCAGGCTTAAGGTTGGCCTTACAGAAGAAGAAATGGAATATCTGGGAAAAGCTGAAAATGTCATTAAAACATCAAGAAGGGATATACCCTTTATAGTATCGAAAAAAATGGATGGAGCCACAACTGTTGCTTCCACCATGATTCTGGCGTCAATGGCTGGTATAAAGGTTTTTGCCACTGGAGGCATAGGCGGAGTTCACAGGGGAGCCCAGGAAACCTTCGATATTTCAGCGGACCTGCAGGAACTGGCCCATACCAGCGTAGCAGTAGTCTGTGCCGGGGCAAAATCAATACTGGATATAGGACTTACCCTGGAATATCTTGAAACCAACGGCGTGCCTGTAGCTGGCTATCAAACAGAGGAGCTTCCTGCTTTTTACACCAGGAAAAGCGGCTTTAAGGTGGATTACAGAGTAGATTCCCCAAAAGAGCTGGCTGAAGCCTTAAAGGCCAAGTGGGATCTTGGTTTAAAAGGCGGCATGATTATAGCAAATCCAATTCCAAAAGAGTTTCAGATGGATTATGCAACTATCACCAATGCTATTAAGGAAGCGGTGGATGCTTCAGAAAAGGCAGGCATAAAGGGAAAGGAATCTACTCCATATCTTCTGGCCAAGGTTAAGGAGCTTACCGGAGGAGACAGTTTGGAATCCAACATACACCTGGTTTATAATAACGCAAGTCTGGCGGCAGATGTGTCCTTTGAACTGGCAAAGCTGGATTAAATCCAGCTTTTTTTAATTGAAAGTAATTAGAATATTCTGTATAATTTACATAAGTAAATTAAAGGGGGTTATGTAATGAAGAAATGGCAATGTTCTGTATGCGGGTACATACATTTTGGAGAAGAACCACCTGAAAAGTGTCCCAGATGTGGTGCTCCAAAAGAAAAATTTGTGTTGCTTAGCGAAGCTACTGTTAAAGAAGCAAAAGTAAACAGCAATGGTGAAGCTTATAATGTTGATTACAAAGCGGAAGTGCTGGTAGTTGGTACAGGTGCTGCCGCATTTTCTGCAGCTATTACAGCAAGAAAGCTTGGAGCTAGTGTAATAATGCTGGAAAAGGCCTCCAGCCCTGGGGGCACCACCATTCGTTCAGGTGGAGGCTTTTGGACCCCAAATAACAGATTTCAAAGGGCTCAGGGGATCCAGGATAAAAAGGAAGATGCCCTGAGGTATATGGCAAGGTATTCATATCCCCATCTATACAATCCAAAGGCTCCTCGGCTTGGTGTTCCAGAAAATCAGTACCAGATCATGGAGGCCTTTTATGACAAGGCTGCTGAAATGGCTGAATTTTTAGAGGACTGCGGGGCCATGGAAACAATTCAGGAAATAAACTGGATCGGAAAACCACAGGTGGACTACATGGACCATCTTCCGGAAAATAAAGGTATCCGGGGCAGGGTACTGTATTCCAGAAATGCACAGGGTAAAATGGATTACGGCTATGAACTGGTACGACAGCTGCAGTCTTGGGCTGAAGCCAATGGTATAAAAATTCTTCTTGACCATGAGGTTATAGGTATACTTCAAAATCAAAAGCATGAGGTTACAGGATTGGAAGTGCTGTCAAAGGGAGAGAAAAAGTATTTCCTGGCAGGGAAAGCTGTGATTTTCGGGTCAGGAGGCTATTCCCATAATTCTGAGCTTATGCTGCAGTTTCAAAGAGGTCCTCATTTTGGCGGGTGCTCGGCTCCAACAAATACCGGCGATTTCATCATGCTGGCAGGAAGTATAGGCGCAAGGCTTGGAAATATGGCAGGGGCCTTTAGGGCTGAAAGTCTCTTTGAGGAAGTAATATCAAATCCCGGTGGCTCCAATAATGTATTTTATATACCCGGAGACAGTGTGATAGAAGTTAATAAATACGGTAAAAGAATAATGGATGAAAAAAGAAACTATACAGACAGGACCATGATGCATTTTGTATGGGACCCTCAGAGGGCAGAGTGGACAAATATGCTGGTTTTCATGATTTTTGATAAAAGGACTTTAGAACTGTGGCAAGGATACCCGCCATTCCCAACTAAAGACGGCATTCCGCCATACATTATATCAGGAAACAGCTGGGAGGAGCTGGTCAGTGCACTGGATTCAAGGCTTGTTGATTTAGGTGAACACACTGGAGGCTTCAGGCTGGCGGAGAATTTCCTTGAAAATCTTAAGGCCGAGGTTATGAGATTCAATGAATTTGCAAAATCAGGAATTGATAATGATTTCCATAGAGGTGAGTTTAATTATGACAGGGAATGGACAACCTTCCCGCCAACTAATCCTATGGAAACATGGCCTCCAGAGGGCAGCAAAAATTATACAATGTTCCCTTTAAGCAATATAGGTCCTTATTACGCAGTAATACTTGGAGCAGGAACATTGGATACAAACGGGGGACCAGTAATAAACAATAAGGCCCAGGTGCTTAACCACAGGGATAAGCCAATACCTGGACTTTACGGAGCAGGAAACTGCATAGCATCTCCTACTGCCAATGCCTATTGGGGAGCTGGCAGCACCATAGGGCCCGCAATGACCTTTGGATATATTGCAGGTTTAAATGCTGTGCAGGAGCCAATAAAATAGTAAAACAATACCCTGCCTTGTAATTAATGATGGAGAGAAGCTGTATTTCAACCATATAGATAAATATTGAACAGCTGAAATAGAAAGGTAGGCAGTCTCAAAGGCTGCTTATTTTTTGATTAAAGTAATAATTATTATTAGCAAACATTTACTTTACTTTAATATAATGATAAAATTTAATTAAAACAGCGGCTGCATTAAAGCTTATGCTTTTGAATGAATTAATTTTAAAAGGAGATGTATATAATGGATAAAACTGCTATGTTTAGTTTAACCTATGGATTATTTGTTGCTGGGGTAGAGTGCGATGGCAAAAAAAATGCCTGTATAATCAATACTGCAGTTCAGGCTACCTCGGACCCTGTGCGTATGCATGTAACTATGATGAAGGCTAACCTTACCACACAAATGATACGAAAAAAATGGAGCCTAACAGTATCAGTGATGTCCCTTGAATGCCCCCTGGACCTTATAGGTTCCTTTGGCATGAGAAGCGGCAGGGAATGCGATAAATTTGAGGGAATAGAATATAAAACCGATATCAACGGCAACCCATATCTTGAAAAGGATGCTATAGCCTATATGAGCCTCAATGTTTCATCCGTCATAGACTTAGGATCTCATTATCTTTTTATCTGCGATGTGGCAGAGGCTGAAAGGTTTGGAAAAAAGCAGCCCATGACCTACGCAGATTACAGGAATTTGAAAACAGGGGGAACTATTTTAGCAAAGGATGAACAGCAGCCTAAAAAAAGATATGTTTGCTCCGTATGCCATTACGTGTATGATGGGGAGATCCCATTTGAACAGCTGCCTGATGATTGGAAGTGTCCAGTTTGCAATCAGCCAAAATCAGTATTTATAGAAGAAACTTAAAAGGTCTTTATCAGGTGGAATATTTCAGGGATGAAGTCTTCAGGTTGATTATATGCTGATGTAATTGCTATAATCAAGATATAGGGGGGTGGTCCCATGAATAACATCTTTGATTACCTCAAGTGGAGGGGTGACCTGGAGTTTCGGCAGGACAGCTTTAATGAAGTAGATAACCTCATTTTATCAGAGTTAGCCTATCTTGAGCTGGATGGTCTGGTAAGCAGTAAAATATCAGGTGAAGGAGTATCATTAACAGCAATTGCTGATTTTTATCAAACTCATAAATTTTCTTCACCAGTGTTTTATGAGAACCCTTTTTTTAAGCAAAAGCCCGAACTGCTTCAAAGAGCGGCTGAAACCAGTAGGTACAGTAAAATAACCTTGTCTGGCTTTATAAACCAGATAGACCATGAAAATTCAAACCAATTCTCTGCAGTTGTATTTACATTAGACAATAAACTTCATTATGTTGCCTTTAGAGGCACTGATGATACCATTGCAGGATGGAAGGAAGACTTCCAAATGAGTTTCATGGATGAGGTGCCTGCACAAAAACAAGCTGTCAGCTATATTAATAAAGTGATATCAGCTTTGAACGGCAAATTTTACATGGGAGGGCACTCAAAAGGCGGAAATCTTGCTGTTTATGCTGCAGCCTTTGCAAGAACGGAATATCAGCACAGGATCATCGGCGTTTATAATAATGACGGTCCTGGATTCCAGCCGGTAGTAATAGAAAGTGATGGCTATCAGAACATCCTTGGAAGGATATATACCTTTATACCTAAATCCTCTATTGTGGGTCTGCTCATGGAGCATGGCGAGGAATTCAAGGTGGTAAGAAGCATCGGCATGGGGATTATGCAGCATAATGCCCTGAATTGGGAGGTTATGGGACATAACTTTGTTTATGAAAAGGAACTTACAAAAAACAGCCTGAATTTTGATACAGCTTTAAGATCCTGGCTTAACCAGCTTTCCAGGGAACAACGGGTTTACTTTGTGGACGCGCTGTTTGACATCATACAGGCGGCCGGAGTCCATACAATAAGCGAACTTTCAGCTGAGAAGCTAAATGCTATAGATGCAATGATAAAATCCTTTAAAAATATGGACCCGGAAAATCAACTGCTTTTGAAAAAAACTATTTTGATATTCTTTAAGGAGAGTCAGAAGGTAATTAAAAAAACTATTGAGGAAAACCTGAATTCTCTGATTCCTAGAAATCGGCCAGGTGAGTCAAAGCTTCGGAAAAAAGGAACAGTTAAGAAGGTATGAAATTAAAAAGGAATTTTGAAAGGATGTGCTAATAAATGAAAATATGTATATTATCCGGCAATCCAAAAACAGATGGCCTGTGTCAGTCAGTTATTGATGCTGCAAAAGCAGGAGCCATTGAGGCCGGAGCTGAGGTAGACGAAATCAGGCTCTGCGATTATGAGCTTCTGCGTTGCCAGGTTTGTGGAAACGGCTGGGGTACCTGCCAGATGGAAAACTTTTGTTCCTTTGGCGCTGACGGCTTCGATGAAATAAAAGGCCGAATAAAGGACAGTGATGCATTGATTTTGGCATCACCAGTATATTGGGGGGAAACCTCAGAAGCCTTCAAAAGCTTCATTGACCGCCTGAGAAGATGTGAATTTAATCAATCCGAGACTCTTAGGGATAAACAGGTGCTGCTTATAGCCTCGCCCGGAGGCTCTGGAAACGGAATGCTAACCTGCATGGAACAGATGGACCGCTTCTGCAGGCATACGGGAGCCCTGATATTTGATTATATAGGAGTTAACAGGTGGAACAGTGACTATAAAAAAGAAGCTGCAAGGGCTGCCGCAAAGGCCATGGCTTCTGGCAGGGTAAATGGAGATACAGTATAAATGATGTCAAAAATAAGTATAGAATTTTAATTATTTTTAACAGGGTGTTTATAAACACCCTGTTTGCTTCAGTTTAAGAAAGTTGCGATTTAACCTTCTGCAGAGCGTTGCTATATATGCCGGGCTTTGAGCCTGAAATATGTATTTTACTTGCCGTAGCGCTTATCATCATGTTCAGTGGCAGACTTTCCCTATTGCAGCTATTTTTTGAGAGGCAATTGTATTTCTTGAATTATGGGAATGTTGATACTGAACCCATCTGTGCAAAATTTCAAGTAGTGTGCAGGTTTTTAGGCTCGGCGACTAATTTTATTCCATTTTTTATGAAAATTATTGATAAATACGCAGGGTTTTAAGATATTTTCACCTGGATATTGAACATTAATTGAAATTTTGCACATTATTCTTTATAAAATATTCTTCTATACTCTGAAAACAGGTATTTATCATAAATCTTATTTCCTCTTCATTGATAATATACGGAGGAATAAAATAAAGTACATTACCAATAGGTCTTAATAACAATCCCTTGGAAAGAGCAATCTTATAAATTTCATACCCTACTCTCAGGTGTGAAGGATAGCCTTCTTTTGTACATCTATCTTTTACTATTTCAATAGCTGTAATCATCCCTATACTTCTTACCTCACCTACGTGTTTTGAAGTTTTTGACTTTTCCAGTGTGAGTTTTCTTATTAATTGACCTTTTTCCCTATTGCTCTCGAGAATATTATCTTCTTCAAATATTTTCAGGCTTTCTAAAGCAATGGCACAACCCATAGCATTACCTGAATAAGTGTGACTATGGAGAAATGCTTTTCGCTCATTGTAATCGCCATAAAAACAATGGTATATTTCATCTGTTGTCATTACAACAGACATTGGCATATATCCGGCGGAAATCCCTTTTGAAAGGCACATAAAGTCTGGACTTATCTTGGCATGATTACAAGCAAACATCTCGCCGGTTCTGCCAAAGCCCATTGCAATCTCATCTGCAATAAGGTGTATCTCATATTTGTCACAAAGCTCCCTTAGCTTCTTTAAATAAATTGGTGAATAAACTTTCATACCTGCAGCACCTTGGACCATAGGTTCAACTAGTATAGCACTTATCTCCTGATGATTTTCCATTATGCACTTATCCATAATTTCAAAACACTCTGCATTACAATTTTCTCTAGTGTAATCATATTTACACCTATAGCAGTCTGGCCCCTTCACTCTCAGGGTATCTAAAAGCAATGGTTTGTATATACTATTGAACTCATCAAGATCACAAACAGACAATGCACCTAAGGTTTCTCCATGGTAAGCATCGCTTAGAGCTGCAAACCTTCTCTTTTTAGTATTTCCCTTTTGCATATTATAATGGAAACTCATCTTTAAGGCTATCTCTACAGCCGACGAACCATTATCAGAGAAAAACACCTTTGAGAGTTTGTTTGGTGTTATATTCACCAACTTTTCCGCTAACTCTATGGCAGGTTTGTTTGAAAAATTAGCAAATATTACATGCTCTATGCTGTCTATTTGTTTTTTTATAGCATCATTAATTCTCTTATTGCTATGCCCCAAGGTATTTGTCCACCAGGATGATATGCAGTCTAAATATTTATTTCCATCAATATCATAGAGCCAAACCCCGTCTCCTTTTTCTATGACTATTGGGTTAAGCTCCTCATAGTCCTTCATTTGTGCACAAGGGTGCCATATATATTTCAAATCCCTTTTTACATAATCATTCATATCCACACCTCAGACTTTATTATAGTTCTTCCATACATTCAATTATCTTCTGAGCTTTAAAAGCCTTTTCAGAAGTTGTTCGAATAGCGTCCTCCCTATTGGCCTCTAAGCTGTCCATGCTTTTAAGTTTTCCTATAATGGGCACTTTAGTAAGCTTTTCTATCATTTGAATATTATCATCATAAAGTAAACCTTCTTTATAGTTGTTAATGATAATACCTTTAATTTTAATTCCTAAGTTTTCTATATACTTTACTGTCAACACTGAATGATTTATTGTTCCAAGCCCAGCCCTTGCAACAATAATAACATTCATATTTAAATCCTTAATAAGATTTTCAAGGGTATATACTCCTCTTTCGTTATCTATTAATGGACATACTATTCCGCCACTACCTTCAGCAACTATAAAATCATAATTTTCCTTTAAATAAGCATATCTGTCCATCATTTTTTTCAAATCTATAGGGTTATTTTCTAATTTTGCTGCAAGATGGGGACTTACCGGGGCCTTATAAACGTATGGTGTGATGTTTTCATAAGCTTCATCTAATTTACTCACCTTACATACAAGCTCTGTATCACCTGGAATAAGTTTATTTCCTGTTTTTAAAGCACCACTTAATGCTGCTTTAAAATAAGCAGCATTGTAGCCATTACTCCTCAAAACATGGATAAGTCCGGCTGTTACAATAGTTTTTCCCACGTCAGTGTCTGTGCCAGCTATAAATACTCCCTTAGCCATTTTTTCTTAGCTCCAGCTTTAATTCAATTATCATTTTCTTATCATCACATATTTTATTGCCTGATGTTGTCAGATAGTTTCCTGTGATTGCAGCATTGGCTCCAGCATTAAAACAATTTTTCCCAAACTCATCAATAAGATTCCTACCACCAGCTAGTCGTATAAACGCTTCTGGGTTTACAAATCTGAAGATTGCCATGGTTTTTAGTATTTCCTGCTGGCTTAAACTTTTTGCAGTTTCTAAAGGTGTCCCCTTAACTGGATTAAGTATATTTATTGGAATAGATTTAACACATAAATCCTTTAGCTGAAAAGCTAGGTTAACTCTATCTTTCATGCTTTCCCCAAGGCCAATAATTCCCCCTGAACAAATAGCCAGTCCAGCCTTCTTAGCTGAATATATTGTATTTATCCTTTCATCATAGCTGTGGGTTGTACATATGTTTTCATAGTATTCTCTGCTGGTTTCCAGGTTATGATGATACATAGTTATTCCACTTTCTCTCAGCATAAGGAATTCCTCATATCCTAATATTCCTAGTGAGGCGCATAAATCCATTTTCACTTCCTTATTTAACTCTTCATATATATGTAAAACCTTCTCAAAATCACTGCCAGTAATTCCTCTGCCACTTGTGACTAAAGAAAATCTGTTTACTCCTTCACTTACATTTTCCCTTGCTAACTTTATAGCTGCTTCCTTTGAAACCAACCCATATACATCTGCATTGGTTTTATAATGGACAGATTGTGCACAAAACTTACAGTCCTCAGAGCAATGTCCTGATTTTGCATTCATAATAGTACAAAGGTCTATTTCTCTACCACAAAAAAATTCTCTTATATTAGTGGCACTATTGCACAATTGTTCTACATCTTCTTTTGCTTCAATGGTGGATAATTTCATTGTTTCTTCTAAGGTAATACATTTTTTCTCAAAAACCTTTTTCTCAATGTCTTTAATAAATTCTTTCATGCTATACTGCTCCTTTTACCCTCTCCGGTGTAATATATCCACTTTTTATCAGTGTAGGTAATACTTTTACAGAAATATAGGCTGCCAATAGCGTTAGTACCAAATCTCCAGCTATACAAACTACAAAGCCATAAAAAAACACAAAATAAAAGGAAACGTTCTTTCCCAGGTACAAATTTAAAATTATATATAAATAGGCGATTCCAAATAAGTAGATAAATAACAGGCCTGAAAGCATCATGAATATTGCTTTGGTAAAGGTCAGTTCCTTAATATTATCTCTAAGTTTTCCTATGACAAAAGCCGCTATAATAAAACCAATAAGATATCCAAAGGTAGGTTTAAATATATAATTGAAACCTCCACCTTCTGTAAAAACAGGTACCCCTAAAAGTCCAATTGACACATAGACAATTTGTGATAAAGCCCCCAGTCTTGGACCTAAAATTACACCTGCTAAGGCACAAAATAGATATTGAAGGGTAAAAGGTACATAGGGTATCGGTATTTTAATAAATGCTCCAATTGCTGTTAAGGCTGCGAATATTGCAACTAAAATTAAATCCTTTGTATTGCTCATAGAATATACTCCACTTCAAAATGTACTTTTCCATATCAATAATAGTAAATAAATCTGTTATTGTCAACCATTTTAAAAGTGTAGTTGACAATATATTCGCAAAGATTCTTACTTATTTCTATGATTTAGTACTCATAATTTTACAGATATTTCATACATGAAAAAACAAAGGATTATTTAATATATGTAATAAGGTTTGGATTTCTTTTTGGTATATCTGCTGTGGAAGTATTTTTATATCCCAAAACAGCCCCATAATATGGTTTATATCCATTTGGTATCTGTAGTTCCTTTCTTAATTCCATGGCTTGGGTTGAAGCAAAAGCAAGGGTAACAAAGAAAATCCAACAGGAACCTAAACCAATTGATTCGGATGCAATCAACAGGTTTTGTACTGCGGCTGCACAATCCACTTCAGGACATATACTTTGTTCATCACTTGACACTATAATCAGTGTTGGTGCGTTATACATGCAGTGAAATGTCTCATCATTACCTAATGCCGCCAATGGTCCACCCATTAGCCTTGCAGCTTCTTTTGCCAGAAGATTTAATTTGTTCAGGACTTCCGCATTTTGAATGGCTGTAAAATGCCATGCTTGATTCCCGGCATTGGGTGCATATAATCCAGCTTCAAGCACTGCCTTTAATTCCTCATCCTTTATCTGTTCAGGTTTAAAACTTCTGACACTTCGGCGTTGTTTTATATTTTTTAGAGTTTCGTTGGTTATATTATTGTCCATAGTACTCTCCTTTTACTTTTCTGCTCCTCTCAAAGCAATATTTGTATATTTCAACGTAATTTTAGCAATTAATTTACTATCATTATATCATAGTATTATCAGGCACTTATCACATATTAGTGGCATTGAACTGCTTACAATATAAATCGAAGTATGCTGCAGGTGCAGCAAATTAACTTCGGTTGTTTTTTTGCGTAATTTTATAGGAAACAGGAGAAACTAAATTTGTATTTTTATTAATGGAGGTTCTCTATGAGTGTTCATAAAAAATCCAGAAAAAAGTTTATAGCAGCTGTGGCAGTTTTGATTATTCTGGCTGGGGCTCTATGGCTTATACCCAAAAACGGAAAGCAGACTTATGAAACCGCAGCAGCGGATACAGGGGATATTGTGGTATATAACTCCTTCACAGGCAATGTTGAGGCAAAGAACCGGCAGACGGTGACAGCGGACAGGGTTATGCAGGTAAGCAGGGTTTATATAAAGGAAGGAGATGCAGTAAAGCAGGGGGACAATTTAGCTGCAACTTCCATGGGAGAAGTAATTAAGTCAAAAATTAATGGGGAGGTTACAAATCTTTCGGTGTCCGAGGGTGATCAGGTAATGTCAGGTACAAGGCTTATGGATATTATCGACTATAATAAACTCCAGGTAAAGGTTAAGGTGGATGAGTACGATCTTTCGGCTGTGGCAACTGGAAGCCAGGTTACAATAAATATTGGAGCTCTGAATAAGAACATCCAAGGCACCATAAGCAGTGTGCCAAAGGAAGGACAGGAAACCGGGGGAGTTACTTATTTTAATGCTGCTGCGGACATAGCTGGGGACAACAGTATAAGGGTTGGAATGACTGCAGAAGTGAGGATAATAAGCGGAAAGGCCATTGGTGCGGTTACTTTGCCCATGACTGCAGTGCAGTTTGATGCTGAAAATAATCCCTACGTATTTAAGAAGAACTCCAAAGGAAAGCCGGTTAAAACTGCAATAAGCACAGGAATAAACGATGGTTTAAAGGTTGAGGTGAAAACCGGGATTTCAAAGGGAGATACTGTAATGTACCCAAAAACTGCAGCAGCTGATACCACCAGCAGAGGGCTTTTCAGGCGTCCAAGTAATACTGGAAACACTGGAGGGGGCAATAATGGCGGAAATACTTAATATGAATAATGTAAGCAAGAGCTACTTTATTGGGGGTGAAGAACAGGAGGTCCTCCACAAAATAAATCTAACAGTTGAAGCCGGGGAGTTTCTATCCATATTAGGACCCTCCGGCTCAGGGAAGTCTACCATGATGAATATAATTGGCTGCCTGGACACTGCTACTTCAGGTCAATACCTCCTTAACGGCATAAATATCGATGAATTGGATGAAATTGAGCTTGCCAGGGTGCGAAACCGGGAAATAGGCTTTGTATTTCAAAGCTTTCAGCTCCTTCCCAGAATGACTGCAGCTGAAAATGTGGAGCTTCCGTTGATATATTCTGGTGTTCCCGTTTCAGAACGACATAAACAGTCAAGCAAAATCCTTCAAAGAGTAGGTCTTGGAGACAAAGAAAGCCATCTGCCTACACAGCTATCCGGAGGGCAGCAGCAGAGAGTTGCCATAGCCAGGGCACTAGTCACGAAACCCTCAATACTTCTTGCTGATGAGCCTACAGGCGCATTGGACCAGAGAACAGGGGCCCAGGTTATGGAGCTTTTCCAGGAGATAAATAAGGAAGGAAGGACTATTATCATGATTACCCATGATACAGCCATTGCAAGTCATGGCAAAAGAGTTGTCCATATATTGGACGGCTTCCTCAAGGAGGGAGGGGTAAACTATGCTCATTGAAAGTATAAAAATGTCCTGGTCCAATATTATCAGCAACAAGTTAAGGTCCTTTTTAACCATGCTGGGAATTGTAATAGGAGTTGCATCAATAATTGCCCTAATTACCCTGGTACAGGGTGCAACAGCAAGCATCAGCAGCCAGGTAACCTCCCTAGGTGTAAACAAAGTTACCATAAGTGCCCAGGGAACCCCTCTGAAGCGGGGCTTGACCACTAAGGACGCAGCTGATATTTCTAAGGTTTCAAACGTCAGCAGCATATCTCCTTCAGTTTCTGTGAAAAGCGGTGTTGTTTACAACAGAATGGTTTTATCTGACATATCTATTTTGGGGCGGAATGAAGTTTATTTCAAAAACAGTACAGACATAATAAAAACGGGTCGGCCAATTAACATCCTTGATGTTGAAAGCAGAAATCATACCGCAATTATAGGCAGCAATATTCAGCAGGAGCTGTTTTACGGAGAAAATCCCTTAGCTAAGGAAATCAAAATAAATGGAATTGCCTACACCGTCATAGGAGTACTGACTCCTTCCACTGGATTCAGCGCAGGTTCCACAAACGATGCTGTTATAATCCCATATACCACAGCCTTGGCAGCTCTTGGCACCAGAAATATAACAAGCCTGGATGTATTTCTTAAGGATCCGAACCAGGCTGATGCAGCAGTAACAAATATAAAGGCAGTGCTTGATGCCGCTTTTAATTACAAGAACAATGCATATACCATTTTTAATATGGGTGAAATGATCAGCACTTTTAAATCAATGATGTCAATGATGTCTATGCTGCTGGGGGGCATTGCTGCAATTTCCCTGGTGGTGGGCGGCATAGGAATAATGAATATGATGCTTGTTTCCATAACGGAACGGACTTCAGAGATAGGCCTTCGAAAGGCCCTGGGGGCAACTCCCGGCAGAATTCAGCTGCAATTTATAATAGAAGCTATATTCCTTTCCTTCATTGGCGGAATCATAGGTTTAATATTTGGAGCTCTTATAGCTTATACTGCAGCTGTTATAATAGGAATCCGCTTTTCAATTTCTATTGCAACAATACTGCTGGCAATAGGCTTTTCAGCCGGGGTTGGCATCATATTTGGATATATCCCGGCAGAAAAGGCCAGCAGGCTTAATCCTATAGATGCACTGAGAAGCCTTTGAGAAAAAGGAGGTAAAGTATGCTTAAACTTATAAAATATTTAAAGCCCTTTTCCATGATGGTGCTGGCCATTGTTCTGCTGCTACTGATTCAAGCTGCCAGTGACCTTTCTTTGCCGGATTACACCTCCAATATTGTAAATGTTGGTATACAGCAGGGGGGAATTACAAAAGCAGTACCTGAAGCCATAAGGAAAAGGGAGTTTGACAAGCTGCTTTTATTCATGACGGATGAGGAAAGGAAAACGGTATACGACTCCTACATTTTAATGGATGAAAACAGCATGACTAATGCAGATTACCAGCTTTATACTCAGAAATATCCCATATTGTCTAAGGAGCCTGTTTACAGGCTGAACACAAAGGACAGCAATACTATAAACCAGCTGAACCCTATCATGGCTAAAGCAATTCTGGCTGTTTACGGAATGGAGAAAAATGGAACAGGAGCCTTAGGTCCGGGGTCAGTACCCATTCCAAAGGGCACCGATCCTTTTCAGCTGCTGGAAAGCATGCCGGCCTCCCAGCTATCTTCCATAAGAAGTATGATAAACGAAAAACTGGAGGCTGTGCCGGAATCCATGAGAACCCAGGGAGCCATATCTTATATTAAAGAGGAATATAACGCCCTGGGAATAGATACAAACAAGCTTCAGTCCAGGTATATACTTTATGAAGGTGCAATAATGCTGCTTATAGCGCTGGTCAGCATGGCTGCGTCCGTGGTGGTGGGTTACCTGGCCTCAAAGGTTGCGTCAGGCCTTGGCATGAACCTAAGAAAGGGCGTTTTCAGGCAGGTGGCAGGGTTTTCAAATTCCGAGTTCGACAAATTTTCCACAGCATCCTTGATTACCAGGACCACCAATGATATTCAGCAGGTGCAGATGCTGATGGTTATGCTTTTGAGAATTGTGGTTTATGCGCCGCTGCTGGCCATTGGCGGGGTGATCAAGGTTTATAAGGACAATGCTTCCATGTGGTGGATTATAGCACTGGCGGTGGCTGCAATACTTGCGCTGGTTTCAGTAATGTTTGGAATAGCCATACCAAAGTTTAAAAGTATCCAAAGGCTGGTAGACAGACTGAATCTTGTTACCAGAGAAATACTTTCAGGAATTATGGTTATACGTGCTTTCAGTACCCAGAAACACGAAGAGAGGAAATTTGACGCAGCAAACAGGGACCTTACGGGCACAAATCTGTTTGTATCCAGGGTTATGGCTGGAATGATGCCAATGATGCTGCTGATAATGAATGGAACCACTCTTCTTATTATCTGGGTGGGGGCTCGTCAGGTGGACGCTGGAGCCATGCAGGTAGGAAACATGATGGCCTTTATACAGTATGCCATGCAGATAATAATGGCATTCCTGATGATTTCAATGGTTTCAATTATGCTGCCCAGAGCAAGCGTAGCTGCGGGAAGGATAGATGAGGTCCTGGAAACAGGCTTCAGTATCAAGGATCCGGTTAAACCAAGAAGCTTCGAAAGTGGGATAAGAGGTCTGGTGGAATTCAGGAATGTAAGCTTCAGATATCCCGGTGCCGAGGAAGATGTTATCTCTGATATAACTTTTACAGCAAAACCTGGAGAAACCACAGCCATCATTGGAAGCACAGGCAGCGGAAAAACCACCCTCATCAATTTGATTCCAAGACTTTACGACGCCACTTCAGGAAGTATTTTAATTGATGAAGTTGATGTAAGGGAGGTTAAGCAGCATGAATTAAGGGAGAAAATTGGTTATGTCCCACAAAAGGGAGTGCTGTTTTCAGGCACCATAGAAAGCAATCTGAATTATGGAGTGGAAAGCTCCTCGGAAGCAGAATTGAAAAAGGCTTCAGAAATAGCCCAGGCTTTAGATTTTATTGAGGAAAAGCCTGAGGGTTTTGAAGCATCAATTTCCCAGGGCGGCACCAATGTTTCCGGCGGCCAGAAGCAGAGGCTGTCCATTGCCAGGGCTCTTATGAAAAGACCGGAAATATATATTTTCGATGACAGCTTTTCTGCATTGGATTATAAAACCGATGCCATGCTTCGCAAAGCACTTAAGGATGAAATCAGGGACAGCACTGTGATTATTGTGGGACAGAGAATCAGCACAATAATGAATGCAGACAGGATAATAGTACTGGAGGACGGCAGAATTGCAGGAATGGGAACCCACAGGGAGCTTTTGGAGCAATGTGAGGTATATCAGCAGATAGCCATGTCCCAATTGTCAAAGGAGGAGCTTGTACAATGAGTGAAAACAGAAGAAACCAGTCATCCAGAAGGCATATGGGCGGAGGACCTATGGGCGGCATGGGAAAGCTGGAAAAACCAAAAAATTTTAAAGGTACCATGAAAAAGCTGATGGGTTTTTTAAAGCCCTACTGGGTATCCTTGATTATTGTAATAGTATTTGCTGTGGGAAGTACGGTGTTTTCCATAGCCGGACCCAAAATACTGGGAAAGGCCACCACGAAAATTTTCGAAGGACTGGTAAATAAGGTGTCTGGCACGGGGGCAGGAATTGACTTCCCATATATCGAGAAAACAGCTTTTCTTCTTCTTGGTTTATATGTAATCAGCGCCCTTTTTTCCTTCATTCACGGGTTCATAATAACTGCCGTTGCCCAGAAGGTTTCCTTCAAGATGAGGAAGGACATTTCCCTTAAAATAAACAGGCTTCCGTTAAAATATTTTGACACAAAAACTCATGGAGAGGTTTTGTCCAGGGTTACTAATGATGTGGATACGGTAAGCCAATCCCTGAACCAAAGCTTGTCACAAATTATTACCTCAGTGGTAACTTTAATCGGTGTTTTGGTGATGATGTTTTCCATAAGCTGGCTCATGACTCTGGCTGCTTTACTGATACTGCCTTTGTCCATGACCTTGATTTCGGGAATTATAAAAAAGTCCCAGGTTTATTTTAAAAAGCAGCAGGAGTACCTGGGTCATGTTAACGGCCATGTGGAGGAAATATACGGCGGCCATCTTATTATGAAGGTATTCAATGGAGAAGATAAGGCTGTTGCCGAATTTGACAAATTAAACGGCACTCTGTTTGAATCGGCTTGGAAATCACAATTCCTGTCCGGGATGATGATGCCTATAATGTCCTTTGTAGGGAATATAGGCTATGTGCTTATCTCAATCCTTGGAGGCTGGCTTGCTGTCAAAAAGACCATTGAGGTAGGAGATATTTTATCCTTTATCCAGTATGTCCGGCAGTTCAATCAGCCTATAGCCCAGATAGCCCAAATATCAAACGTTCTTCAGTCCACTGCAGCAGCTGCTGAAAGGGTATTTGAATTCCTTGAGGAAAAAGAGGAAGAACCGGATAGTGATAACGCTGTAGAAACAGATATACTAAAGGGAGAGGTGCTGTTTAACCATGTTCACTTCGGCTACAACCCTGAAAAGGTTATAATAAATGATTTTTCAGCTAAGATTACTCCCGGCCAGAGGATAGCCATTGTTGGCCCCACCGGCGCAGGAAAGACTACAATTGTTAAGCTGCTGATGAGGTTTTACGATATAAATGACGGATCCATCATGGTGGACGGTTACGATATAAGGAGCTTTAAAAGAAATGAGCTTAGAAGCATGTTTGGTATTGTACTTCAGGAAACCTGGCTTTTTAACGGGACCATAATGGAAAATATAAGATATGGCAGGCTTGATGCTTCAGATGAAGAGGTAATTGAAGCTGCCAGGGCTGCCCATGCCCATCATTTTATAAAAACTCTGCCTGAAGGCTACAGGATGGTTTTAAATGAAGAGGCTACCAATGTATCCCAGGGCCAGAAGCAGCTGTTAACCATAGCCAGGGCACTGCTGGCTGATCCAAAAATTTTGATTCTTGATGAGGCTACCAGCTCTGTGGATACCAGAACGGAGCTACTTATACAAAAGGCTATGGATAGGCTTATGCAGGGAAGAACCTGCTTTATAATAGCCCATAGATTATCCACAATCAGGGATGCGGATATGATTCTTGTTATGAAGGATGGGGATATTATTGAACAGGGAACCCATGAAGAGCTGCTAGCCTTAAAAGGTTTTTACCAAGGGCTGTACAAGAGCCAGTTTGAAGGTCAGGATGCATCCTAAAAAATACCTGGAATATGAGGTGCCCCCTGTAATTAGACCTAAAAATCTAACTTTTGGGATCAATTCAATTCCAGGTATCTTTAATTTCTACTTGAGCTTTGATTTAAATAAGTTACCAAGTCTTTCACAACCAAGTCTTATTTTATCAGGCGGGTTGGCTCCAAAGCTTACCCTCATGCAATTGCTGCCCTTGCCGTTTCCTTCGGTATAAAAACCTTCTCCTGCAACATACACTACCCCAATATCGGGATTGGTTGATGCTTCTTTAAGAAGTTCGGTAGCATTAAGGTTACCTGGAAGTTCTACCCAGGTAAAAAGACCGCCGTCAGGGAATGTACGTTTTGTTCCTTCAGGAAAGTATTTGTCTATGGCTTCAATCATTGCATCTCTTCTTTCTCTGTGTATGTCACATAATCTTTTATGATGCTCAGGATAATAGCCACGGTTGAAAAATTCTGCACAAAGAATCTGTGGCAGCATGGAGGTATGTGAATTTGTAGCTGTTTTAGCATCACAGAGCTTTGAAATTATTTCAGGGGTTGCTAAAATGTAACCTAACCTGCTGCCTGGAGAGAAAATTTTTGAGAAGCTGTTAGCCAATACTGTATGTCCGGTTTTATCAAAGGCTTTAATTGGAAGAAGATCCTTGCCGCTATACCGGATATCCCTGTATGGGTCGTCCTCCAATATGATTACGTCATATTTGCTCCCCAGTTCAGCAACTTTTTCTCGCCTTTCAAGGGATAATGTTCTTCCTGTTGGGTTTTGGAAGGTAGGTATCACATAAACCATTTTAGGTTTATATTTTATAATCTTTGCTTCCAGATCATCTGTTACTATGCCGTTTTCATCCATATCTACGGCTATGCATTTAGCCTGGAACATTTCAAAGGTTTCAACGCAATGGACAAAAGTTGGAGACTCAACTAAGATAACATCCCCTGGGTTGATGAAAACCTGGCACATCAGGTTCATTGCTTCCAAACCGCCGGTTAAGATCAAAATATTGTCCGGATCTGCAATAACTCCCTTAGGAGAAAGCAGGTCCTTTACTACTGCTTGGCGAAGGTCCGCTATACCTTGAACCGGACCATATGACAATGCTTCATAGCCACGCTTGTCTACTCGTAATACGTCATCTGCAATTTCCCTGATGATGTCAACAGCCAGAGATTCTTTTGCAATAGCTCCGCCACCGAAGGAAATAACGTTTGGATTGCTCATGCCGCCAAATAAATTCCTGATTATTGCTGCTGACTTTTCCATTGTTGCCATGCGATCTGCATATTTGACCATAATAAACCCCCTTATTAAGATTGATAAAATAAAATCAATTTGTTCTATAATATCGAATCTTGTTCTAAAACATTCTATAATAATTTTAACCCTATGGAAAATCACTGTCAATGATGTTTTTTAATTATTCAGATAATTTGAAACTGGATAAACCTTATGATTTATGCTATAACTTTTTTCAATTGCAATGACCAGCAATTGAACTATAATATAATTAACTGCAGTAGTTTAAATACTGCTCTAAAGGAGGTATATAGGTGAAGCTGACGGAAAACGTATATAAGCTTGACTGCACTAGAGGTGCTTATGCCTACGCTGTTAAAGATAATGGGGCCGTGCTCATAGATACAGGAATGCCGGGAAGGGCAAAGGCTATTACCCTGGAGCTTGAAGCATATGGCATCAACACACAGGACATAAGCAGGATACTTCTTACCCATCATGATATAGATCATGTGGGAAATGCTGATTATTTTCAGAGAAATAGCGGGTGTGAAGTGTGTATAAGCAAAGAAGACTATCCATTTTTTTCAGGGGAATTAAAAAGACCCGGTATAAAAAATATGCTGGGGAAAATAATTAAGGTCAATGTACCTGAAAAAATATCTATAATTGATACACAAACCGTTGATAATATTATTGTAGTCCGCACCCCTGGACATACTCCTGGGCACAGGTGTTTCAGATATGGGGAGGTTCTCTTTGCGGGGGATCTTGTAAGGATTTTAAACGGTAAAATTACAATGTCTCCTGCTTTTATGACCTGGGATAAGAGCGTTCTTGCTGAATCAATCAGACATCTTTCAATGCTTGGGATCCGGATCATATGCCCTGCCCATGGCGAGCCTTTAGAGCTCGGAAACAACTGGGGAGAATTTATAAGGACAATAAATAATGAGTTAAGCTTTTGCTGATAAACCTGTCTAATAGGCAGGTTTTTTTATTTGAAATGTATAGATAAGAATTTTTTACAAAATATATTTAAAAAAGGAAGGGAGCATTTTAATTGTTTACACCAAAGAGGATAATATTTGAAAAGGGAGTATTAGACTATAATATTGCCAAGGAAATATTAAATAACTTTAAAGATAAACCAGGGGTGGAAATGCTGTTTCCAAGTTCTAACAAAGTTAAACAGCTCATTCCTGGAGATAATTTGGAAGTCCAGTATAGGGAAGGCAAGAAAACCCTAGTGTTAGGAATTAAAAAATCCTTGAAGTTCCAATCCTGCAAGCCTTCCGCCCACTATCAGCTTCCATTGGTATCCGGATGCATGGGCCAGTGTGAATACTGCTATCTTAATACAAGATTGGGAGATAAACCTTTTGTAAGAGTCTATGTTAATATGGAGGATATTCTCCATCAGACACAAAAATATATCAGTGAAAGGCTGCCGGAGGAAACAATATTTGAGGGGGCTGCCACTTCTGACCCGGTGCCGGTGGAGCCCTATACTCATGCTCTGGAGAAATGTATAGAATTCTTTGGCCAGTCAGAAAAGGGCAGATTCAGGTTTGTAACGAAATATACTGATATAAAATCATTGCTGGGTTTGAAGCATAATGGTCATACAGAAATGCGGTTCAGTATAAATACAGATTATGTAATCAAAGAATATGAACATAGCACGCCACTGAGAAATAAAAGAATAGAAGCTGGAATTGAGGCGGTCAATGCAGGGTATCCAGTAGGCTTTTTAATTGCACCGGTTTTTATTTATCCAAAGTGGAAAGAGGATTACCACAGCCTTCTTATGGAATTAAGCAAAAGGCTTCCTGAAAAACTTATGTATCCTGTAACCTTTGAAGTAATATCCCACAGGTATACATCCATCGCTAAAGAACGAATATTACAGGTCTTTCCTGAAACTAAACTGCCAATGGAGGAGGAGGACCGTCAATTCAAGTTTGGTCAGTTTGGATATGGTAAGTATGTTTACAGCAAGGAAAGGCTTAAGGAGGTTAAGGACTTCTTTAGTGAAGACATTGAGCTTTTGTTTAAAGATAAGAAGGTTCTATACATCATTTGACATTTTAATAATGAAGCTTGTTCAAAGGGTGGTGGGTTGGTATAATTTTTGTATAACCTCGTGATAATTTATTTTTAAGGAGTAGTATATAATATATGAAAATAATGATTGCATCGGATATTCATGGTTCTGCCTGTTATTGCAGCAAGCTTATCAGAGCCTTTGAAAATGAAAAAGCAGAAAGATTGCTGCTGCTTGGGGATTTACTGTATCACGGACCCAGAAACAGCCTGCCTGGTGAATATGACCCAAAAGCTGTTGCAGCAATGCTCAATAATATTAAGGATCATATACTCTGCGTCAGGGGAAATTGTGATGCAGAGGTGGATCAAATGATGCTGGAATTTCCTATAATGGCTGATTACTGCATTCTTTATGCTGGAAAAAGAATGATTCTTGCAACTCACGGACATAAGTTAAATCCCCAAAATCCCCCAAAGATCAAAGCCGGAGATATACTACTTAACGGACATACCCACGTCCCTGCCTGCCAGGATACTGGCTCCTTTATTTATTTGAATCCCGGCTCTGTGTCAATTCCAAAGGACGGCAGCCTCCACAGCTACATGATACTTAAGGACGGCAGCTTCATATGGAAAGACATTGCTGGAAACCCTTATAAACAAATAGATTTATAAAATG
>CALBDU010000077.1 GCA_937927335.1 uncultured Clostridium sp.
GCTGAAAGCTCTACCGAACCCCACGTCTAACGTGGGGTATTCTAAATACAAAAAACCGGCTGGATAGCCGGCTTTAGCAAAATTATTTACACATTTCTATGATTATGGAGGTTCCCATGCCCCCCCCTATACAAAGGGTAGCAAGTCCTGTTTTAAGATCCCTTTTCTTCATTTCATATATAAGGGAGGTTAGTATTCTGGCTCCTGAACAGCCTATTGGATGACCCAAAGCTATTGCTCCGCCATTTACATTCACCTTATTCATATCAAAATTAAGATCCTTGGAAACTGCCAGGCACTGGGATGCAAAGGCTTCATTTGCCTCTATAAGATCCAGATCAGCCACTGTGAGTCCGGCCTTTTCAAGTGTGAGCTTGGTAGAGTAGTATGGTCCGTAGCCCATAATTGAAGGATCTACCCCTCTGGAGCCATAAGAAACTATTTTTGCAAGCGGCTTTATCCCAAGCTCCTTTGCCTTTTCTCCGCTCATTACCACCAGGGCTGCTGCTCCGTCATTGATGCCGGATGCATTGCCAGCTGTTACAGTACCATCCTTTTTAAAGGCAGGCTTAAGCTTTCCAAGAGATTCAACAGTGGTTCCAAACCTTGGGAATTCATCTGTATCAAACACAATATCTCCCTTTTTATTTTTTATAACTACAGGTACTATCTCGTCTTTGAACCTGCCGGTTTTCACTGCATTTTCAGCCTTTTGCTGTGAGGCTGCTGCGAATTCGTCCTGCATTTCCCTGGTTATACCCCATTGCTCAGCTACATTTTCTGCAGTTATTCCCATATGGTAATCATTAAACACATCCCAAAGTCCGGCATTAACCATCTCGTCCACCATCTTTCCATCGCCCATTCTTAAGCCCCATCTTGCACCATGGACTACATATGGTGTCATTGACATATTTTCTGTTCCACCTGCCACTACTATATCTGCGTCCCCTGCTTTAATTATCTGTGCGGCCAGGGCAACTGCTCTCAAGCCTGAACCACATACCTTGTTTATTGTGAAAGCTGGAATTTCATCAGGTATTCCTGCTTTAATAAGTGTCTGTCTCGCAGGGTTCTGACCCTGTCCTACCTGCAGCACATTGCCAAAAACCACTTCATCCACCATTTCAGGCTTTACTTCTGCTCTTGCTAATGCTTCCTTTATTACTATTCCTCCAAGGTCCACTGCCTTTACATCCTTAAGGCTCCCTCCAAATTTTCCTATGGCAGTTCTTACTGCACTTGCTATAACAACTTCTTTCACTGTGTTTCCTCCTTTATCTGCTCTTTTTTATATGTTCTTCATCTTATTTGCGCCTACATCATCTTATTGCTGCTTACATTATCTTACTTGCTTCTTACATCATCTTACTTGTAGCTGAAAAAGCCTTTACCGGTTTTTCTTCCCAGATATCCTGCCCTTACCATTTTCTTAAGCAGTGGATGAGGTCTGTATTTTGAATCGGAAAACTCTGTATATAGCACATTCATTATATAAAGCACCACATCGTTGCCAACCAGATCTGAAAGGGCCAAAGGTCCTATGGGGTGATTTGCTCCAAGCTTCATGGCCAGATCAATTTCTTCTGCAGTGGCTACTCCTTCTGCCAGTATTCCTATAGCCTCATTTATCATAGGGATTAGGATTCTATTAACTACAAAGCCTGGAGCTTCATTAACCTCTACAGGCTCCTTGCCAAGTATCTTAGCCGTATCAATTATCTTTTCCTTGGTTTCCTCTGAGGTTACGATTCCCTTGATTACCTCTATAAGCTTCATTACAGGCACCGGATTAAAAAAGTGCATTCCTATGACCTTGTCCGGCCTCATTGTTGCACTTGCAACATCTGTTATAGATAAGGAGGATGTATTAGTTGCCAGTATACATTCCGGCTTGCATAGCTTGTCCAGTTCGGCAAATATTTTTTTCTTAAGCTCCATGTTTTCAACGGCAGCTTCTACCACCAAATCTGCATCCTTAACCATATCCATATCTGTGGTGATGGTTACATTACCTAATATTTCATTTTTTCTTTCTTCCGTGATTTTACCCTTTTCAAAGGATTTATTCAGGTTCTTTTCAATGCTCTTCAGGCCCCTTAATATAAATTCATCTTTTATATCTCTCATAATAACCTGGCAGCCCGCTTCCGCAAAAACCTGCACAATACCGGAGCCCATAGTTCCTGCTCCAATAACAAATACCTTCATAATAAATTCCTCCTAATTTTTTCCTTATCTGATATCTGATGTGGCTGTCACCAGCTTGTCTATTTTACCTCAAATACAGGTTTTCTTTTTTCTACAAAGGCTGTCATGCCTTCCTTCTGGTCCTGGGTTGCAAAGCAGAGGCTGAAAAGATTCTTTTCAATGTCTATGGCTGTGTCCATATCTGTTTCATATCCTCTGTTTACAGCTTCCTTGGTGTATCTTACTGCCAGCTGGCCCTTGCTTAGAATTTCATTTGCCAAGGCATATACTGTATCCATAAGCTCATCCTTTGTAACCACCTTGTTAACCAGGCCTATTCTTTCTGCCTCAATTGCTTCAATTATTCTGCAGGAAAACAGCAGCTCCTTTGCCCTGCCAAGACCTACAAGCCTTGAAAGCCTTTGGGTTCCTGAAAATCCTGGGGTTATGCCAAGTCCTGTCTCCGGCTGGCCAAATTTTGCGTTGTCCGATGCAATTCTTATATCGCAGCACATGGCCAATTCACAGCCTCCTCCAAGGGCAAAGCCGTTTACTGCAGCTATGACAGGTATGGGCAGAGTTTCAATTTTTCTGAAAACCTCTGCGCCTATTTTTGAAAACCTTGCTGCTGATGCAGGATTCATTTCCTTCATTTCCACTATATCCGCCCCAGCCACGAAGGATTTCCCTTCTCCTGTTAAAACAAGGAGCTGAATATCCACATTATTACTTATTAATTCGACAGCCCTGCCAAGCTCCTCTATTACTTCTGTATTTAAAGCATTAAGGGCTTTGGGTCTGCTCATGGTCACTGTGCAGATTTTTTTATCAACTTCAAATTTAAGGTTTTTAAATTCCATTTTAAACACTCCTTTATATTTATTAGGTTAAGATTTTATTCTTCGCCAATATTAAGCTCAAAATATAGTTAAATATTTAGTGAACACCATCTTACAAGCTCACCTAACAGATAATTTCCATCCCAGGGATAGTCGTAAATATTCATGGCTCCAAGGGCAGTAATCCTGTCCACACCTCGCCTTGATATTATATCTGCAAAACTTGCAGCTCTTTTCTTATCTAAAGTTGCCAGACCTACAGTCTGTATTTTCTTTGTTATAAGCTTTTGGATATTAAAAATATCATCAATATATTTTATATAGATGCATCTGCCTCCAAGGGGCTCCTTCAAGGACAATTGCCCATCTACCAGTATTGACCAGGATAAATCCCTGCTTGCAATACATCGTCTTTGAAGCTCCAGCTCATAACGTCCTCTTTCATTTATTATCCTTGAAGCAACAGCCTGAGATACTATATTAGGATACCTTTTGGCAGCCTTGGAAAGAGCTATTGACAGCATTTCACCTATGGTTTCCGCCTGCTGCCTTGTGCCCTCTACAAACAGCACATGGGGCGATGAACAGGCCTTTTGCTCAAACTGAATTATATCCTGTGCAAAGGCTGCTACATAATTATTCAAAGTATATTGAGACTTATGAATGCCCAGTGTCTCAGCAGCCTGGGTATGTTCAGCCATTGAAGCCAGTGTTTTATCAATAACAGCAAAGGAATACTTTGGACCGAATACCACATCCCTGCAAGTGGTCTTTTTAGGCAGCAGGTTTATGGAATCAACTGCTTCCTGCCCTCCCCAGATTACCCTTGCATCAGCCAGCAGCGACATTTCTGCGTTTAGCTTTCTGTCATGGCTGTCAAAGCATACTACCGAAATATTTTTTATTAAATCATTGGAATTATAAATTTTACCTTCATGGCTTACCTCTATGTTACCTAAAAGGCCAATTAATTCCAAAACATCCAATATATTATCCTCAGGTATTCTCAAAAGGCTTGAATTTCTTCCTAAAGCAGCCTGCAGCATGGAATACACCGCCAGTGTTCTTATATTTCCAGCAATCCAATGACATACGAGCCCTCTAGGCTGTGCCTTCATAAGCTTTCCACCAGCAGTTGATGTAAAACTCTCAAGGCAGGTTTTGTCTCCCACACTGCATTTTATCAGCTTTTCAATATTATTCTCCTTAAGAAAAAAAGAAAGGTAAGCACTTCCCTCTTTCTTCAATATATCTTTATTCCCAGCTATGATTTTGCTCCATCTGTCCAGCATGGTTACAATTGCTTGCACCGGAATTTCATGGAGCAGCTCCTGATTATCCTTCAATATTGCTTCAATTTTAGTGAAGCCTTCAAGGTGAACTCCTTTTTCATGAAATTCCCCATCAAGGAGATAACAATTTATCATAGTCTTTCTCCCTCCCGTTCTGCGAAGGTATCTCCACAGCCTCTGGTCTCGGATTTTTCAACCCTCGCTTTGAACCTGAAGTATTTTCCTTTTCTCCCGCAGCCGCAGTCATCAATACCCATAAATTCCCCCATGTCTTCAGTGAGCACAGCCTGGGAAGGATAACTGCTGCCAAGGATGCTCATTACCTCAATGATGCCGGTTTCATTAACTGAAACCTCATCCAGAGTATTTATGTCCCTTATTATGACCTCTGCAAAATCTGGCACATGCTTGTTTCCACAGGGGCAGTCAATAAAAACCACTCCCACCTGCTCAACCATTCCATAAAAGTCGATAATGTTTTCTAAAGAGGTACCGAATACTTCAGCTGCAGCCCTGGAGAACTCCTCCTTGGAAACCTTCTCTGATGTTAGCTTTTTCCAGCCGCCGCTGTGGAGCAGCTTCATATTTGGTAGGTTCAGCCTTATGCCCTGATCCAGCAATTTCTTAACAAACCTGCTCCAAATTATATAGGTAAAGCCATAAACCAGTATTTCCTCATCCTTATATTTATTCTGGAAATCAATCAGCTTTTCCATATTAATATCCAGGGTTCCATCAACATTTTTTTCCATAACATAGCAAATATCATTGCCAAAACTGCACATGCCCCTTACTGCGGCACCACGGGCGGTTAGTTTTCCTCCTTTGGAATTTACCTCCATTGTATCTATAAAAAGCAGAGGTCTCCTTTTTGACCCGAGGAAATTTCTTAAGGTGGCTGTCAAGGCCTGGGACTGCCTTCTGGAGGTAGCCTTATCCAGGTATATTTTACTGGGTATTCCTGAAGTAGTGGCGCTGGAATTCAGAACTCTGAATACCTCATTGCTGTCACAGGTTATCAGATCAAACTCCTTGAACATATTAACCGGTATGAAGGGTACATCCTTAAGGTTTTTAAGACAGGAGCCATGGAACCCTCTTGACTTGTACAGCTTTTTTATGTTTTCATTTGTTTTATTGGCCTCCAGCTGGTTTTTCATGATATTCACCAGCAGTTTTTCCTTTTCAGCCTGGGGCTTTTCAAACTGATTATCAAAAATCAAAGCTTCAATAAGCTCTTCATTTTCCAAATTAATCACCAATCTTCTTTCAAATTCCATTTGTTTATACCTATTATTGCATTTCCTTTAATTTTTTCAACAGTACCTTTCCTGATGAATTTTTTGGCAGCGAATCCATAAGTACCACTATTTTTGGCACCTTGTGCCTTGCCAGCCTTTCAGAGCAGAAATCAATAATATATTTTTCATCAATGGAGCAATGGTTGTGTTTTAGTACCACGAAAGCCTTAACAGCTTCTCCCAGTATTTCGTGGGGAACTCCCACCACCACGCATTCCACCACTTCCGGTATTTTAACGATTACATTTTCTATATCTCTGGGGCTTATCCTGTTTCCCCCGGATTTTATTATATTCTTTTCCCTGGATACCACATAAATGTACCCATCCTCATCTACAGTGCCTATATCACCAGTGAACAACAGACCGTTTCTTATTACCTCCCTGGTGCCTTCCTCATCATTTAGGTACCCCTTCATGATGTTGCCGCCTTTAACTGCAATTTCACCTGTTTCTCCAGGCTTCACCTGCTGTCCTTCCTTGTTGAGCACGAAAAGCTTTGTGCCTGGAATTCCCTTTCCTATGGATCCCATCTTGGTTTTTACCATGGCTGGAGGAAGGTATGAAAGCCGGGCAGTTGCTTCAGTTTGTCCATACATTATGAACAGCTCCACACCTTTAAGCACTTCAGTAAGCTCCAATATATAGGTGTCCTGAAGCTTGCCTCCTGCCTGGGTAATATATTTTAAGGAAGGGAGGTTGCGATCTTTAATATCAGTCATTCTCAGCAATATCTGAAAGGTACTGGGTACTCCTGCAAAGCCTGTACACTGATATTTATTTATATCTGTAAGAACAGTATCGGGAAACATAAACCGGTTGTTTATAACCAGGCTTCCCCCGCATCTCAAATGTGTATTTAAAAGTGAGGTGCCATAGCAGTAGTAAAATGGCAGCACCACTTCCATTCTGTCATTTTCCCTCAAATTAAGATAGCTTATGATTGATTCAGTATTATACATTAGATTGTAGTGGGTGAGCATAACTCCCTTAGGTCTGTCCGTGGAGCCTGAGGTAAACATGATTACTGCCACATCTTCCCTTGGTGCCACGGCCGCACCTTCTGTAATTCCCATTTCACAAAGCTCTAAAGCCTTTTCAGTATAAATGTCAAAATCCGCAGTGTTTAGGCTATTAAGCTTTTTCAAATGCTTTTCCTCAGCAAAGATGGTTTTAATGCTTAAGGTTTCAATTATATATTCAAGCTCATCCAAAGGTGCTGAAGGGTTTACAGGAACGCATATACATCCGCTTTTAATAATTCCGTAGAAAGCCTTTATAAAAAAAGGTGAGTTTTCTGAAACCACCAGCACTGCCTTACCCTTTAATGGGAAGCACAGCTTATTCACAAAATCTATTCCCTGGCAAAGCTCCTTGTAGGATAACTCCTGATTTTTGTGGATTACTGCTGTTTTATCAAGGTTCCTTGAATGCTGGAATACGTATTCAGTAAAGGTCATAGAGCTACGCCGTATTTGGATAAAATATCTTTGATGGCTCCTATGTTATACATTCTTGACACATCCACTACATCCAGATTTATGGAGAATGCATCTTCAAAGCCAGATACAAGCTCTACCTGGGCCAGGGAATCCCAGTCTTCTATTTCATCCGGTCCCATATCGTCAGTTATCTCATCAATATTTTTAATTCCCAGTGATTCAACTAAAACTTTTTTAAATTTTTCTATATTAGACATAATTTCAACCTCCAATTTTTTTGCTATATATTTATATTTAAGTAGCAATAATTGTGCCAAAACAAAAAAAGCCCTTATTTACTGTCTTTTATCAGCAAAGAGGGCTTGCAAAGTCAATGTTGTTGCATATTTGCAACGATAGCTATAAATTTGCAAATACTTATAGTTCAACTTTAATGTTGCTTTATTGCATCGTGTTTCATTATTGCAACAAAAGAAGCTTTTCCCATATATCAGGATGTTTTTTCTTTAAATTTATAATTCTAAAGGTATGACTGTCCACAAAAGGCTGCACTGTTTTGCCCCTGGCCAAAAGCTTTCCGTCTCTTTCCCGGATGATGTCATAATGCAGCTCTACCTTCACGGGACTCAGTTCCCCCAAGGTAGTTTCTACCAAAAGTTCATCTCCATACTTTGCGCCTTCAATGTACCTGCATTGTGTTTCTGCCAGGGGCATCATAACCCCCTGGTTTTCCATATCGATGTATTTGATGCCGCTGCCGGCGATAAAATCCTCCCGAGCGGTTTCAAAATATACATAGTGGATAGAGTGGTGCACTATTCCCATCTGGTCTGTCTCTGCGTACCTCACCTTGAGCTTTGTTGTGCTTTTATACATTTGTTCCTCCAATTCTCCTGCCTGCTTATTTCAGGAATCCCTTTAATATTTTGTCCTCTGCTTCTTTTTCAGTGAGCCCTAAGGTCATAAGCTTAAGCAGCTGCTCATTGGCAATTTTCCCAATAGCCGCCTCATGAATAAGCTGGGCATCAGAATTAAAAGCTGAAATCCTTGGTATTGACTGTACATTGGCCTCATGCATTATGATGGAGTCGCACTGGATGTGACCGGCACACTTTGCATAGCCTGACATGTTAAGGTGGAAGGTCTGGCTGGAATTATTCTGAGCTACCGATCTTGATATAATCTGGGCAGAGGAATCGGCTTCCAGCAGCTCCACGTTTATTATGGAATCCGCTATCTGCTTACCGTGGGTCATAAGCCTCTCTACAACTATAAGCTTTGCACCCTTGTGAAGCTTAACCTGTGTATCCCTCATGGTGCTGTCAACTCCTTTAATCTGCACCATTTCAAGCTCAGCAATACCACCTTCCTCAACTTCAATTATGGTTTTAGGGTTCAGTATCCTTTTTCCCGAGCCGTCACCTTCTCCAAAATGCTTTTCCACATATTTTACCCTGGCTCCCTTTCGTATGAAAAATTCGTGAATGCCGTCATGCTGGGAATCGCTGCAGCCAGGATTATGGATTCCACAGCCTGCCACAATGAGCACATCAGAGCCGGCACCTATCTCAAAGGAATTATATACCACGTCGTCCAGGCCTTCCTTTGTGATAAGTACTGGAATATGAACGCTTTCCCCACGGGTGCCAGGCTTAATTATCACATCAATGCCCGGTTTATCTCCTTTTGTTATTATATCAATATTGGCAGTGGTGTTTCTAGCTGCCTTTTCGCCGTTTTTTCTTATGTTATAGGCCCCTATGGGAAGGTCATGAAGTCCTGCCATTTCCTCCAGCATGTTTTTATCCAACACGTCCAGCATTGTTAATCACTCCTTTATCACAAGATAAACTGCAGCTTATGCTTTCATTTTTGCTGATTTCATCCAAAATCCCTTCCTTGGTGGTAATCTCCTTGATCATACCGTCATTAAGGACAATTACAGCATCTGCCAGTTTTATGATCCTTTCCTGGTGTGAGATTATTATAATTGTGGTGTCCTTATCCTGGTGCATATCCTGGAAGGTTTCCGCCAGCCTTCTAAAGCTCCACAGGTCAATGCCTGCTTCAGGCTCGTCAAAAATCACCACCTTGAGATCCCTGCATATCACAGATGCAATTTCTATCCTTTTCAGTTCACCACCGGACAAGCTTGAGTCTACTTCCCTTTCCATATAGTCATTGGCACAAAGGCCTACATTTAAAAGCAGCTCACAGGGATCTATTACCTTGTCTCCCCCCGCAATCTTCAAAAGCTCTCTTACTCTTATACCCTTAAATCTTGGAGGCTGCTGAAATGCGAAGCCTATCTGCTTCTTTGCCCTCTCTGTTATATCCAGCTCTGTAATGTCCTCACCGTCAAGGAGAATCCTGCCTGAGGTTGCCTTGTATATGCCCATAATGGCCTTTGCCAGAGAAGACTTCCCACTGCCGTTAGGTCCTGTAAGTACGTATATTTTTTTATTATCCAGCCTCAGGTTTATGTTTTTTAGAATTTCCACATCCTTGCCTTCATTATCCTGAAATTTAAGATATAAATCTTTTATCTCCAGCATCTTAAAACCTCCTTGGTTATAATGAAAAATCCAGCAGATTATCTACTGGATGATTAATTTATCATATTTTACCACTTATAAATTTGTATTTCAAGTGTATCAAAAGTACATTTACCTAAGTCCTTGTCCACCTTGCTAAAGCATCTCAATAAAGGCAGAAATTCTTGTTTTAAGCTGGCCTATGTCCGTCTGGGAATAGTCCGTTTCTATGCTCATGTATGGGACTTCAAAATTATCCTCTATAAAGGTTTTAACTCCATAGGTTTCCACATTATAGGTATGACAGGCCTGCAAAACAACATCTATGACACCGTCTATCTGGTAGTCCACCATCAAATCTGATATGAGATGGAGTCTGTTATCATTTGGTGTCATGCAGGAACAGCCTATGTTTAAATACTTCTCTGTTAAAGCATCCAAAGGGTCCTTGCTCTCATCCACAAGTCTTTCAATTTCCTTAATTCCGGAGCAGTTTTCATAGCATACCACCACTCCTCCGTTTTCTTCGATCAGCCTTATTATTTTTTCAGTACCTTCTCCCATTGGGCAGCCTGTGACCAAAATTCTTTTCGCATCCATTGAAACCTTTTCTTCACCCTGATGGTGTTTTTCAAGAGCTTCCTTAGTTATTCCCCTGATATCCTTAATCAAGTCATCAACATCCCACTTGAAGCTGGCTCCATTAAGGACCTTCATCATTTCAAGCCCTGTAACCGCAGGAGGATTTAGCTTTCCAAGCTCACAAAATTCCTTAAGGGCTTTCCTTACATTGTTTTTTTCAGCAATAGCGTCCTTTAGCATTTCATCAGTGATTTTTACACCAAATTCCTCCTCCAGCTTTTTTCTCAGCCTTATAATTTCATTTTTCCAAAGATTATAAGCATCTTCACCCTTAGAGGTCTGAGGCAGCTGCATAACATGTACAGGCTTCATGTCATTAAGGTATTCATACATCTTTTTCTTTCCGTCGCAGGTGGTTTCCCCCACAATAAGGTCTGAAAAATATGTGTAGGGGCACTTGTCTGTTAGGGCAAATCCAAAGCTGGATTTAATCAGGGGACACAGGTTTCTTGGAAGTATTTTTTCCGCATCCGGAATTGCCTCTTCATTTTTTCCGCAAAGTGATACAGGTACCGCTCCCGATGCATATATTATCTCCCAGGGTGTAAATGTGCAGAAAATACCCACAACCTTTTTTCCCTTGTCCTTAAGATTTTTAACGTTTATAAAGCCATTTCTTCTGGCTTCACTGAAATCATTGAATTTTTCAGGCAGGTTCATATTAATCCTCCTTTTGTGAACGTCCCATCACATATATCTCATTATAGCATTTTAAGTGCTTTATAATCTGACCTTTACATATTTTTCAAGAAATGCTCAATATCATATTTGTGCAGACTATCACCATAATTTTTGTTATATATAATTTCAACATCTGAAATTTCATTGTTGTTAAATTTTTCTTCTATAGCTTTTTTTCTTATATTTGATTCAACCGGTGTAATTGTTTCACAAAGGCCGTCTACCATATTTACAAACTTTGTTAAGGTAATCCCTATGGCAATCTCATCTTCATTCAAGCCGCTTTTGCGGGCACCGGCACAAAGCAGTGAAACATTTATATCATTTGCTGCATAGGGGTGGGCGGTGCATTCAGCACACATAGCCTGATTTCCAATAAATTTGTAATTTGAATGAGTACCATATTTGTACGTGTATCCCTGAACAAATCTCATAATATTAAATGTATTGGAAATAATAATCACCACATGAGGTGCAATGTTGAATTCCTCCAGGGGCCTAATTTCTATACCATAAATTTTATGATTACATCTTGAAATGTTATCAGTAATTTCCCTGGCTGTTGGAAGGTCCTGGTATAGTCCACAATATCCATAATAGCGGCCGGAAGTATACCAATCACCTAATTCAACAATTCCTAATACCCTTGCCGATGCAAAACATCCGAAATTGTCAAAGTCAACCTTAATGCTTTTACCAGTTGTGGCATTGGTAACCATTCTGCAATAAGGCATTTTGCCACTTGGCTTTTCTGTCTCTGCCTGTTCAAATTCTTCCTTTGTAAATAGAAATCTAACCCCTGCTATTTTTCTATTTAAATCTAAAGCACAATTTGCTTTTTTTACAGCTTCTATATATTTCTCTCTATCCATAATCTTAACCGTCCTTTAATTAAAGTAGATAAACTTTGCGGAAAATTTATCCGGAAAGTCTTTCATTTTCTTCATCTTTTTCAAGCAACGCTGACTTCAGTACTCTTGTTAATTGTTCCTTATACCTTTTATAGCTTTCACTATTTCTATTTCTTGGCCTGTTAAGGCTTATATTCAGGTTCTCCATCATTTTTCCGCCATTTGCTGAAAAAACTATTACCCTGTCGCTTAAATACACAGCTTCATCTACATCGTGGGTTACCATAATCACAGTGGTTCTGTCCTTTAACCAAAGGCTTTCCAGCTCTTCCTGAAGGATCTGTCTCATCTGAAAATCCACTGCACCAAGAGGCTCGTCCATTAAAAGCACCTGGGGCCTGCTGGCCAAAGACCTTATAACTGCTGTCCTCTGTTTCATCCCTCCGGAGAGCTGATTTGGATAAAGGTTTTCCTTGCCCTCCAGCTGGGCCATTCTAAGAAGATAAGCAAGTCTTTCCTCCCTTTCAGCCTTTGGTACCTTTTGCTGTTTCATAGGGAATAGAATATTGTCCTTTACTGTCATCCATGGAAAAAGGGCATAATTTTGAAAAACAAAGCCCCGGTCAGGACCAGGCTCCCTGACAATTTTATCATTTAATACCACTGCCCCTGAATCAGCCTTTTGAAACCCACCTATAATGGTTAGCAGGGTGGTTTTACCACAGCCTGAAGGTCCAAGCAATGTAACGAATTCACCATCCTGCACGGTGAAGCTGACGTCTTCAAGTACAGTATGCCTAACCTTTTTATTCAGGAAGGTTTTATGGACATTTTTTACTTCCAGTTTCATTATTTAACATACCTCCAGCTGGTTAATGATTTGTTTATGAAAAGCAGTCCTCTGTCTATTGCAAATCCAACCAGGGCTGCCAATATCATAAGCCCGATAAGGATCTCTGTATGCATCCTTGTCTGAGCTTCAACCATAGAGTAGCCGAGACCGGCACTCGTCGCAATGAACTCCGCTCAGATAACCGACATCCAGCCGGTACTTATGGCAATTCTTGCACCTGTTAATATATCTGGAATGGTTGCTGGTACCACAATGTGAAGAAAAATGCTTAACGGTCCTGCTCCCATGGATTTTGCTGCATTATAATAATCCTTGGATATGTTATGCACCCCCTGGATGGTGTTAAGTATTATGGGGAATACCCCAGTGAATGCTATCAGAAATACTGTAGGGCCGTCTCCGATGCCGAACCATACAATAGTAAGGGGCACCCAGGCCATAATAGGTACCTGCCTCACTGAATCAATAAAGCCGCTGATAGTATCCTCTGCCAGTTTAAAAGATCCCATCAAAAATCCCAACGGCAAGCCGATAATCAGGGCATATAAAAATCCATTCAGTACTCTTCTCAGTGTAAGCAGCAGATTTTTCATGATTTCTTTATCGGCCAGGCACCCGAAAAAGGCAATTATTGTCTTTCCAGGCTCCGGGAGCAGCAAATCATTATGATAGTACTTTGCCACAACCTGCCAAATTAATAATACCATGCCAAGCATCAGCAATTTAATTAATATATTTCTTATAAAGCTTCTTTTGGAATCGTCAATGTGAATTTTATCCTGTATTTGTTCCATAGTTCCACCTCCTTTTGAGATTGATTTAATTTATCCACAGCTTCCTTCAGAACTGCTATAAACTCTTTATACCTTGAATCCTTTTCAAATTCTTTGCTTGTAACCAAAACATAATTAACATTGTCAATGCCTGAATAAGAGGAATATTTATCCCCCTCCAACTGCTCTGCCTTTGCATAATCTGTAAGAATCCCGTCCACTATACCCTTCTCCAAGGCGTAAGGCAGTGAGGAATAAAGCATTGGTACAGCTTGGCAGTTGTTTCCAAACTTATCCTTAACCATATTATTCTGATAGGTTCTGTTTGTAGAAACTCCGATTTTCTTTATCTTATTTGCATCAGTACCTTTTTTTATTACAAAAATATCTGAATTCAATATAAGAGGAGATATAATTTTAAACCTGTGATCCTTCTTCACCAGAGCCTCTGCTGAGCTTGGGCACATTATTGATATATCTACCTTACCCGAGCTTAACGCCCACTGGGATTTGCTGCTGCAGCAATCCTTCACTCCAAAGGTTTCAAACTCCTTGTTGATATCAAATTTCAAAGAACTCTTATTGTCTTCCATATATTTAAATATTACTTCAGAGGAGTCATCTGCTACTCCGATCCTGATCTTATTAGAGTAGGTTTCCCTGGGCAGCAGAAATACGGCTGAAACCAATATAAGCAATGCAGCCGCTGTCACCACATATTTTTTCATATATCATTTCCCCAAACTAAGATTTATTACAGGCTGAAAAGCATTTTAGCAACGCATAAAGCCTCTTTGGGCTCCAGGCAGAAAACTGTGCTTTCATCTACTTCCATGTCTTTTATATACTGGTCATAATGCTCTTTCCTACAGAAAAAGTTCATGATATTTCAGCAACAGCCTGACCAATTTGATATTTTATTTAAATCCACATGAAGTATATGGAGGTTCTCCGGCGAAAAGCTAACAAGCTTTCCGTTCTTAATTTCCACTTCCACCCCTTCCCCGCAGCTGCTGCACACAGAATTAATTTTTATGTCCTGCCTGAAGGTAAAGGCAGTTCCCATGGCATCAACAGCACACATGGCATTAAATTTTCTTCCATCGGACAAGGTTACATTATGGTTGGTGGGCAAGGCACATACAGGATAAATAAAATTTACATTATTTTCTTCAGTTACCATGGACCCCTTATCCTCAATTCCCCGGCATAAAGCTTTATATTCATCCAAGGTGAAGGTTTTGCCATCTTCTCCTGAAAGCACCTTAGCAAAATCTGTTTCCAGGTTAAATGGCCTGGCGTTATCAATAATAAATTCCATAATCCTGTATCTTAAAACTTTTTCATCCTCATTTAGTTTGTCTATTACTCTTTTTATTAATATGTCTTCTACCTTATAGTTTTTAAATGCTGTACCATCGTACATTGGATATTCCTTTGTATAACTTCCCAATTTTCAATCTCTCCCAACTAATTAAAAGATAATCCTTGAACAATTTATTCAAGGATTATCCGTTGTAATTACTTATCTATTTCTGCTGCCTTTGCTTTCCAATCTGCATAGGACATTCCTAATGGGAAAACAGGATCCACTTTGTCTTTAATAAATGTATCAAAATCATCGGTGCCTGCTTCCTTCAGCATTGAGTCATCAACCACATCCTCATATTTTGGGGCTTTATCCAAAGCCTTCATCCTAACTTCATAATCAATTTCATGTTTAATATAATCAGGTGTTATTGCCCAGGTTAAAGTTCTTCCTTCGGCTACAGTCTTATTATAAATTGTCATTAAGGCTACTTCCTCTGGCACATCATAATTCTTGGCAAATATTTGAGCTGCTTTAAGGGGGTGTGTGTAGATATATTCCATAGCCTGGCTATGAGCAAGAATCATCTTCTTTGCCAGTGCAGGATGGTCTTTTATAAAGTTTTTATTCATTGATAATACACAGTCTGAACCCCAGGATCCTTCAACCTTTGTAAAAGTAGTCATTATTTTTCCTGTTTTTTCATAAACAGCCATGGATCCCCAAGGGTCACAGCAGGTGTAGCCGTCAATTTTTCCAGTTTTTAAAGCAAGATACTTATTTTGATCTGAATCCATATCCACTGCTTTATAATTTTTTCCTTCTGCAGGTATGTTCAAATCCTTAGCCATTTGTACCCAGCAGGAATCTGTTTCAGGCTTGGTTCCTATAGCCAGGGTTTTACCTAATAAGTCCTGAGGGGTTTTTATATTATTTGAAACCACCAGATAATATGAACCTCCCAGATGGTTGTTTGCAGCTATAACAATAGGTGCCCCCTTCAAGGAAGAACCAAGAAGATTTGCTGTTCCGATGTAACCTACATCCATTTGTCCACCTGCCATGGCAGTAGGAACATTACCATTTCCGGTAACCTGAACCTTAACTCCCAGCTTGTCAAAAATTCCTGTGTCCTTTGCTATTACTGCTGCAGTCATATGATCACATTTGTAATAACCTAGCTTTACTGTGTAATCCTTGTCTGCGTCCGATACAGCATCTGCTTTTGATCCGCAGCCGGAAAGTATGGCTGTGGATACCATGGCTGCTGCCATTAGTATTGCTATTAGTTTGCTTTTTTTCATTTTTCTCCCCCTATACCGTTAATATTTATATAAAATTATATAAACAAATTTTATCTGCAGCATTTTTCCATGCCGCTGCCAAAAATGTCCTTTAAACTTCCATCCTCCACCTTGTAGATGGCATAGCCAAAATTGCTGCCCTTGGAACCAGAAACCATGAATTCCATAGGAGGTTTCTGATCTATATCCTTAAATTCAATCTTCTGGTTTTTTACCGGTGCAGGCAGTGAACTGGTGATTATAAAGCTATCCGTTGTACTTACCACAGCCGTCATATTGTTGTTAGTATCAGTTCCCTCATATATGACCACCAGATCCTTTTTACCATCCCCGGTGATATCCTCCTCTGCACAGGTTATCACCTTGCACCCCGGCATTTTTTCCTTGAAAAATTTCAGCGCCTTGTTATCACTGGATACCGGTGCTAAAGCAGCTGTACTTCCCAGGTTGCTTTTAGATGCAGCATTGCTGCAGCCGGAAACAACTGCTACTATACTTAATGCAACAATGCATAATGATATTTTCTTCATTAAACCTCTGCTCCTTTTGCTGGAATCAATGCCTTAAGGTTTGGCCAAATTGATAATAGAAACATTATGAACACTATAATTCCGCATATGTTCTTCAACATGTCTGGAGTTGCAAGAATAAGGCTGTTTGCCAGGCTCAGAACTCCCTGGGTTTTTTCAAGATTAACAAAAGGAACAAAGCCAGGAAGCAATATAAGATTTGCTATATAGCCTGCCAGCAGTGATATACCTGTAACCAGTGAAAAATACAACAGCACCGCTCTCTTCCCTATTAGCTTGTACATACTTATAAGCTCAGGGATATTTGTAGCTGCTCCTGTCATCAAAAAGGTTATTGCCGTGCCAGGAGATGCCCCTGCAGCTATTATTGCTGCTATAAAAGGTATATGTCCTACTGCACATACATACATTACACCGCTTAAAACTGCTATCCCCGCCAGAGACACCATACCTGGATTTCCCAGGTAGCCTTGAATAAAGCTCTGGGGCACCAGTGCAAGTATTATGCCTGCCAATATCATACCGGGCACCACATATTTTGACACTGGGTAACCCAGGTCGGTAAAGGCCCACTGCATTCCGGAAACAAGCTTTTGTAGAAGGTTTTTTTCATCCTCCTCAAGCTTTATAATTGGATTTTCCTCCATGGAAGGATCCAGGCACAATTCTTTTCCTGCAAATTTATTGCTTACAATTCCCACAATGATGGGTGCTATTAATCCTGTAATTAAATATATTATTCCGATCTTCGGTCCAAGCATCCCGAAGGTAAGGAGCAAAGCTACTGGATTTATTATAGGTGTAGCGGTCATAAAAGCCAGGGTTGGTCCCAGGTATCCCCCGGAATAATACATGCTGAAGCCAAGCGGTATAACTCCGCAGCTGCATATGGGAAGAAACAGGCCTGAAATGGTGGCTTTCACCAACGATGATATTTTTGTATTCCCCAATGACCTTTGAAATTTTTCAGGTGTTAAAATATTTCTGAGCAAACCTGCAAAAATAAAGCTGATAACCAGCCAGGAGGCTGTATCAGTAAAAATGCTTATTGTAGTTAAAATTATATTTTCCAATACTTCCAACATTGCTACCCCATTGCTTCTTCAATTTCCTTTTGTATTACGGCTTTTGAAAGCCTGTCGACTTTCTTTCTTTCATTTATAATAAGAGTGCCCTTCATAACCATGCCGTATTTCCTGACATAACTCATGTCCTTCCCTGCATAGTACAATTTCAAATCTATTTTACCTTCATATCGGCTGCAGATTTCCTTAACGAACTCGCTATATTGGTTGCAGCTGGGTCAGGTATTGATAAATTCAATTTTAACTTTATCAGCCATAATTTACCTCCGAATTTCCGTTTTTAGTATATCATATTTGGCATATGACCGTAATTTTGTTATTTTATAGTTCATCACCTAACTATTTGTAAATATTATGTAAATATACCAAATTCCAATTATGTAAAATATTAGTATTAATTTATGGTAATCTAAAAGAATATATAAATAAAGCTTATACACTAAAAGCCATGTATTATAATATAAAAATACCCCCTATGGAAAATTATGCTACAATATTTTTGTATTAAAAATTAGGAGGTATTTTTATGAAGGTAGCATATGTTCTAGAATCACCACATGCACAAAATATATTAACAAATATGATAATTCCACAAATGGAAAAAGGGATGCACGGTGCGGAAGTAGCAGGTATGTTCTTTATTATGGATAATACATATTTTTTAATGAACGGTACTGATACAGCAGAAAGATTAAGAGAATTAAATAAAAAAACAGGGGTTATTCTTCTGGCATGCGATAAATGCGCAAAGGAAAGAAAAATAGAGGGTAAGCTTATTGAAGAAGCTGCTATAGGATGTTTCCCAGTGTGTTATGCAGCACTGGATTCTGCAAAGGTTGACCATATAATTACTATATAGTAGAAATGAAATAGAAAAAATAAGCCATAATTAACAAGCCTGCCTGTTTGGTAGGCTTGTTTCATTTTAAATCCAATTGTATATTTATATATTGCTGCCAGTAATTCTATGTTATATTATTAGTGAATAGCTGTCATCGTTAAGCAGCAGTAAAATTTTCAAATTAAATAACATTATAATTATAGGACGTGATACATTTGGATTCAAGAAAACGTAATATTTTGATAGCATTAATGGTAGCTATGTTTTTAGGGGCAGTGGAGGGAACGGTGGTAACTACAGCCATACCAACCATCGTTAAGGAGCTCCAGGGTTTTCATATAATCAGTCTGGTATTTTCCACATACCTTCTGACCTCTGCAATTTCAACACCTATATATGGCAAGTTATCAGACCTGTATGGCAGAAAGCAGATGCTCACCATAGGAATAATTATTTTTTTAATTGGAAGCTTTTTGTGCGGTCTTTCACAGAATATGTATATGCTTATTGGATTTCGTGCTCTGCAGGGTATTGGGGCAGGTGCTATATTTACAGTTACATATACTATAGTTGGAGACGTGTTTTCCTTGGAGGAAAGGCCCAGGGTTCAGGGAACCATAGGCTCCGTATGGGGAATTGCCAGCCTCATAGGTCCATTTTTTGGCGGTGTGCTTATAGATACACTTTCCTGGCACTGGATATTTTTTATTAACATTCCTTTTGGAATTCTATCAATTTTCCTTATTCAGAAGAATCTCACAGAGCCTTTCACCAGAAAAAACCACAAGATTGATTTTGGCGGCATAATAACGCTGTCTTTGGCAATTTTGTCATTTTTAAACCTTTTTCTTGGTGAAAACCCTAGATCAGGATTTTTTACAGCGGGTTCAATTTTTATAAGCATCATATCCATTGCCGCATTTTACAGCATTGAAAAAAGGGCCTCGGAGCCCATTATTCCTTTTGATATATTTACCAGAACAAATATTATTATAAGCATCATAAGCTTTCTTGCTTCAGCTGTACTAATTGGAGCAGATGTGTACCTGCCCATTTACATACAAAATGTTCTAGGCTTCAGCCCCAAGATATCTGGTCTTGCCCTGGCACCTATGTCCATGGGATGGCTTGCCGCAGCAGTAATCCTTGGCAAATTCATGGTGAAGCAGGGAGCAAAGGCAGGCATACTGGTTTCAAATATAATACTGCTTGCCAGTACATTTTTACTGCTCACTCTTACAACAAACAGTTCCTTGCTGCTGGTAATAATATATGTTACCGTAATGGGCTTTGGCTTTGGCGGGGCTTTCACCATTTTGACCATTACCGTCCAGGAGGCAGTGGATTTCAATAGAAGAGGAGTTGCTACTGCCACCAATTCACTGCTTCGAACACTGGGCCAGACTGTAGGTGTCAGCGTTTTTGGAAGTGTATTCAATATGTTTATTACCGGTTATTTTATTAATCAGGGCATAATAGGAATAAATCCTGGAAATTTATATTCAGCTGCAGCAAATTCAGCAGTCACCGTGGAGCAGATCAAGTTATCCATAAACAGCTCACTGCACTTTTTATATATAATATTTATTATTCTGTCAGCTGCTGTACTGCTTCTATCCCTGGCCATGCATTCCATGGGTGGAAAATATAAGATATTACGACCTGATGAAGTAAAACCACAGGATAGCCTGGATAACAACAATTAGGGGAATTCCCAGAGTAAATTTAACGTGCTTTGTTTTATGGCGAAAGGTATACATTCCCAGCAGTACCCCAGGACCTCCCAGTGCTGCGGCTATGAGAAAGAATCTTGCTTCAGGGGTCCGCCACTGCTTTTTTATTGACTTCTTCTTGTCCAGATACATTTCTGCAAAGCCAAACAGGTTTATGGCTGCCAGATATATAGGAAAATATTTTAACATTTATAACATCCTTTCATATAAATCCTTAATCCTTGTGAACGGATTTAAAAAGTGGTTTAATAAGCTTAGATTTATGGTCAATGAGGTTGAGATTATGAGTGATGAAATTAGCACCATTAAAAATATATGCAGATACTGCTTATCTAATTTTCAATTACGTGACAGCAGCCGTTTAATGTCCAGTCTGATTTATCAGCTATGCAGGGAGCTGGACCTTGACGTTCCAGCAGTGGAGGGCCTAATCTATGTGGATATAAATGGCCTCAGGAGACCCTTTGCCCATTGCTTTAACGTATATCAAAGCCACATTGTGGATAGTTCCATCTACAGCTTTGCACTGCTGAACAAGTCTATTGAGGGGCTTTTCCCCTTATTTATAGCCGGAACACCACCGGACCACCTTGACTATGTGGTTCACGGGGAAATTAAATATAATTCTCAGCATATCTTTAAAAAAGAATTTTTAAATAAAATAATATCAAAGCTTGGCAACTGTTCTGAATTGGAAATCAGAAGATTCTGCGACCTTGAGGATGCAAAAAAGGAAAGCCTGTTCTGGTGCAAGTAGTCCCTTAGTTTACCCATTGTGCCAGTTAGCTTAGCAGCTTTCTATTTGTCCTTATGCCCTGCTCTTTCTATGATTTCACTTTGGGCATCTCTGCTTACTATAAGCATGCACTGCAGAAATTGGGCCACTTCGTTTTTCAAGTCCTGATCCTCTATATCTGAAGTATATTTATTTATAATAAAAGACTCTCTTGCAGCATCCAGCACCTGCATATTATTTTTAATTTTGTATTCAGCTACCAGTTTTACAACCTGCATTCGCTTTTTAAATAAAGCAATCATTTCATCATCAATATTATTAATTTCCTGTCTTAACTTTTCTAAATCCATATAATTCTCTCCTAACTGCTCCATATTGTAATGGATGATATACCTTATATTATAACAGTTAAAAAATATTTTAAAAAACCCTTTCTTTTTTTTCGGAATTGTTTTAATATTGAAACAATACCAATTATTCAAATTATTGAAAGGCGGGGTTTGATATGAAGTTTTTAAGTAATCTGAAAGGTATTCTTACAGGACTCTATATTAGCCTTAAAAGATTCCCGGCAGCAATAGCAGCTTCAGCAGCCTTAATGGTTTTACTTATTATAATTAATGAAACTAACCCAAGAACAGACGATTTATCCAGGCTTGCCCTTTCCTTTGCATTGGCAATTCCTGTTTTCCTGTGCATCAAGCTTTTATATGAACGAAAAGACGAAAAAAGAATATTAGTGCATCTTGCCGGCTATGCAGCAGGTGCAGCCCTAGTAGCGGTTTACTACTTCTTTTTCATTAAGGATATGCATATGGTTACCGGCACCAGGTATATTGCCGTAAGCCTGGCTCTTTATATGGCATTTTTATTTATCCCATACTTTTTCAGGCGGGAACAGTTTGAAATGTATGTGGTATCCATATTTACAGGTTATTTTATTACACTTATATATGCAGGTGTGCTGGATGCAGGGCTTTCAGCAATACTGTTTGCTTTGGATACTCTACTTAACATAAATATTTTAAGCAAATATTACTATTATTCCTTCCTGTTTGTTGCTTTAATATTTGCCGTAACCTATTTCCTTTCTCAGATACCTGAGAAGGATCAGCAGCTTACTGCAGAAAAATTTCCAAAGCTTTTAAGAATTTTGTTATTGTATATAATAATTCCTCTACTTACTGCTTACACTATTATATTATACATTTACTTCGGGAAAATTGTTGTTACAAGAGTATGGCCTGTAGGCCCCGTTTCTGTTTCCCATCTTGTAATCTGGTATGGGATAATAGTAACAGTGGTGCTGTTCTTTATAACACCTATTAAGGAAGAGAAGGCCTGGCAGAGAAATTTTATGAGGTTTGCGCCTAAAATACTTATACCTCTTTTAATTATGATGTTTGTATCCATAGGTATAAGAATAAATGCTTATGGTTTAACAGAAAGACGATACTATGTAGTTATATTGGGTATATGGCTTATGGCTATGATGATCCACTTCTCTTTTTTCTCAAAGAGTCTGAGAAATATTGTGGCTCCGGTTTTGCTAAGTGTATTAGCACTTATTTCAGTATTCGGACCTGTCAGCAGCTACTCCCTATCCATGAGAAGCCAGAACAACAGGTTTGAGCAATACCTCTTAAAATATGAAATGTTTAAGGATGGAAAAATTCAGTCCTCCAATAAGGTTTCCAAGGAGGACCGTGCCCATATCAGCAGCATTATTGATTATTTCAACAGGCAGCACAGCCTGAAGGATCTGGCACTGCTTCCTGAAGGCTTTAAAATCAGTGATATGAAGGCCCTGTTTGGATTTGAGTATGAAAATAGCATATATAACAATTCCAGCGGATACTTCTTCTATCAGCGTGATTACAAGGACGGAGCCCTGGATATCTCAGGCTATGACTATCTGTTTGACAACAGGCAGTTTAACAATAAAACCACTCCTTCAGGAAATGTTTATATGACCTATGACTATGAAACTGCTGTACTTAAGGTATTTGTCAATAACCAGGAGACTTATACCACAGACTTTAATGATTTCGTAGATAAAATCCTTGAAAACCATGGTGTAATGCCTGGCAACCAGGAAAACCTGCTGCCTGCAAATGAAATGACCCTGGTAGATGAAAATGACAAGGTTAAGGTTAAGGTAATATTCCTTAGCATCTCTGGCAATGCTTATCAGACCCAGGGCGTAGATGCAAAGGGTTATGATTTTTATGTACTTGTTAAAGCCAAATAAGCTTGGCCCGCCAGTCAGGCTTATCCCCTTAAAAGGGTACCCCGACGGATATCAATCCGCCGGGGTATTTGTTTACTGTTTAACTTCTGACCATATTTTATCAAACAAGGTTACTGAATCTCCAATATCTCTCAGGTATTCACCCTTTTTCACTTCCTCATCTGAAGGGTATACAGCCTTATCGTCCATAATAGACTTGTCTATATAGTTCCAGGCTGCAGTGTTTGGATTGCCATAGGGGAAATAATGTGATATCTCAGCACTGATTTCAGGATCCATGATAAAGTTCATGAATAGCTCAGCAGCCTTCACATTCTTTGCATCCTTAGGTATAACAAAGTTGTCCTGTTGAAGAAACAACCCTTCCTTTGGCACTACATATTTAACATTTGGATTTTCCCTTTGGGCAAGGCTGGCTTCAGCTCCCCAGGCGAATATGGCCTTGGATTCTCCGTTTATTAAGCTTGTCTTTGGACTGTCACTATCATAGGATTTTATATTTAACTGCAGCTTTTTAAGCTCTTCCTTAGCCTTTGCCAGTACCTCAGGATTTGTTTCATTCAAGGAATAACCCATTTTTTTCAGGGTTATGCCTATTATTACCCTTTCGTCATCCAGTACAGTTAATGAATTTTTGAACTGAGGCTTCCATAAATCAGCATAGCTTGTTATTGCTCCCTCCGGCACCTTTGAGCTGTCGTAGGCAATAATTCCCGCCAGCCACATATATGGAACACTGTATTTATTGCCCGGGTCAAAGGGCAGGTTCATAAACTGTGAGCCAATATTGCTGATATTAGGCAAATTCTCCTTGTTTATTTCCTGGATAAGGTTTTGCTTTTTAAGTATTTCTACCATGAAATCACTGGCTACAGCCACATCATAGTTTCCTCCTCCAGCCATAAGCTTGGCCAGCATTTCCTCATTAGAGGAGAAGGTGCTGTAATTAACCTTTATGTTGTAGGTCTGTTCAAATTTATCAATAACAGACTGTGGTAGATATTCAGACCAGTTGAACACATTAAGCACCTGCTTTGGCTGCTCTGTGCTCTTTGCATAGGCAAACACACCGCCTCCAATGGTGCCAGCCACTAAAAATATGGAGGTAAGTATAGCCATTACCTTTTTCATATTTATGTTTGCATTTTTAAGCACCAGAGACATCAATATCACTATTACTGTAAAGCCGATAATTATTGTTGAAAGGGCATTTATTTCCGGAGTAACCCCAAACTTCACCATGGAGAAAACCTTTAAAGGAAGTGTTACGCTTCCAGGACCGGCCACAAAAAAGCTTATTATAACGTCATCCAGTGACAGGGTAAATGCCAAAAGGCCTCCAGCAATTACACCAGGCATTATAATTGGCAGCGTCACATTAAAAAATGTCTTCAACGGTGTTGCTCCCAGATCCATGGCAGCCTCCTCCACAGATCGGTCGAAGCCATCAAGCCTGGTTTTCACCACGGAAACAACATAGGCTATGCTAAAGGTAACATGGGCAATAATCAGTGATCCCAGGCCCAGAGGCACATTTACTATTGCAAAGAATGCCAGCAGGGAAATACCCATAACTATCTCAGGTATAACCAAAGGAATGTTCAGCACCACATCAAATATGGTTTTACCACGGAACTTGTAGCGATACATGCCTACTGAAGCAAGTGTTCCAATAATTACCGAAAGAATTGTGCTCACTGAGGCAACTACAAAAGAATTTTTCACAGCCTCCAGAATACCGGCATTATGCATGAGACTTCCATACCATTTCAAGGTGAAGCCTGTCCATACCACATTGAGCTTTGACTGGTTAAAGGAAAATGCTATAAGTATCATTATTGGAATATAAAGACACAGGAAAACAATTAAAAGATAGATATTACCAAGTATTTTTGTACCCTTTTTCACCTAAAGCACCCCCTTGCTTTCCTTGGAGCCGCCCATTTTTGAGTTTATTAAAATCAGGGCTACCATAACAATGATCAAGATAACTGATATAGCTGCTCCAAAGGGCCAGTCTCTTGCAGTAAGGAACTGGTTCTTAATAAGATTGCTCATTAGCACCACCTTGCTGCCCCCCATTAAATCAGTTATGAAAAACAGGCCCAAAGTAGGTATGAACACCAGCAGACACCCTGCCACAATACCGCCTTTTGTCAATGGCAGCGTAACCTTCATGAACTTCTTAACCGGACTGGCTCCCAGATCTGCTGCAGCGTCCAAAAGTCTTCTGTCCAGCTTTTCAATGGAGGTATACAAAGGAAGTACCATAAAGGGGAACATCATGTATATCATCCCCACCATAACAGCAAAATTATTATACATCATGTGGAGTGGAGCTTGTATTATTCCAAGGTTTAAAAGCACTGTATTTATGATTCCCTCGGTCCTTAGCAATATAATCATTGCATAGGTTCTTACTAGAGAATTTGTCCAAAAGGGAAGCATTATTAATAAAAGCATTATTGGTTTGTACTTTTTCTTAACATTGGCAATTATAAAAGCAAAGGGATATCCGAATAGAAGGCAGAAAACAGTGGTATAAACCGCCACCAGGATAGAATTCCAAAATATATTCAGGTAAAGTGGATTTAGCAGCCTTACATAGTTGGAAAGGGTGAATTTGTATACAACATCCCCCACTTCTCCTCTGGTACAGAAGCTTACTACCACAATAAGAATCAGCGGCGCCACAAAGAAACCAGTCATCCAGACTCCTGCTGGAAAAATGGTAACTAACAATTTTGACAACCAGTTGCTTTTAGCCTTTGAAGTTGTGTTGTTGTCCATTTATCTGCCCCCTATTCCTTAATTACTATGGTATGATCCGGCTTCCAGGTTACAAAGTAATCCTTTCGGTCATCAAACTTTTCCACACTCTTTATTGTTTCATTAATTGGCTCATTAACTACAATGTCCTTTCCGTTGCTTAAAGTCATCACTATTTTAATATTTGAGCCTATATATATCTTTTCCTTGAATCTGCATTGAAGCCATACATCTCCATCTTCAAAGGCTTCCTTAACCTTTATCCGCTCAGGTCTTACGGAAACCACAAATTTATCTCCAAGGTCATAATTCAAATTTGGTATCCTTATAATATCCTGTTCCTGTTCAAGCTGCAACAATACTTCATCCTGCTTCACCTTAAACACCTGTCCCTCCAGGATATTTGTTTCTCCTAGAAAATCAGCCACGAACTTTGTCTCGGGCTGCTCATACAATTCCTCCGGTGTACCCACCTGTTCAATAACTCCTTCATTCATAACCACAATTCTGTCGGACATGGTTAATGCCTCCTCCTGATCATGAGTTACGAATACAAAGGTTATTCCAAGCATTTTCTGAAGATGCTTAAGTTCCAACTGCATCTGTTTTCTGAGTTTTAGATCCAGTGCACCCAGAGGCTCGTCCAATAATAGAACCTTAGGGCTGTTGATCACCGCACGGGCTATTGCCACTCTTTGCATCTGGCCTCCGCTTAACTGGGACGGCATTCTAGTGTCGTATCCTTCCAGCTGAACCATTTTCAGCATTTCGGATACCTTTTCTCTGATCACATTTTTGTCCGTCTTTTTCATCTTAAGACCAAACGCAATATTATCATAAATATTCATATGAGGAAATAATGCATAATTTTGAAATACTGTATTTACACACCTTAAATGGGGAGGTGTTTCAGTAACATCTTCTCCATCTATGACCACCCTGCCGTTTGTTGGGGTTTCAAAACCTGCAATAATCCTTAATGTAGTGGTTTTTCCGCATCCGCTGGGACCCAGCAATGTCAAAAACTCTCCCTTTCTGATATCCAGATCCATGCCTTTTAGCACAACATCCTTCTGATCATAAATCTTACAGACATTCTCCAATTGAACAAAAACATCTTTTGTCACACCTTAACATCTCCCTCGGTAAAAAATATGTATTATTAACAGGAAAAATATATCACAATGAATTTCAAACTTCAACAATTTGAATAAAAAAAGTGGGTTTCCTTCACCCACAATTTTTTACAAATCCTCGTTTCCTTCATCAGATCTGGACAAGCCTTCCAAAATCTTTTCCTGATTCCTTATGAGCTCGTCAATTTTATAATGGAGATCCTCTATTATAAGCTCTGACTTAAGGTTTACCTCATAGTCATTTCTTGCTCGAATCCTGTCCTTTTCCTCCTGCCTGTTCTGGCTCATCATGATTACAGGAGCCTGTATTGCAGCTATGCAGGACAGCACCAGATTAAGCAGTATAAAGGGGTATGGGTCAAAGCTCTGATTTTTGCTGGCTGTATTATAAAGTATCCACCCTGCCAGTATGGATATGAAAATGATTATAAATACCCAGCTGCCTGCAAATTTAGCTAGAGCATCAGCCATTTTGTCTCCAAAGGTAAGATCCGTCTTTACTTTGGAGGTATCTGCTGATATGGTCTGCCTCACCAGCATATGCATTATCTCCTCATCCTCCAGATCAAATACGGAATCCTGCTCCAATATAGAATTTATAAGTTCAGTCTTGGTAATGTTGTTTTTCATACTTTCCCTCCTGAATACATTTTACCAGGATAATTTCAAATACATTTTATTCTATATTTTATCACTAAATCAGGTCTTTTGAGATTGTTTTTTTATAATTAATATGTTAATATTTAATTACCAGTGGTAATTACCATTGGTAATGATTATTGGAGGTATTAAAATGAATGAAAACTTTTCAGTAGTGAAATTATCACCAGAACACAGGATTCCAGTGATAGACATTTTTAATTACTACATTGAAAACAGCTTTGCCGCCTTCCCGGAAAACAAAATGGGTTACGAATTTTTTGATATGATTATGAAAGTTTCAGCCGGATACCCTGCTGCAGCTCTTCTTAAGGATGACGGCACAGTTATAGGCTTTGGCTTTCTCCATGCCCATAATCAAATGCCTGCCTTCAAGCATACAGCAGAAATAAGCTATTTTATAGCTGACGAATATACTGGAAATGGTCTTGGAAGGCTTCTCCTCCATTATCTGCTGCAGGGAGCAGAAGAGAAAGGTATAAAAGTGATTCTTGCAAGTATATCCTCACCTAATGAAAACAGCCTGAAATTCCACAAAAATAACCACTTCAAGGAATGCGGACGCTTTGTAGAGGTTGGTTTTAAGAAAAACACCTCTTTTGATGTGGTTTGGATGGAAAGATTCATATAAATGAAGAATAAAATTGACAGTGAAATAATAATAAACACCACCTTGGAGCTGATTAATGAAAAAGGAGAGGCATCCAGTGTGAACCTCAGAGAAATAGCAAGAAGGCTTGGCTGTGCCCATACCAATCTGTACAATTATTTTCACTCTCTGGATGATATCCTTTGGGAAGCATTACAACAGGCTCTGATACGTCTCATGGACTTTGCCACAGAGGATCTGGCACATATTGAGGATGAAGAAAAAAAAATGGAGTATTATTTTTCAAGGGTTTTGGAATTTTATCTCAATAATAAGGGCTGGTTCAGGCTAATATGGTTTGAAAGACTTAACGGCAGCAGGCCAAAGAAAACCCTGGACGCAATTATCCACACTGTGGATTCCATCCTTAGCATTTTCCATCCGCCATACAGCAGTAAATTCACCCGGGAAGAGATGCATTTCATCATTCACAATGTTCATTGCTATCTCCATGGCGAAATTTTCATTTATATTGCAGGCAGGGGGCTTATAAAGGATGAGGCAGGCTTTAAAGAATATGTGGTTCTCCAATGCATGAAAATGTTTCATTTGTATACTGCATAGGTTTCTGCATAGGTTTCCGCATAGAGTTGGATTTAATCAGGTGTTGCTACAGAAGGATTAAATAGAATTTTTGTGAATTATTCTCATATACTATACTTGAAAGAGGTGTTTATATGAGTTACAATCAGCTGTCAAACCCTGAAAAATGGATTATTAAAGGAATACCAGCATTATTTATTATAGGTTCATTTTTACACTTTGCATACGAATTTTCAGGAAACCTTCTATGGGTTGGAGCTTTTGCTCCGGTTAATGAAAGTATATGGGAGCATTTAAAGCTGGCCATGATTCCTATGGTTTTATGGTTTGGAATTTATTATGTAGTGAAATCCAAAAGGTATAATATAAATAAAAACAAATGGTATTCAGCCAACTTGGCTTCACTGGTGATATACATGCTCTTCTCCGTGTCATTTTACTATACCTATACTGAGGCTTTTGGCTTCAAGTCATTGTTCATGGATATACTGGATTTCTTTTTGTCCATTATGGCGGGACAGTTCACCGCACTGAAAATTTACAAAAAAAGCAGGACTGCAAGGGCCTCAATATCTATTTTGTTAATTGGGCTGCTTGTATTTACTTTTGTAATATTCACCTTTTACCCTCCCCATATTCCCCTGTTCATGGATATGAACAAATTAAAATACGGTATATAAATTAAAGCAGGCACTTTTCACCAATTGCTGTGGAAAGTGCCTTTAACTCTCTTCAATATATAAATGATTACTAAGTTAAAATTTATCAATAATCCGTTCCTCTTCTTATTAACCTTTGTTTATTTAAATTATAGCTCGTGTTTAAAAATCTGGATCACCATCAATATAAAGCTCATAATTCACATCCTCCTTTCATCAGTTTTTCAGGTTTCATTAGCATTCTAAATTTCATTGGTATTCCGCGCATTATTAATTTAGAATTTATACCCTTTATCATAGTATTAGAAAGTTTTTACTTGGTGCTTAAAAATTGCTGTGCATACTAATATTATAATGCTCATTTTTATTCCTCCTTTTAATTTATTTTTACTCTGCTTTGAAGCTCCTGGTTTAAATCTCGAACATTGAAAATGTTTTCATATAAAAAGGACATGGGGCAAATTTTCATCACCCACATGTCCTCTGTTCTTTTTACCTGAGAGTTTCGATAATTTCTTATCTTTCACCTTTGGTTCCGCCTTAGCGGTATTTTCAGAGTTCCGTCCCATATCGTTATTTTTTACCTGAAAGTTTCTCCTGCAGGTGTGGAGCTGCAGGATTACTCCTTCGGTTAACATTCTCACTTATGAATGTTATCTCACGATATTTTCATCCGGACTATATTTAATTTACAATTGCGTTTTCATTATACTGGAAAGTTTTATTCTAGTGCTTTAAGAATGCTGAACATACTAATATTATAATGCTCATTTTTATTCCTCCTTTAAATTTATTTTTCAAGCTTCTTCGAAGCTCCTGATTTAATTCCTGCACATCCTATAAAACTTTTCATATAAAAAGGACATGAGGCAATTTTTACATTACCCACATGTCCTCTGTTCTTTTTACCTGAGAGTTTCGATAATTTCTTATCTTTCACCTTTGGTTCCGCCTTAGCGGTATTTTCAGAGTTCCGTCCCATATCGCTATTTTTTACCTGAAAGTTTCTCCTGCAGTTGTGGATCTGCATGATTACTCCTTCGGTTAACCTTCTTCTTAGTAAGGTTATCTCACGATATTTTCATCCGAACTATATTTAATTTTCTATCTGATTTTATTTTATCATGGTTTACAGTGAATTTCAACAAGATAATTGTTATCAATTTGTTAACTTCATGTTAATAAAATTTGAATTACTATTGGATTTGCCTGATGCCCCTCAAGGCCTTGAATATCAGGCTTCTGGCAATTTCAAGCAAGGTTATTTCACTTCACTAATCAGTGATTTTATATCCACCTTTTTGGTCATCAGGTTATTCTGAATCAGGAAGTCCTGAGTCTTCTCCAGGTCTGTTATATCCTTGTCTGTGATGGCAGGGTTGAAGTCATACAAGCTATACATATTCTTAACTTCATCTACTGTCATTTTAGTTTCATCAGCTGTGAGCTGATAGGTTTCATCAGCATTGTTCTTCATAAAATCCAAACTGGACTGGTGAACCTGCATATATCTCTTAACCAGATCAGGGTGATTTTTCAGAAAATCTCCTCTTACTGCAATAACTATTGTTGCATCAAGAAGACCTTCACCGGTGGCAACTACGTGGGCGCCATTCTTTAAAGCCTGATTAACAGCAGGTCCTGCAACTAGTGCAGCATCTGCACTGCCACTAAGCATAGCAGAAAGTCCTGCGGGTATTTCCATGTTTACATAGCTGTAATCTGAGGTCTTCAAGCCACCCTTATCTGTAGCAGCCAGTAAAAGCTGGTGAAGTATGGTTCCTTTTGGACCTACAACCTTTTTACCCTTTAAATCGGCTGCTGTCTTTATAGAAGGGTCCTTAGCCATTATGGTAAAGGATTTCGGAGCTCTGCTGTATATGCCGATGATTTTCAGGTCTACACCGTTAGATGCAGCAAGAATTGCTGATGTGGCACCTAATGCATTAGCAAAGTCCAGAGAGCCTGCGGCCATAGCCTCAGTCATCTTTGGTCCTGCTGTGATATCTGAGTACACAATCTTTGTGTTGTCCTTTCCAAATTCATTTTCAAACAGGTTTTTCTTCTTTTCAACAATAGATGGAACATTTAGTGGTGCTTTAACGTAAGATATGGTTATCTGGTCAACCTTGGTGGTTTTTGTGCTGCTTGAACATCCTGCAAACATAATGGTTGACATAAGCAGGGTTACAATAAGTACTGATAATTTTTTCATTCCTATTCACTCCTTGCATTTATTATTCATTTAAAATCAGGGCCAGTATTTCCTCCCTGAGGTTAAAAAAATATTCACTATTAACCTTCCTGGGATATGGCGCATGGATGTCTATTTCCTTAATAACCGCACCCTTATCCATCACCACAACCTTTTGACCAAGGTAAATGGCCTCCTCCACATCGTGGGTAACAAATATTATTGTTTTTCTGTTCTTTGAAAATATATCAATGAGATCATTTTGAAGCTTTCTCCGGTTAAAGGCATCCAAAGCCCCTAAAGGCTCATCCATCAGGATCAGCTCGGGATTGTAGCAAAGTGTCCTCCCTATAGATGTCCTTTGGGCCATACCACCGGAAATCTGGGCTGGATATGCGTCCTTGAATTCCGTAAGGCCAAGCATATCAAGGTACTTGGTAACTATTTTATCAACCTGTGCCTTGTCCTTGTCATCAATCATGGAAAATCCCATATTTTGCTTTACAGTAAGCCATGGCATAAGTCTTGGCTCCTGAAACATGATGCTGATCTTGGGGGCCCTTTGGGGGTCTGACCCCATTCCAGAATTTTCCTGGGGGTCTGACCCCCAACCAAAATTTACCTCTCCGCTAGACTTGTCCTCCAAGCCTGCCAGTATTCGAAGCAGTGTGGTTTTTCCACAGCCGCTTTTGCCAACTATTGTAACAAAGCTGCCTTCTTCTATTGATAGATCAACATTCTTCAAGGCTTCAAATGTTTTGCCCTTTAAATCATAAACCTTACACAGTTTCTTTATTTTAACTGCTGACATATTCACCTTTCTCCCTGTTCCATGCTATAAATTTGTTGGTAATTCTTAAAAATATATTATCCACGATGAAACCCAGTATTCCTATAGCCAGTATGCCTACTATTATTATGTCAGGCCTGGAAAGCTGTTCAGCTTCTATTATCATATAACCAATCCCAGTGGAAGCAGCAACAAGTTCAGCTCCGATCAAAGATCTCCAGCTGTAACCTAAGCCAAGCTGCAGCCCCACCAGAATTGAAGGAAGAGCTTGAGGAAAAATGATTTTTGTCAGAATATCCTTTTTATTAAAATTAAACACAATTCCCACCTCTTCAAGCTTTTCATCGGCATTTGCTATACCACTCACCGTATTTAGAAATACGGGGAAAAATGTAGCCAATATTATTATTGTAAGCTTGGAAGCTTCCCCTATACCCAGCCACAGTATCAGCAGGGGTATAAGGGAAATTGGAGGAATGTGTCTGATAAATTCTAAAATTGGCTGCAAGTAATCGTAAACTCTTTTGTTTAAAGCCACAATTACAGCAAGAGGAATTGCCCCTGAAACAGTTATCACAAATCCTGAAAATATTCTTAAAAGACTGGCCTTAATGTGCATAATCAGTGTGCCGCTGCCAAGAAGGTTTACAAATGTGTCAAAGATTCTTTCAGGAGATGGCAGCAAATATGCATTCACCATGTTCATTTTTGTTACAATCCACCAGATAATTAAAAGTAAAACTGGTATAACTGCTCCTTTAAATCTTTTCATATTATATCTCTTTCTTTGACAGAGATGTCTTAACAGATATCCCTTTTATATTGCCTATCTTTCCTGTGAGACTATTTATTTCATCCATATCGCCGCATACAATTATTGATACAACGGTGATTCCCTCATTATCAAAGGGAACTCCCATCCTGCCTCTTACAATACCTTTAAAATTGGAAACTACAGAATTGAATTCAGCCTGGCATTCCTCAGGATTTTCAATGATTATCCCTAGCACAGCTATACGATTACCCATATTTACCTCCAAAATTTTATTTAACAATAAAAAAACTTTCCTTAAAAGGAAAGTTAGGATGCTTAATAAAACAGATGATAAAATCACTGCCATTATACCTAATTCCTCTTAAGATCAGATTGCTCTTTTCAAAAAGGTCTTATTTTTCAATGCAACAAATCATTCAAGATTATTCTCAAAAAATTTGAAGTATATTAGTATGTTCTTAATTAGTTTAGCAACAAATTATTAACTTGTCAACGTTTTGACAATAAAAATCTGAAAATTTTCTATATTAAGCAGTGATTTTAATATCTAATGTAACTGCCACCAGCTTGTCTATTTTTTCTTAAGCCAGGCATACACTGGAAGCCCCAGTACAGTTACACCAATTCCAAACAACGCAAAGCTGGTGCTTGTTATCAAGGTGCTGATTACAATATATACCGCCCCAAGGATTCCTACCACTGGAACTATTGGATAAAATGGCACCTTATATTGTCCTTCTTTTATAAGCTCCTTATGTTTTGATCTAAGTATGAAAACTCCTGCAATTCCTAAAAGGAAGAACAGCCAGATTACGAACACTGCCAAATTTGTCAAAGCATCAAAGGAGCCGGATACTGCATAAATTACAGCTAGCACTGCTTCAAATATCAATGCATTTGCAGGTGTATCACCCTTGAGTTTTCCAAAGAAATCCTTTGCCGGAATCAGATTGTCTTGTGCCATTGCCCAAGGTAATCTTGCTGCAGTCATAAGGAATCCGCTTACACATCCAGTAATTGATACCAGTATTCCTATAGCTATGAGCTTTGCGCCAAAGGGTCCGAAGAGAATTACTGCAGCATCTGCAGCAGCCTTCTTTGAAGCCATTACTGCCTGAGCGGACATTGTGTTGAAAATGGCAAGGTTAACACCAATGTAAATAACAGTTATTATCACAATACCAATAAATATCGCCTTTGGAAGATCCTTTGAAGGGTTTTCAAGCTCATTACCCAAATTAGTAAGAGTCACCCAGCCCTCAAAGGCGAAGAGAACTCCAAGTATTGCTGCTCCGAACCCTGCCCCGGAGCTTTCAGCTGTAACCATCGGGGTGAAGCTGTGAGCATGTCCAACAAGAAATCCAAATATAATGATAACTGCTATGGGAATAAGCTTTCCTATGGTAAATAGCACAGTAAATCTTGTTGCAAATTTAGTTGAAATAATATTCACTGCTGTGAGGAAAATAATAAATCCTACTGCCAGTATTTTTTGTCCTGAGGGAGTTAGATCCACCAGGCTTGTTGCCTGGGATGCAAATACCACCGCCAAAGCCGCAGCTATTCCTGGATAGTATACCAGTACCTGAACCCAACCCAATAAAAAGTAAAGCTTTTCGCCGTATAATTCCTTAAGATAGATCATAAGTCCGCCTGTCTTTGGAATAGCCGATCCTATTTCTGCTATGCTCAAGGCTCCTGCTATAGTTATTACCGCTCCCACAATCCAGGCTAAAACTGCCAGTCCTGGAGCTCCTCCAACATCTGTAAGTACCTTTGAAGGCTTGAAGAATACACCGGATCCGATAACTATACCAATTACCAGCAGCACAGCTTCTCCAAGCTTAATTCCCTTTTTTGCTGAAACACTTCCTTCTGCCATGATTGTTCCTCCTTGCATTAATCCTAAAAATAGTTATATAAAATTCATCGGCCAATGAAAATTTATCAAAATTGTATGTCCTTAGTTTACAAAAAGGTAAAAAAAACAGACCTTCGCTTGGGGCGAAAGTCTGTCGCGGTACCACCCAAATTTATAACTCATCCAAATAACGGCTATTCACCGGCACAGCCTACTAACAATATTCAGCCTGCAGCTCCAGGGGGTAATTCAATAAGAAGCATCTGCAGCCTCACACCACCTGGCTGCTCTCTGAAAGATATCATTCAAATCTACTGAATCCCTGTCAAAGCTTTTAAAGGTTAAAATTATGATATTGTTTAGTACTATACCATAGCTTTTGACATGTTGTCAACAACAAAGTTGTTTTTTTAACACTTTATATTATATTGCAATTATATTTTAAACTTGGAAACTAACTCCAATAAATTTTCTGCAAGCTGAGCCTGCATTTGTGCTGATTTTGCAATTCCATCTACAGCTTCTGATACCTCGGTGATATTTCCCGATATTTCCTCACCACCAGCAGCAGTTTCCTCTATGGTTGCCGCAACTGTAACAAGTGCATTGCCAAACTGTGCCACTGTAGCCGCTATTTCAGCGCTCCTTTCAGAAATTGCCCTTGCTGTGATGTCAATGGCATCTGCATCCTGCTTGTACTGTATACCTACTTTTCTATAATCTTCGTAATCTGCTGTGACCTTTTCATCAATAAAAGTCAAAACTGAAACTGCACTTTCTGAAAGATTCTTAAAAGCAACCTGCACTTTTTCTATTACCTGCTGAATGCTCTGCACTGTTTCCGCTGATTGTTCAGCTAGCTTTCTTACCTCTTCCGCTACCACTGCAAAGCCCTTGCCCTGCTCCCCAGCTCTGGCAGCCTCAATGGCTGCATTCAGCGCCAGCAGGTTGGTTTGCTCAGCAATTGCTGATATGGCATCAGACATAGTCTTGATTTCCGCTACTACCTTTCCTTCTTCAATGGCCCCAAGAATATCTGTCTTAGTAGAGGCGTACATGGTCTCCTCTTTATTTATTGCCTCGTCTGCCTGCTGCATGATTTTCTTTGCCCTTAAGTCAATTTCATCTGCCTGCCTCTTAGCTTCTTTTGCCCTTTTGTTTATATCTGCAATTGCATCCTTGATCTGAGCCTCAGATGCGCTTAGTTCCTCGGTGGATGCACTGGTTTCTTCCATGCCGGAGGATATTTCCTGCACTGCTGCTGTTACGCTTTCTACCTGGGCGGAAATCTCCTGGCAGCTGGCGGAAAGCTCCTGACCGGAGGCTGAAACATTGCTTATATTGTCGTTTAATGCCTTAATTAGATGGTCAGTATTTGCAACTGCTGTATTTAAAGCTCTTACAAGGTCCCCGAACTCATCCCTGGTGTTCAAATCAATTTTCTTTGTAAGGTCTCCCTGAGCTATGGCATTTGCAAACTCCACACCCTTTTTGAGAGAATTTACTATCAGCTGGCTGATTCCCAGGCCTATAGCCAATGCCATAACCACTGCAAAAATCAAAAGTCCAGTCATTAATTTATTGGATGCTGAGAATATGGCATTGCTGCTTGAATTTAAGTCAGCTGCAATATTTTCGTTTAGTGTAATGAGGTCGCTTAAATCCTTCTGCTCCAATTCCCTGGATACCTTTCCCTGGTTAAGAAGAGTCTTGGCTGCTACAGTATCTGAAGCCTGAAGATAAGTAATTATCTGATCTTTTATGGTATCATATGCCGCTGCATCCTTTTTATACTTTTCCAGCAGGGTTTTCTCCTCGTCTGTTAGAGTTGAAGCCTCATATTTTTTCAACAATTCATCATTATCCTTACTTAGCTTGTTTACATTCTCAACAGCTGTAGCTACAGCAGAAGGATCGCTGTCTGCAAACACAAACATTCCCAAAAGCTCTCCTCTGGATGCCATTTCATTTTCGGAAATCTTGCTAAGATATGTAATAGGAAGTAGCCTGTCCTTATACATTCCATCACCATTGGAATTGATTTTAGCCATATTAGTAATTCCAAGAATACCATTAACAGCTACTAAAATTGTAATTAATAGAAAACTTGATATAATTTTTGTTTTTGTTTTCAAATTAGATAAAAAATTCATAATACCACCTCTTTATTTTAATGAACCGATGCTTCGCCCCGGCTTATATAGCTTTCAATGACTCTATAGAGCTTATCTACCTCAAAGGGTTTTAATATGTAATCCTCAATTCCTGCATTGATGCAGAGCTCCCTGGTACCTGGCGGTGCTGTGGCCATAGTGCCTATTATAGGTACATGGGTACCCATGGCTTTCTCCAGTGTTCTTACCATTTTAGCAGTTTCATACCCATCCTGGTCTGACGTATGTACGTCTATAAGCATCAGATCTATCTTATCCATAGTAAAGTATTGAACTGCTTCAATGCCGCTGGAGGTGCTGATTATTTCATAGCCGTGCCTCCTAAGCAGTTCGGTAACGATTTTCATGTTAATATGATTTTCCTCTACCACCAGTATTCTTTTTCTGATATTTTTCAAGTCAATGTCCAATGAATGATCCATCTCGGAAATATCCGGCAATTTGGCAGTATCTATCAAAAACTCTGCTGTAAAAAACAATATTTCCCCGGCAATGTCCTGGCTTTCCTCTAGCCACAGCTGACCGTTAAGCATCTTAATAAGCTCCTGGGCCGATGGGGGAATGATATTTTCCTCCAGACCGTTATCAGCATTTTTTAGCTTAAGCCCCGTGTCCTTCAATTCAAACTTCAATGTTACTTTCTTGTCCACCTGAAAAATTTTATACACCTTAAGGCTAATTTCACCCTCACTGGTGTTGTTTACAAAATTATTAAGCAGCTCCACCAGCACCTGGCTAACCATAAGCTCATCACCAATAACCGTCATAGGAATATGGTTTTCCATGTTAAAATTAAATTTAAGGTTTTTATTATCGCATATAACGGCAAACTCCTTTGCTACCCTAAGTATGCTGTCTCTCACCTTAAACCTTTTATATGATGGTTCCATGCTTCCAGTATATTCAGTATTTTCATCAACGTTTTCCATAAGCCTGTCCATTAATTCCATTGCTCTATCACAACTGTTCTGTATCATACTAAGGTATTTCTGCTGCCCATCGTCAATATTTGTCTGTACAAGTAATCTGCAAAAAGCAAGAACGCCATTTAGCGGCATCTTAATCTGCTGATTGAGACTTGTTAAAAAATGAAGCTTTCTTCTATGCTCCTCTTCAATATTATTTTTTACCTTTTCCATTTCAAGGTAGTTGCCTCTTATTTCCTCCTCTGAAGCGGTGAGCTCTTCAATAAGAGAAGCCATCTGTCTTTCCTTCCGTTTATTTTCAGTAACATCAGTATATATAAGTGCAAACTGTTCATTGTCATTTGGCAGTATACTTATTTCATAAAACCTGTCCAATTCTACGCTATATTTCTCATAACGCTTGATATCAGTCCCCTTCACTACATCATCAATAGCCTTTAACCATTTTCTGTTGAAGTCAGGCATGATATTACATATTCTGCTTCCAACAATATCTTTTACTGCCATCCCTATCATTTCTCCATAATTATGGTTGGCCTCCAAGATCACATAATCCTCAGCATTACCTTTTTCATCCCGAATTAACCGGTTAATTGTAAAACACTGATCCATCGCGGAATACATTTCCTTATACAGATTATCCAATTTTATTTCCTCCACCATTGTATATGTTTAATAAAGATATTATTTCATTTTCTGAAACAGGCTTGCTGAAATAATAGCCCTGAATTATTTCACAGCCGTAATCCTTTAGAATTTCCACCTGTTCCCGGCTTTCCACCCCTTCAGCCAATACGGTGTATTTCATTATCTTGGATAAATTTATTATGCACTGAATCACAGCTCTGTTCTTTTTATCAGAAATGTTGTCTATAAAGGATTTATCAATTTTAAGGGTACTTATGGGCAGCATAGTAAGATAATTCAGTGATGAATAGCCTGTACCAAAATCGTCAATTGCAATATTTATTCCTTTTTCAATCATTTCTTTGAAAAGATTCAGCTTATCCTTATGGGTATCGATAAGAGTTCCCTCAGTTATTTCAATCTCCAGCATACTTAAGGGAATGTGGCTTTTCTCAAATAATTTTTCAATATTTGGAAGAAAATTTTTCTTTCTTAATTGAAGTGGAGATACATTAATTGCAATTCGCTGGAAGGGACAGCCTGTATTCTTAAGTTCTATAATTGTCCGTGCTGCTTTCCTGATTACAATTTCCCCGATTTCCACAATATCTCCTGTTTTTTCAGCTATAGGCACAAATTCCGCCGGGGAGACCATGCCAAGTGCACTGCTGTTCCATCTGAGAAGCGCTTCAAAGCCCATAATCATATTTGAAGAAATATCATACTGGGGCTGGAACAAAAGATAAAACTCATCGTTTTTCAGAGCATTTTTCAACTCGTGCTCAATAGCCAGCCCCCGTATATATGAATCTCCAAGATGCTTTTCATAAAAGGCTGTCTTATTTTTACCCATTTTTTTCGCCTGATACATAGCAAGATTTGCAAACATTAAAAGGTCCTGAATTTCCGTTGTGTCCTCAGGATAGAAGGCTGCTCCCATGCTTAGGGATATGAATATTTTCCTGTTTTTTATCTCAAAGGGATTCTTGCTAAATTCAAGAATGTTTTTACAGGCCTCCCAAACCTGGGCCCTGGTCTCAACCCCTGGCATGATAAGCATAAATTCATCGCCGTCAGATCTTAAAATTTTATCCTCATCCCGTTTGCAGGCAGTAAGGAGCTGGGAAAATAATTTTAGGAACAAATCCCCGGCCTCATTGCCATATGAGTTATTAACAGCCTTTAAATTTTCTATATCTATAAAAATCACTGCCATACTGCTTCCATCTTTCTGGCTGCTTTTAAATAATTCATTGAAGTTTTCCATCAGCCAGGACCTGTTAGGAAATCCCGTAAGAGCATCATAATATATAAAAAGCCCTACCTCTGATTCAACCTGTTTTCTATGAGTAATATCATGAATGGTACCTGATAAATATTTTTTATCGTCTGTACCGAACATTTTTCCTTCAATAAGAATCCATTTAAGCTGACCCCCAGCCTCAATCCGCATTTCACTGCTATATTTTTCTGAACAATTGTTCATAAAAATCTCAAGATCAGTTAGTGCAGCTGCCCTATCCTCAGAAATTGCGAAGGTATTTATGAATTCATAGGGATTATCAAATGCTTTTTCAACGTATTTCAGCATACCTTCATGTTTGAAGTGAATAGACATTTTATTGCTTTTAATATTCCATTCCCATATGGCAAAGCTTCCAACCTCAAGAGCTCTTTCATACATATTGCTTATCTTTTGCATAACCCCTCCTGTGAATGTTGTAACAGCACAAATTTTAATTATCTGAATTTTCAATACACTTATTTAATTATTATTTTAATCTTATTAAATTCTTAAAACAAAGTATACACTAAAACATTTAAAATTGCCACAGGTTTATTCATTTTTTTACCATATTTAATAAAATATTAATATTTAAAGATTAACTTGTAAAAATCTCAGAAAATTCATCCTAACTTGTTTTAATTCATTTTTGTGAATATATTAACATAAATATTATTTAAATTAGTATTTTTATGCAATAAAAAAAGAGCATCCGCTCTTATTTTATATGGGGCAATATCGCTTTAATTATATCACTGGTAATGGTTAGTTCCTTTTCCGAGCAGCCTGAAAGAAGGCTATACACTTCCTCCTTGGCTACATTTAGTTCCTTCTCATTATCATCACCATATATAAGATAATCTATAGATACTTTAAGGCAGTCGGAAATTGCCACCAGGGTATCCATACTCATTTTTCTCTCCCCACGTTCTATCTGACCGATGTATACTGCAGAGAGATTTACCATTTCAGCAAACTTTTCTCTTGAGATACCCCATTTTTCTCTTTCACGACGTATTCTAATACCTATAGATTGATATTCAAGTTCGTTGCTCACATAACTCCCCCCTTATTATTACTACTTTATATAAGGATTGGAAATATTAACATAAGCATATTGCATACTTTAAATATAGGCCAATGGCATATATTGATGCCATTAGACTATATTTTTTATTGCTATAAGTATAACATTGATGTATATTAATATTAAGTGTAAAACATGTTTATTACGGAGGTTTAAGTTATGACATCAAATCCCGAGAATTTAGCATATCAGATCGACAAAACAAGAGAAAAGCTGAACAATTTTATCGGTGACAATAATAGCTTTAATTCTATAGATAGACATAAATTATTACGGCTCAGCAAAAAAATGGACAAACTATTGGTAAAATATATTAAGGAAGCTGAGTCCTAGTTTTCCTCATAACCTTTTTTGTTATTTTCCTGCCATCTCCAGGAGTCTTTGCACATTTCCTCAATGCCCATTTCAGCCTTCCAGTGGAGCTCCCTCAACGCTTTGGAGGGATCTGCATAGCAGGTTCCTATATCTCCAGGTCTTCTTTCCGTTATTACATACGGTATTTTCATTCCCGTAGCCTTTTCAAAACCCTTAACTATATCAAGAACACTATAGCCTTTTCCTGTACCTAGGTTGTATATTTTTACGCTGCCTGAACCGATTATTTTTTCAAGAGCCTTAATGTGTCCCTTGGCAAGATCAACCACATGTATGTAATCCCTGACTCCTGTTCCGTCATGAGTATCATAATCATCTCCGAATATGCTCAGTTTTTCCATTTTCCCTACGGCAACCTGAGTAATGTATGGCATCAGATTGCTTGGAATACCGTTTGGATCCTCACCGATTCTTCCGCTCTTATGAGCACCTATGGGATTGAAATATCTTAGAAGAGCTATACTCCAACTTTTATCTGATCTATAAAGATCCTGAAGAATATTTTCTATAATGAGCTTGGTGCTTCCATATGGATTGGTGGTGCTTAACGGCAAATCCTCAGTTAAAGGTGATTTGTTGTTCATACCGTATACAGTTGCAGAAGAACTGAACACCATATTCTTTACATTATATTTATCCATAAGCTCACACAATATCAAAGTACCAGTAATATTATTGTGGTAATACCTCAGGGGCTGCTGTACAGACTCCCCAACTGCTTTCAACCCTGCAAAGTGTATAACTGCTTCGATATTGTTTTCCTTAAATACCTCCTCTAAGGCCTCCCGGTTAAGTAAATCCACCTGGTAAAACTTGAAATCTCTATTTGTAAGTTCTTTAATCCTTTTTAAGACCTCTGGCTTACTGTTGGAAAAGTTGTCTACAATCACCAGCTCATAGCCGGATTCCAGCAGCTCAACACAGGTATGGGTACCTATGTAGCCTGCCCCTCCTGTTATAAGAATAGACATTAAAGTATCCTCCTTTAGTAATGTTTAACTTTTTTCTTATTATACCACAAAAATATGTTTAAAATATGTCAGACTGGATATTATTTAAATATTCAACTATAAGGAGGTTTTGTTTTGAATAAAGTGTCGCTTATCGGCAATCTTGCAAGAGATGCTGAGTATTTTCAAATGAAGGACAGTACCCGGGGAGTAATTAAATTCACCTTGGCTGTCAGCAGCGGGTTTGTAAAAAAGAATGGTGAAAGAGACGTAGATTTTATTCCAATAGCGTATTGGAGCAATCACGGAGAAAAAATTCTGACCTATCTTCAAAAAGGCAAGCAGGTAGCAGTAGTTGGTGAAGTCAAAACCAGAAGCTATCAAACAGAAGAAGGCGGCAAAAGATATGTTACTGAAGTAAATGCCAGCAACGTGCAATTTCTTGGCAAGAATAATGAAAATGCAGTTTAATTTATTTATCTCCATTTCCAAGGAAATGAAAATGTAATTTCTAATAATAAATCTTTTAAAAATGGAAAGAATAACTTATGAAAAATAAAAAAGGTGGTGCCTAAATGAAAAACATTGCAGTTGAAGGTGATTTAAAAAGTCTAAGCAATTACCTTAAAATTTCTGGTTACAACGTTCAACAATTAAATACTGATATGAAATATAACTCCTCTGAGCTTGACAAATTTGATGCCATTGTTTTAAGCGGCTTAAGCGAGGACGTTATAGGAATGCAGGATACTCTTACCTCTGCAGCTGTAATAAATGCAGAAGGAATGTCCCGGGAAGAACTTAGGACTCAGCTGGATAACATTCCATCCAGAGGCTGATAAAAACGGCAGGATTGATATTCCTGCCGCTTCTTGTTTATAGGGCTTTAGCTGCAGTTTTATATTTAGCTCCAAAGTGTACAAAGGTAATCCACAATATCATCAACACAATTATCATTAACCAGATGCAGGTCACAGCACCTTTTATTGGCATCATAATCAGAATCCTTTAACATCTTGTTATTATCTATAAAAATAACAACTCCATTTTTCCTAAGCTCAGTAATATCAGGATGTCTGTTGATCACCTCTGCCTCCGTGGAAATAACTGAAAGACTGGAGGGAGCCAGCTTTAAGGCTGCCGCATTGGCTAAATCAGCCTGGGATTTCCCTTCTGCCGCCTTCATGTACTGATTGGTATCAACATATTTGAATCCTAATTTATTAGATAATATTTTTCCTATAGTGTTTTTTTCTGAATTGGGCATACCTACTAAAATTATATTTTTTTCTTTCATGTTTACATCTCCTTAGTGTTAATATTGAGAATTTTTTATAATCAAAAACCCCTGCGCGCTTAGGAGCTTTCAAAATTTAAGTAAAAAAATAAGGCCCTGGTGAGCCTTTCATTAAACCAGATTAATCTTAGCACAGTAATAATCTATGCAGTAAAGATCTCAATTTTATGGAACTCATCAAAAAAGGAATTAAATATTTTTTTGCAGTAAAAGTAGCCAGCGCTAAAATAGGAATAGCCCCAGCTAAAATAAAAATAAAATTTTTCATTTATTCCCTTTCCAATAATACTTTCCATAATCCTACCTTCTTACATTGAAATAATATTAGCTACAATTATACCATTTAAAGCCCTGATATCAATAAGAGATTATCTATAAATTTCTGCATATTCATAAAATTCTTTGCAAATTTATTATGTTATGCTATACTGATCTATCTACAAAGTGTTATAATAATATTTATTACTTTTTAGGTCGGAGGTATTGTTATGTCAGAAAATAGTTTAACCTGGGTGGAAAATTATTTTAGGGAGGCTTTCCAGGGTCCAGTACTGGAAAATTTTCTGGATATTAAGATAGAGGAGCTTTCTGAGGGCAAAACTGTGTATAAAACAAAAATTATAGACAAGCACTGCAATATGTACGGATATGTACACGGAGGAACACTGGCATCCATATCAGATGCAGTAATGGGTTCATCCTGTATTACTCTTGGAAGGCGGGTGGTAACCATAGATATGAACATAAGCTATATAAAAAATGTAACTATGGGCAGCACTCTAACTGCAGTAGGTGAAGTCATTGCCAACGGAAAAAATATAATGAGGGCTTTAGGCAAAATTTTTGATGAGAATCACCAGCTTTTGGTAAGATCTGAAGCTTCATACTTTGTTACTGGGGATTTTTCTAAAGAGGATCACCCAAAAATAAGCATTAAACAGTAAGCATGGCTAATTAATTAAAGAGGCAGATCCTGTGATCACCTAAGATCAGGAGCTTGCCTCTTTTTCTTTAATAAATACAGCCTGCTTAATTATTCTTTATGTTCTCAATTTTTTCTGCCAGATCATTTAAATAAATCCAGCGTTCCATTTTAAATTCAAGCTGTTTTTCCAGCTCTTCCTTTTCACTTAGAAGAGTTTTTAAGGCAACATAATCTGCAGCTGCCCCTTCAATTTTAGAATTTATTTCTTCAATGCTGCTTTCAAGAAGTGCTATATCAGCATCAATGTTCTCAAACTCCCTTTGTTCCTTAAAGGAAAACTTAAGGGGCTTTTCTTTAGTCCTTCTCTTATCCTCTTTTTGAGCTTTATCTCCTGATTTAACTTCATTTTGGCTTATTGATGCCTTTACAGGGATTTCAGCCTTTAAATCCTCAAGATAATCGAAGTAATTTCCAGTATGCATGGCTATATTGCCTGAGCCGTCAAATACAAATATTCTTTCAGCTACCCTGTCTAAGAAATACCTGTCGTGTGAAACTGCCATTACTACTCCCGGAAAATCATCCAGATAATCCTCCAGTACTGTGAGAGTTTCAATATCCAAATCATTGGTTGGTTCATCCAGCAGCAGAATATTAGGCTTTTCGGCCAGTACTCTCAATAGATAAAGCCTCCTTCTTTCACCTCCTGAAAGCTTGGAAATAGGCGCCCACTGAAGCACAGGCGGAAAAAGAAATGCTTCCAACATTCTCACTGCATTTGCCGGAGATACATCCTTAATATAGTCTATCACTCTCTGGCTTCCATCCATATGGGTAGTTTCCTGTGAAAAAAGGCCAAGCTTTACAGTATCCCCTATTTCAATACTGCCTGAATCAGGCTTCACCGAACCATAAATTATATTGATCAGAGTTGATTTGCCAGCACCATTTGGTCCTATAACACCAACCCTGTCCTGTTTTTGAAAGGTATAGGTAAAATCTTCAATATATTTAACCCCATCAAAGGCTTTGCTGATATGCTGAAGCTCAACTATCTTTTTGCCAAGGCGGCTTGCATCCATTGATATTTCCAGTTTATCACGGGATAAATCCAGGCCTCCATCTTTTAATGACTCAAAACGCTGTATCCTGGCCTTTTGCTTGGTGCTCCTGGCCTGAGCTCCCTGACGTATCCATGCCAGCTCCTTTTTAAAGAGGCTTCTCCTTTTTTTCTCACCGGCAGCCTCCAGTTCCTCTCTTTCAAGCTTCTTTTCAAGATAAAAGCTGTAGCTGCCCTGATAGGAATATATGCTTCCCTTGTCGATTTCAATGATCTCATTTACAACCCTATCCAGAAAATACCTGTCATGGGTGATCATCAGAAGTGCTCCCTTCCGTCTTTTAAGGTATTGCTCCAGCCAGTCAATAGCTTCGTTATCAAGATGGTTAGTGGGTTCATCCAATATCAACAGCTCCGAAGGATTTGCCAGCGCCTTTGCCATAGCAACCCTTTTCCTTTGACCGCCGGACAGGTTTTGTATTAACCCATTAAAATCAACAATGCCAAGCTTTGTAAGTATGGTCTGTGATTCATAATCACCGGCTACATCGGAAATCTTCGCGTTGTCTGAAAATACGGGGTTTTGCGGCAAATATTCAATTCGTACAGAATTGCCCTTCACAATCCTCCCCGAATCTGGCTCTTCAATGCCGGCTATGAGCTTTAAAAGAGTAGACTTTCCCGTGCCGTTTATACCTATTACTCCTATTTTGTCATTATCCTCTATGCCAAAGCTTATATTATTTAAAAGAGGCCTTTCACTGTAGCTCTTTGAAAGTCCCTCTGCAGTTAATATGTTCATATTTTCTTCCTTCCTGTTTTAAGTTCCAGGTTATTATATCACAAATTAAACAAGCTTTTCAGGATTTAAAATTTTTACATCCAGCTTCTTTAAAGATTCCTCTATGCCTTCAATAGCCTGGTAGTGGTCTCCGAAGTGCATAGGTACAAGCCATGAAGGCTTTATTTCCTTTACAAAATGCCTAACGCCCATATCATATTTATCCTTTAGCCTTGGATCCACAGGGAAAAAGGCAATATCCACCTGTCCCCCCCAATCCGCCTTAAGCTTTTCAACTTCCTGCTTAAAGGCTGCTTCGGCAATTTGGTTTTCTTCAGGAGATTCATCAAACCAGTACCAGCAGTTCAGATCTCCGGCATGAAAGATAACATTATCTTCAAATTTCACCACAAAGGATACTCCCAGATCTGTGGAACCGTATGCCTTCACAAAAACCCCATCCAGTGCAAACTCCTGCCCGCTGGACATAAAATAAATGTTTGGAGCTATAAAGTCCAGCATAATGTCACTGCTTAACACATATTTTATGCAGGGTGCCTGTTTTCTCCATTCAAAAATTTCCGGATTAAAATGATCTCCATGGCTATGGCTGCAAAATACGATAATATTCTTGCTGCAGTTAATATGGTCTTTAATAGTACCCTCTGCCGAATCCTTAAAATAATCAAACACAAATAAATAATTCTCTGTTTCCAGTGAAAATCCACTGTTGTACAAATATTTAATTTTCATAATATCCCAGTTCCTCCTTACGCTTTGCGTGATGCTATATAATACTTTACCTGCAGATTAATATAATGATATAATAACAAATAGACAACAGATATTAAAGGTTTACTATTAATATTTATGAAAGAAGGTCAATTTATGAAATTTAAGTTTAATCATAACAATATAAATGTACTTGATCTTGAAAAAAGCATACGCTTCTATGAGGAAGCCCTGGGTTACAAGGAAATAAGAAGAAAAATAGCACCTGATGACAGCTTTATACTATCATTTTTGAGTGACGGTGTTTCAGATTATGAGCTTGAGCTTACCTGGCTCAGGGACAGAAAAGAGCCCTACAATCTGGGAGACAATGAAATCCATATGGCAGTTAAAACTGATGACTACGAGGCTGCCCACAATCATCACAGCATTATGGGGTGCATTTGCTATGAAAATGAAGCCATGGGACTATATTTTATAAGCGATCCAGATGGATATTGGACAGAAATTATTCCACTGAACCATTAATCCATTTCTTTGATAATCAGCCAAAATTCTTACCTTTAATTTATGAGGCAGCCCCCAGGTGTAATTCCGGTGAGCTGCCTCATTTTTTAGTATTTGGTTTTGCAAATTGCCATTAAATAATGTTTTTTATATCGAAGTGCACAGTTCCGCATGGACAGACACCATGATAGCACTGGTTCTCCTTGTCGTAATCCAAAGCACCAGTTTCAACTTTAAAGCGGCTAACCATAATCCAGGGATAAATTGCATTTAATGCCGTAATACATACAGGACCTGATTTTTCATAATCTATTCTTGGTCCCTCCAGTATAATTGTGTCATTTTTCGGCATCATGGAACATTCAGAATGCGTAACCCTAATTTCCACCATTGACGGCCCACTGCATTCATTACCCATCTTTGTTCACTCCTCAATCCTTTTTCTATTTATATTATTTATACCTCCATATATATGCTTTGTATATGTGCAGCCTGCACACTTTTTTTTGTTCCAGGGTACATTAAGTTAACCTCTGCTCTGGAAGGTCGGTGCAGCTATACCTGCCATTTGCCAGTACCTGGTCCAGGTAACATTTAAACTCACAGTAAATGCAGGCAGTTGGGCGGCCTTATATAATATAAACTGACAGTGCTTGCAGCTAATCCTCTTAATGGATGGATCAATTCTAATGGACAATGGTCCTATTATAAAAATGGGACAAAGCTTGTGAATCAATGGAAATCAGATTCCAAAGGATGGTGCTTCCTAGGTAATGATGGAAATTGGTTAACAAATACGTTCCAAAACGACTCTCAGGGTCTATGCTACTTAGATGCCAACGGATACTGGTTTAAGACAGGGGGATGGAAACAAAATTCATCCACTAAGGCATGGTATTACATGGGCAGCAACGGCTATGCTGTAAAAAATGCATGGATGAAGGACTCTACCGGCTGGTGCTATTTAGGAGCAGACGGTGCCTGGGTAACAAATGACTGGGTAAAAGATTCCAAGGGCTGGTGCTTTATCGGCGCTAACGGCTATTGGGACGGAAAAGCCCAAATTCAAGCTGGAAATATTAATGAATTGAATGATGGTGCTTCCCATTCAGGAATGTACATAATTTCTGCATCAGGAAGTTATGGTTCTGCTGATGCATCTAAACCTACCACAATTAATGGAAATGTTATTATAAATTATACTGATGCTTCTTCCAAGGAAGTCATAAATTTAAACAATATGACTATCAAAGGAAAATTAACAGTTAATTTTGGAGCAGGAACATTAAATTTGAATAATGTCAAAGTAGCTGACGTAGATGTATTAAATGTAGGCTCAAGCTCATTTAATTGCAATGATAATACAGTTGTGGACAACCTATTTGTTCAGGACTTAAATAATGACGCTCACATAGTAGCAAATGGTAGTGCACGTATAATAAATACTACACTAAACTCAGGTGCATTAATAGAAGCAAGGGGAACTTCCACTGCTCCACCATTCCAAATCATAACAGTAGCACCTGTAACAGCACCTTCCAGTGCTAACACAGTTACATTCACCGGAGGCTTCTCAGGATCAAGTGTTAGTGTATTAGCTCCTGCAAATTTAAATCTTGCTCCAGGTGCAATGCTTGGTACCTTGACAGCCAACGATGATCTTTCAATTATTGGACAAGGTTCAGTAGGAGTCTTAACTTTAGCAGCACCTACTGGTAATTTGAATCTTGGCATTCCAACTGTTGGCACATTGGTAGTTGGCAGCGGAGCTTCAGGTTCAAGCATAGTTATACCATCAGGTACAACTGTATCCACTTTGGATGTAAATGCTCCTGCAACTGTTTCAGGTACAGGCTCCATTACAAATGCTAACATTGGCGCCAGCGGCACAGTTATAGAAACAGCACCTGGAACTACATCAGTGGTATCCGGCGTTACAGCAACTGTTGGAGGCCAAACTGCAAATTCATCAAATTCAAATGTAATTAATGAAGTACCAGCCCCAGGCCAAACACCATCCTCTGGCGATAGCGGAAGTGGTGGAAGCGGCGGCGGTGGCGGAAGCACAGGAACAACCTATTCCGTATCAGCCGTTCTTGGCGGTGATCTTAGTGGCGTTTCAGTTAAAAATGGTGTAGCAGATGTTTCAGGTAAAGCATCAAGTCTGGAATTAAGCGACATCATAATAACTACTAAAGGCTACAACACAATAAAAAGCGTTGCAGTAAAAGGCTACAAGGGATCTTCTACAATCAATGTTGATGTTGCTGATATTGCTCTAACAGATAATGACCCAACTACATTTAATGTAAGCACAGTGCTTGGTGCTGGTAAAACATCAATATCTCTTGGTACTTTAAGGGAAAAGTTTGGTGATTATATAACCTTTACTTTTGCAACTGATGATGATCCAATAGTTATCGATGTAATTTTAGATAAAGTAACAGCTAAATTTACTGGAGCTTTAAGTGGTGTTGGCGTTACAACAAAGAGCGATGGTTCATTATCAGCAGATGCCTCTAATATAGATGGTAGCGTCATTCTGGATGAAATCACACTTCATTCAAAGCTATACAGCAGTATTACAGCAGTTTCCGTTGCAGGAACCAATTACAACGTTACATTTGATGATCCAATAACTTTTGGCAGCAATGATACTGCTAATTTCAGTTTAAGCACTGTATTGGGCAGCGCAGTTTCAATGGGAACTTTAAGAACTCTATTTGGTAACAGTGCTACTTTTACATTTACCGTAGATGGTAAGAGTATCCCTGTTTCAATACAATTAAATAATTAATATAATAAAGGTATTGCTGAATTTCAGCAATACCTTATATTTTTATCTTTGAAATTTATTATGGTGATCAGGGCCGTTACCAACAATTACTATCTATTATTGACTGCTATTGCAATATTGTAAACCTTAAAATAAATAATGCAGCCAGAATATACACAATTGGGTGTACTTCCTTGCCTCTTCCTGTAGCCAGCTTTACTATAGGATAGAATATTATACCTGAAGCTATTCCATTGGCAATGCTGTAGCTGAATGGCATCATGGCAATGGTGAAAAATGCAGGCAGAGCTTCTGTAAAATCATCAAAGTTGATTTTAGTTACAGAACCCATCATAAGTACTCCTACGATAACCAGTGCAGGGGCAGTAGCTTCCGCTGGAACCACACCTACAAGCCCTGAAAAGAATAATGCCAGTATAAATAATATTGCTACTGTGAAGGAAGTTAAACCTGTTCTACCACCTTCAGATACACCTGCGGTGGATTCCACGTAGGTAACTACTGTACTTGTTCCAAGCAGAGCTCCCGCAGTTGTAGCCACAGCATCTGAGATAAGAGCCTTGTTCATGTTCTTTACCCTGCCGTCAGCTTCTATCATGCCAGCCTTCTGAGCAGTACCAACCAAGGTTCCGATGGTATCAAACAAGTCAACCAGGCTGAAGGTTATTACAACCATAACAATACTTGATAAAGCTCCAACTATGCCAGCTTTTCCAACTCCTAAAAGCCCTCCAAAATCCAGTGCTAAGAAGGTTGGTGCCAGTGATGGAGGTGCGCTTATTAGCTGCACACCGGTTAGATGGGTAATTCCCAAGGGTATACCCACAAGTGTGGTTATTATTATTCCCAGCAAAATAGAGCCTTTCACACCCCTGGACATTAAAATTGCAGTTATTGCGATACCAATAAGGGTTAACATGGCATGGGGAGTAGTAAAGCTTCCAAAGGTAACCAGGGTTTCGGCATTGCTTACTATTATCCCTCCGCTTTTAAGGCCTATCAAAGCTATAAAAAGTCCGATACCGCCGGATATGGCAAGTTTCAGATTGTGAGGCAGTGCATCCACAATTTTTTCTCTGATGGATGTCACTGTAATTATTATAAATATCACGCCTGAGGTGAATACGGCAGCTAACGCCTGCTGCCAGGTATAGCCCAAAGTAAGACATACGCTGTAGGTAAAAAACGCATTGAGTCCCATGCCTGGGGCTTGTGCAAAGGGCAGATTTGCATAAAGAGCCATGATTATGGTACCTACTGCTGCTGCGATACAGGTGGCTGCAAATATTGATGCCACAACAGGGTCGTTAATAGCTGATAGTCCAGCCTTAACTGCAGCTTCCCCCATTAAATGTTTTGAGTTCATGCCTGCCTGCATAAGAATACTTGGATTGACAAATATTATGTAGGCCATGGTTATAAAGGTAGTTATTCCAGCTAGTATTTCTGTCTTTACATTGGTATTATTTTCAGACAGCTTAAAAAAAGAGTCCAAAAAAGATCTTGTCCCCGGTTGGGTTTTTCCATTGTGCATATTCTGTTTTCCTCCTTAGAATGAAAGGTTTCGTACTTCACCCATAGTCAGAAATTTCCGGTATTCTGGTAGAGACTCTTGAACCCTATTATCAAGATTATACGGATGACATATTTAAAAATAATTACCTTAACCATAATAGCAAAGGAAATATATTAAGTCAATGCAGTGTCAGGCAGTTGAGGTTGACATTTAAAAGCTAAACCCGGGTATTTCACAATATTATACCCGGGTTTACTGATTCTATACAATTTATATCCAGCCAAAATGTCTGCAGGCATATTCAATACCATCCTCATCAGAGCCTCTGGTTACAAAATCCGCAATTTGCTTCAAGGCATCTCTAGCATTACCCATAGCAATGGAGGTCCAATCTTCTTTGAACATTTTTATATCATTCATTCCATCGCCAAAAACCACAATATCTTCTTTGGGTGCATTAATAAGCTGCGCCATTTTCATGATTCCAAGCTGCTTGTCATCGGGCTCAATGAAAAGGCATATAGGATTATACCTGACCTTTGGCAGCGGCTCCAGGGCATAAATACCCTTCTCCCTTTCAGGGTCACAGCTGATAAAAATCTTATAAAGCTGTTTCAGTTGTCTGTAGTCCATATCCGGTTCTATGATAGTCTTAATATAGGTATCCTTTACCTCCCTGGTAAACTGCTCTGTTTTACTATAACGCACCTTGGAGTTTTCATTTATGACCGCCCAGCTTATCCCCTTTTGCTCAAGTTCATCAAGAAGGGTTATGGAGTGCTGAATATTTAAGGAGTTCAAATAAATGAGTCTGCCGTCCATAGTTAATCCGTTTCCACCGTCGCTTACAAGATTTTCAATACCTATATTCCTGCAGCGTTCAAGGGCATCGCACTGAAGTCTGCCGGTTGCCACGGCTACAAAATGTCCCCTGTCCTCTAGCATCCTTATAGCCCTCCTGGCTGATTCCGTCACCTGGCCTGTGGCTCCAATGGTTAATGTTCCGTCATAATCAAAGAAGAAATACTTTTTTTTCATAAAAACCTCCATATCTGATATCTGATGTGGCTGTCACCAGCTTGTTCAAATTTCACATATCCTTTTGTACATAAGCTCAGCAGGGTCTATAACCGGTAATGTGGTGAGCTTCTCCAATTCATCTTTAAGGTATGGGAAATGAGTGCATCCCAATATAACTGCACCAGCTTTATTATCAGTGAAAAATGCCATTAGGTCTTTAAGACAAAACTTGTCTATGATTTCCCTAGGTGGTGTGCCTTTTTCAATTTCCACTACCAGGGGAAGAATTCCAAGGCCCAGCACATCGCATTCAGGATTTTCCTTTTGGATTACCTTCTCAATTCCTGCAGCACTTTGGTTGTTTGCTGCCATTAAGCCTAATAGCTTATAATTATCTGCTATATGTCTGTATGCGGTGTATGGCGTAACTATATTTATGTTTTCTTCCTCAGAAAGCTTATCCATATCTACTGCTGCACTCATGGAGTTGCAGTATACCATTGCAACATTTATTCCCTGTGCTTTTATCTGCTGAAGCTTAATTCTAACGTGCTCTTTCAGCAGGTCGGGTGATAATATCTGCAAGGCAGATTGCTCCTCCGGGGTAGCTGATATTGGATACCCTGTAGCATCCACCCCCTTGGAAATGAGAAAATCAACACCCATTTTCGTATCCACCGGTGTGCCGGCAATTACAGCTGCTCTGATATTTTTCATTAATCTACACCCCACTTATTTATATATTTACATTACACAATATATTATAGAGATGACTTTATTGCTCTGCCTGGCTCATTTCATCTGAAACAACCGGCTGACCTTCTGCCCACTGACCTTCATGGTGTATTGTTCCGTCAGCATTGTAATAAATACCTTTGCCATGCTTAATATCATCCCTGTATTCACCGGTATATCTGGAGCCGTCATCATAATAATAGGTGCCAACCCCATGCCTTTTTCCATCCCTGAATTCTCCCTCATATTTGGAATTATTCGATATATAATGGTAGGTTCCCCAGCCGTCAGGATTCCTGCCTATGCATTCACCGATATATTTATCACCGTTTTTATATACGAAAGCATCATTTTTGCGCAGGCTGGAGCCCTCTTGAATTTCTGCAGGCATACTGCTCTGATGGCTTTTCTTCTTAAATATACTATTTAAAATTCCCATTCTGATTCTCCTTTCAAATGTCACATACTTAATATTAAGTATATTCCAAAAATTTCTTTTATTCAAGGCTGGCAGCTTTTTCAATCCCTCATTAAGTTAGTATTTTCAAATTATAGCAACTTATTCAAAAATAAAACGAGGAGAGTATCTTTAAATACACTCCCCTCAAAGCTATAATTCTACAGCTGCAGCTATTGTCATGGCAGATTACTTGATCTTTACCAGTTCCCCCTCTTTCAAGGACTCAGGGGGCAAAACAATATACTGTTCCCCTGCCTTAATACCCTGAAGAATTTCAATATAATCCGCAGTCTCTAAGCCTGTGCTCACATATCTTTTAACAGCCTTTCCACTATCAATGACAAACAGATATTTTTTGCCGTTGTCCTCAGCCTTTACTGAGCTGTAAGCTACAGAAAGAGTATCAGGCTTTTCCAGCAGCTTTACTAATATATCGGCCTCATAACCTGCTTTGAGGCTTAAATTTGGATTGTCAATGGATATTTCAACCTGAAATTTAGGCTGGGAGCTATTGGCAGTTTCGCTGGCGGAATCACTTATTCTGGAAACTGCACCATTATACTGTCCTGTAAGTCCCTTAACCGTAACCGTGCACCTCTGACCAGGCTTAAGGAGAACAGCATCCTCCTGAGCAACATCTGTTTTAACTATCATAGTGGATAGGTCCATCACCTGGACCCTGCTGCCCTGGGCTGGATATTGACCAGCTTTTTCATCAAGTATTGTAACAGTGCCTTTTATAGTGGATTTAATACTACTTTCCCATATCTTTCTGTTTAAATTTGCAATATCCATAGTCAAGGAATCCATTTGAGCTTTTTTATCTGTTATGCCTGAGGAAATATCCAGGCTTTTATATTGTATTTCTGCGCTTTTCACCTGATTTTCTGCGGTAATAAGTGCAGTCTGGCTGGCACTGAATTCATTTTGGGAGGCCATACCATTATCAAAAAGCACCTTTGTATCATTATAGCTGTCAAGTGCCTGAGCATACTGGTTTCTAGCGTTATCAAGATTTAATAGTGCCTGTTCCCTTGACACTGCTGTACTTTTTTTAAGGGCTTCCAGACTTAGATGAGCTTTTCCAAGCTGGTATTCCAGGTCAGAGGTGTCAAGCTTAAGGATGGTATCACCTGCCTGGACACTGTCTCCAGTTCTTTTGAAAATTCCCATAACCTTTTGTGAGGTTCCAAGTACCTCATCGAAGACTGAACCCGCTTCTATTTTGCCGTTGATGGTTATGGTTTGTACCAAGGTCCTTTGAGCAGCAGCTTCTGAAGCAATATCCACAGGCTTTTGGTTTATGGCATTGATTATTATAAAAGCCCCTGCTGCAATTATGGAAGCTGCTCCAGCAATTAATGCCAATTTCTTTTTATCTCTTGCCATATAAGTGTCCCCCTCATCTTACAAGATCAAGATTTATTCTGCCATCCTTGATTTCAATAATTCTATCAGTTTTTTCGGCAATTTTCCTATCATGGGTAATTATTATAAATGTAGTGTTATATTTCTTATTGATATCCCTTAAGGTATCATATATTATTTCAGTGGTATCGGAGTCCAGGTTTCCTGTTGGTTCATCTGCCAGCACCAGCTTTGGATTCATAATTAGGGATCTGGCTATAGCTGTTCTTTGCTGCTGGCCTCCGGACATATTAATTGACAAATTATTTCTAACCTTGCTTAAGCCTATTATATCCATAAGCTCCTCAGCCCTTTGAAGGATTTCCCTGGAGGGCTTGTCATACTTAATTAGGTAGGGCATAAGTACATTTTCCAAAGCAGTAAACTCTGGCAGCAGGTAATGAAATTGAAATATAAAGCCTATTGTTTCATTTCTAAGTTCTGCTAGCTGGCTTTTTGTCATGTCTGCAGTATTTATGCCTGCTATATTCACCTCACCTGAGGTAGGCCTGTCCAAAGTTCCCATAATGTTTAGCAGCGTGGATTTACCGCTGCCGGATTGTCCTATAATGGAGTTGAAGGAGTGCTCCTTAATGCTAAGGTTTATATCAAATAGGACCTGGGTTTTCACTGCCTCTCCAAAAACCTTGTTTATGTTTTTCAATACCAGAATATCATCCATTTCTAATCACCTCAATAGGGTCCAGCCTGGAGCTTTTCCTGGCAGGTACCAAGGCGGCCAGGGATGAAGCTGTTACTGCTGTTATAAAGGAAAATACAAAAAATACCGGGTCAATGGATAGTGCCACTATAGGAGTACCATCGGGATTTCTGGCAAATATAGTGAAGCTGTAGGAAAGTCCTAAACCTAGAATAATACCTAAAATGCCTCCCATAACCCCCAGCATAAGCCCCTGATAGAAAAAAATGAGGCTGGCCTTGGAATTTTGTATGCCCATAGCTTTTAATATCCCTATCTGCTTTGACTTCTGCATAACAGAAATAGCCAGAACACTTGCTATACCCAGTACTACCGATATTATCACGAATACCTGGATCATGTAGCTGGATACACTTTGTCCGTTAAGCCCTGAAAGCAGCTGCTCATTTTCCTCCTTCCAGTTTGTTATGTTAAGCTCACCTTTTGAATTCAGGCCCTTCAAAGCCCCTGCAACCTCATCGGCAGTGAACACCTTACTGCTGTCCACCTGCATTTCTATAGAGGTAACCTTCCCTCTCTGGTCAAATAGAGCCTGAGCAGAAGCAAGGGAGGTTAAAAACCAATTTTTATTTATGCTTTGAACCTTAAGGTCAAAAACCCCGGTGATCCTGAACTCCTGCTTAAGTCCACTGGGTATTGTAACTTCAATTTTATCCCCGGTGTGAACCCCAAGCTCCTTCTGAAGGTCCTTGCCTATTGCTGCCTCAAAGTCCTTTTTGGGCAGGGCCCCGTCAATTAGCCTGCCCTTGATATTATATATTTTATCGGCCTCATTAAATATTACACCACGTATAATTATTGACTCTGATTTATCATCATTATTAATAAAACCAGGCTGATCCAGCACTGGAGAAATTTTTTCAACTCTTTTTTCCTTTGTATCAATATATCTAACAAGCCTTTCATAGTCACTGATAAGCTTATCATCTGTAGTGGACTTTATGGTTATATGGGATGAGTTCCCTACCGTGGTATTTATAAGGCTCTTTTGCAGCCCTTGTATCAGAGATCCAATAAACACCTGTACCGACACCCCTATAGCTATACCCAGGGCAATAAGTGCAGTCTGGCCTCTGCCTGATTTTAAAAATCTAATTGCTATTTTAAGTGAAATACCCATCACAATTCCCCCTCAAGGGCAAGAATATCCTCCATTGAGTTAACCACAGCCAAAGCACCAATGCTTCTGCTCAGGGTCTGATCCTTATGGAAGGCATAGCCGCTGGCCAGTATCTTAATTTTGCAGTCAGCGCTGTGCACCGCAGCCATAACCTTCCTGGCTGCTACAAGGTTATAGTAATTGGAAGCACTGATAACAACATAATCAGGGGCTTCCAGCTTAATGCCGCTGATAATCACCTCCATGGGTGTGTTAGCACCTGTAAGTACAGTGCTATAGCCGCATAGATTGAAGTAATCCGAACCCATCCTAAGGCCAAGCTCATGGTATTCCTCCGGTGGACAAACCAGAAGCACTTTACCCTTGTTAAGGGATATCCCGGATTTGCTTATTTCCTCCGTAACATGTGGATAGCAGCATTCTATGATGGTTCTTATTATTGAGCTTCTCACATGCTCATTCCAGATAAAAAGCTCCTCTCCGTATCTCTCCATCATATTGTTAAGTGCAGGTGCCAGAACTTTTTCGTACAGCTCCGCAATTCCTATATAGCCGTTTTCAACAGCATTCATTATGAATTTTACACAATGCTGCTTGTCCTCCTTGTCAAGATAGCTGCAAAACTCATCATAAAAGCTTAAAAGGTCTTTCATACTATCACCTCTTGCACCAATCTTTTACAGGTATTTTAAATATTATATCATACCGAATTGAACACTGTAATATGGTTGAAAAAATATACTGTCAGGAGGTTTTGAGTTTCATAGAAAATATTTTTTGGGTTTAAAACCGTGGATAATAATTAAATGCAGACATTGGTCTGCATCTGATCCGGCGATTATATTATTGCTCCATTTTTTTCATTGCTTTAAGCACATTTTCCTGGCTAAGCTTTGTTTCATTGGTTATTTCAGCCATGCCGCAACCCTTATTAAGCATGTCCTTGGCCTTTTCCATAGCCTCCTCATGTTCTCCCTTTCTTAGCTTTTTATCCTTATCCATCAAATCCCTCCTAACTTGGTGATGTGTCAAGATTGCTGTAGCTCTCGGCATTTCTCCACATTTTTCTGTATAGTGATTTCGGATTATTATTTTCTTTAACACCCCTGTATTCCTGCCTGACAGTAGCCCTGGCAACAGCCGCATATTTCTTGTAGTTTTTTTCATCCACTTCAGTACCTGTGAAATCCTTTATTATCAGCTCATTTATCTTTCTATTTACTGCCCTGTCAAATTTGTTCATTTATATCCCACCAATCATTTTAATCCTTCATTATTATTGTCATTTAGTGACCAGTTTATTCAAAGCTTAGCCAGCTTCATCACATAAAAGAACTGACCTGCTGATTTAAACCAGCCTGGCAGTTCTTTTAGTATTGTATATTTTTCACGCATAAGCCCTTAGCCTGAGCTATAGGGGCGGTGTCAGGCCTTCTCTTTTCCTTAAGGATTTTTTCCACATCCTCAGGCTTAAGGCTGCCCTTGCCAACTTCCATAAGAGTTCCTGCAATGATTCTTACCATGTTAAGGAGAAAGCTGTTTCCGTTTACCTCAATTTCTATAAGTCCGTCATACTCATTGATATTTATATAATTTATAGTTCTAATGGTAGACTTTGAATCGGATTTCAAGCTGGTAAAGCTTTTAAAATCATGAGTTCCCACCAGCTTTTCAGCGCCCTTTTTCATTTTTTCCACATCAAGCTTCACATCTGAATGGTAAACATATTTTCTGTTAAATACATTTCTGAATTTGTTGTTGTTGATCCTGTATACATAAGTTTTTGACTTTACCTTGTACCTGGCATGGAATCTTTCACTGGTATCCCTGGCTTCCTTCACCACTATGTCCTCTGGTAGATATTCATAAAGGTAGTCAAGTATTGCATCTATGCTCCAGGTACACTCCGTTTGAAAATTTGCTGTATAGTTCTCCGCATGAACTCCTGCATCAGTTCTTCCGCAGCCCACAACCTGAACTTCTTCTCCTGTCATTTTAGACAACACCTTTTCGATTTTTTCCTGAATGGTCGGGATGCCTTCCTTCTGCTTCTGCCATCCCTTATACCTTGTTCCGTCATATTCAATTATCATTTTTATGTTTCTCATATCATCATCCTTCATAATTAATTGGGCTAAATCTTGCAAACAGCTCAGCTGGCAGTGCTTAACTTAAGCACCGGTTATAAATCTGACTGGCACCAAAGCCTTTGCGGTATTCTAAAATTTATTATTCCCGTAGTGCTTTTGTTTATAAGCCAATATACCTGTTGCCTGCAGTGATTTTTGTCCCAGGAAATTTTTAAGCTTTATTGTAATATCCTTTGTTTCTTCGGTAAGTGCTGCTTTGGGAAGATAAACAGTGATATCATCCTGCATGAAAGGCTCGTACATATTTATATACTCAGGTACTCCAAGCTTTACCTCAGGCACATATACCGGCCCTGAACAGCAGCCTCCCTTATTGTCCATTTCTATATAAATAGCATCAGTACTTCTCTGATATAAGTAATCCTTAACACCAGATTTTAATTCAATTTTCATTATGCTTCACCTCTTAAAAAGATTTACAAATTTATTATAAGCATATATCTACTTAATTTTCAATGTCTAATGTTACCGACCAAGGGCAACATATTTGCCTTCATATTCCGCAGTCTTCACCCACCCGTCATAGCAATCCACCTTGAGCTTTAACCTTGCTTTTTTCCGGGTCCTGTAGGTTTCCAGAAACTCCTTCACCGCTGCTCCATCCTCCAGGCTGCAATCTGCTGTAAAATCTCCTGTTACCGGCTTCAGATAATTAATTTTGCTTGATTGGACTACTACCTGGGCCTTTGGATCTTCTAGTGCCATGATTTTTGTAGCCATAGCCCAGCCGCACAAGGTCATCAGCGTGCTTATGCTCCCGCCAAAGCCCGTGCCCTTGTCATTCACATTTGGTTCAAGTCTTGCAGAAATTCTCACTCTCTTGGGTGAATATTCCAAAAACTTGAATTCCATTGCCTTTGTAATGGGTATATTAACATGAAGAAATTTTTCAAATTCTTTCTCGTTCATGGTTCCTCCCAATTTTTGTCAGGGGGTCTGACCCCTTACCATAATTTGCACTATTTCTGACTTGCTGCCTAGTCTCATAGGATAGTTCCAGGTGCCCATTCCTGAAGATACTATAACCTGATAGTTTCCAATTCTTTCGTATCCATAATTCAGTGAACCACTGGTGAATATGGACATCAGCAAGCCTGTAGGCCATATCTGACCGCCGTGGGTATGGCCGGAGAGCTGCAGGTCAACACCATTTTGGGCTGCAAGCTGAAAATCCAGTGGCTGATGGTCCAAAAGCAATATAAATTTGCTTTTATCCAGACCATTAAGCAGCTCCGGAATAGACTTTCTATCCGCTGTATGTGTTAAAGCTGCGTCCTTTCTTCCTATTATATAAAACTGATTATTTATCAGCTTTGTATTATCATCCAGTACTGTAATATTGTTTGCTTTAAGGTTAGCTGCCACAGCATCTGTAGTAAAATAGGGAATATTGCCGTGAATGCCTTTTTCATGGTTCCCAAAAATATAATAGGTACCATAGGTGCTTTTTATCTGGCCCAGTTTTTTGCAGGCCTCTTCCATGGTTCCCTTTGGTGTATTTTCATCAAATATATCTCCAGTGAGTACAACCATATCAGGGTCTTGTGCCTGGATCCTTGTGCAATATTCCTGTAGGTTGTCTACTTTAACTGCAGTTCCAAGATGAATATCTGATACCATTATTATTTTAATTCCCGGCTTACCTATGTTCTTATTTGTAGTAAGGTCATATTTTGAAACAACTACATGCATAGCAGTACTATACCCGATAACACAAAATATTATAACTCCTGACACCGCTGCAATTCCGCTATGGTAGAGCCAGGTCCAAAACTTAAAGCCGTTATGACCCTTCAAGAGCTTTTTAAAAATTAAATTCAGAATATCAGTGATTATAAATGAAAAGAACAAAAATAAAATAATTGCAGCAGGAAAATTGAAAACATCACTTACCATATAACCACATATTAAGGTCATGAAAGTAGAAATTATCCATGGCATCCATTTATACCTGGTAAACCTTGTAACAAAAGACAAGTTTTTAAAATGTATAAAAAAATAAACTGCACCGGGTAATATAACAAGCAGTGGCACCATTCTAAACAAGAAAAACATATAAAGCTTCCTTTCGTTGGGGGCTCATTGGGGGTCTGACCCCCTTCCATAATTTACCTGAGGACATACTTCACTATTAAGTATAAAGATTTGACATTTTGTGTTCAAGTATAATTTGATACAAAAATAAAAAGAAGCACCTGCTCCTTTTTATAAGTTCTGATCTTCGATGAAAATCTCCAGCATATCGTTATTTTCTATATTCGCTGCATTGCCCTCCTCCAGATCAATGTGCATAACATCAACGGAGTTGCAGGACACCCTTACAAGAACCTGCTGAAAAATCAAGCCTCTTTCCCCTGCTGCCTTTACAGATACATATTGTCTATCTTTTATACCAAGATCTTCAGCAGAATCCGGTTTTAAATGTATATGTCTTTTTGCTATTATGGCACCTTTTATATTGAGCTCCCCTACAGGGCCAAGGATCCTTATTGAAGCGGCCTCCTCCAGCTCTCCGGAATTTTTCAATGGCGCATTAACTCCAATCCTTATGGCATCAGCTTTTAATAATTCTGCCTGGGTATAATGTCTCAGAGGACCAAGTACTCTTACACCTTCTATTTTACCTCTGGGACCAATTAGTGTAACTGTTTCCTCGGCAGCAAACTCCACTGGGCTCAGCATTTTCCTGATTTTGATTTCATGTCCTGTTCCAAAAAGAGTTTCTACATCCTCCGGCTTTAAATGGACATGGTGATTGGACAACATAACTTTAATTTTATTATCCACTTAAAACACCTCTGTTTATATTAAAATATATTCTGACTTAACATTTTCTATTTTTACTTCAGAAGCATGTCCCATTAAACCGTTTATAATTCCCATATTAATAGCTCCCTTCCGATTTTTACTTATTTAACATTAAAGTACTTATTCTTCACCGGCAGCGGAAAATCCTCTTTGGTCTTTTTGGGGGTCTGACCCCCCTCCATAATCATCCAATAACACCCTTTCTACAAAGCTTTTATAGGTATCTCTTGGATTTTTCCCATTAAAATATGCCAATACTAAGCTTGTATCAATTAATGTTTCTTTCCTTAAACCTATATACATTTTATAGCTGCTCCACTGGTATTCTTCAGGTGTTTGGACTAAATTGGCTCTAACCGGATTTAAATGGATATATCTTGAAATTTCCAGCATATATTTATCCTGGTCTATTAATTCGGATCTATATCTTCCTTGAAACAGGTGCCCAATTAAATTATATTTTTGATTAAAATAAATGGCATAAAGCATGTTGATTTTTTTCATTATTTTACCGATAGCTTCATCGCTGGTTTTTATATGCAGATGAATATGATTAGTCATTAGACAGTAACACAGGATTTTAAAATTGAACTTAATCTTAGCCTCATGTAAAATCGCCAGAAAAACCATGTAATCCTGACTATCCATAAAAATATTCCTCTTATTATTTCCTCTGCACATAACATGGTATACAGCACCTTTATACCAAATACGTAATTTTCTTGCCAAACATTCGTCTCCTCTCCCTTTGAGTTTTAGACCATTTTTTAAGTCCCTGATTCTCAAGTATCTCAATTATATCCTTATAATCCATTTTTAAACCTTCAACCTTCTGGATTTCATATTTAAATAATTGCATAAAAAAAGAGTAGATTAAATCTACTCCAGATAATGGAAGGGGGTCAGACCCCCTTCCTGGATTTGGCAGGTTTGTTGTAGGGCCAGGTGGGAACTCTGCCTGACAAAACATCGTCAACGTTTTGTGCCGCATGAAGTGCCATGCGGATTGTACATTCTTTTGTTAAAGCTGCGCTGTGGGGCTGGGCGATCACGTTGTCCATGTGTAGCAGTGGGTTGTCTTTATGGGGTGGCTCTGGATCATATACATCCAGTCCGGCACCTGCAATTTTTTTATCTCTCAAGGCCTCGTACAAGGCTTTTTCATCCACCAGAGCTCCTCTGGCCACATTAATGAAATATGCCGTAGGCTTCATTAGGTTGAACTCTCTGCTGTTAACCAGCTTTTTACCATTAAAGGGCATATGGATTGATACAAAGTCACCTGCATCAAACATATGGTCCCAGCTGTCCACTGCTTCCACGTAATCAGGCAGCTGCTGTTTATCAATGTACGGGTCATAGGCCAGTATCTTCATTCCAAAGCCAAGGGCACACTTTTGAGCAACCAGCCGTCCTATTCTTCCAAAGCCCAGAATGGAAACAACCTTTCCCTGCAGATCATTACCCATCAGTTGGTTTCTAATATTGTAATTGCCCCTGCTGGTGAAGTCCATGTGGATTTCCTTGAAACGCTTGCCAAGGGCAGCTATGAATGTTACTGCAGCTTCAGCCACTGTATTAGCATTGGCAGCCTGTGTAGTAGCCACCCATATGCCAAGCTCTTCGGCCTTTTTAACAGGAATGTTGTCCACACCTACTCCGTAGCGGCTTATCACCTTCAGCTTTGGTGCTGACATAACTATATTGTCAGTCAAAATTGCTGTACGAAGGATAATTGCATCACAATCAGCAATATCCTCCTTTATGGCAGCCTCTGATATTCCGGAGCCCATTTTTATTTCATAACCCCTTTCTAGAAGAAATTCTTTTCCTTCCATTGGAATATCCTGTGGTATTAGTATTTTACAGCTCATATTGCATCCTTCTCCCGATATTTACTTTAATGCCTCCAGCACTTCACTGCCGTGGCCTTCAGGTTTAACCTTAGGATAAACCTTTATTATCATGCCATTTTCATCAATAATATAAGTGGAACGAATTATCCCCATGGAGAGTTTGCCATAGAGCTTTTTCTCCTGCCAGGCTCCGTAGGCTTCAATGACTACATGGTCTGGGTCGCTTAACAGATGAAATGGCAGACCCTGTTTTTCCCTGAATTTTTTATGGGTTGTAGTACTGTCTCTGTTTACACCAATTACCACAGCTCCTGCAGCAATTATTTCACCGTAAACCTCCTTAAAACTTAAGGCTTCCTTAGTTCAGCCAGGGGAGTTGTCCTTTGGATAAAAGTATAACACCAACTTCTTTCCCTTGAAGTCACTTAGGGATACATCCATATCCTCGTCACTTTTTAGTGTGAAATCAGGAGCCTTATCTCCTTCCTTTAACATAACAATTCACTCCCTTTACTTATTTATTTTTTCAGCTTTCTTTTGAGTTTTCCATGTCCTTAGCCATAGCATTAAGCTTGTTCATTGTATTCCAATTCCGAACTGTCATTGGCACATCCAGCTTATTAAGGTTCGCTGCCAGCCTGGAGTCCCTAATGCTGTGGTTGAATAAAAGATAAATATCCCGGTCCCTTACCTGGTAGCTGTCTCCTTCTCCCGCAAATTTGTCCAGATACTTAAGCTTATCAATTGTCACTGCACTGTCCAGGAGAGCAACATACTGAACCTCCGCAGCAGTGGATGCTTTTGCTTTTGCAATATCCTTAGACTGGAAGGGCTGGTTTAAAACAATCTGTTCCAGCTCCCAGCCGGTTCTAAGAACAACACTTACTTTAAATCCAAAGACTTCTTCAAGATAGCTTTGAATTTTTTCCTTAAGGATATTTTCATCTTCCCCGGATTTAAAAACCACATTGCCGCTTTGAATATAGGTTTTAACTTCACTAAAGCCCATTTCCTCAAAGGTGCTCTTCAACTGGGCCATTTTTATGATGTTCCTGCCCCCAACATTTATACCCCTAAGCAGCGCTATATACACAGTCATGTGGAACTCCTTTCACCTAAGAATTATTGTTATTTAATTATACCATATATACTTAGTATGGACATAGCTTCCTGTGACAGAGATGGTAAATTGCCGTGAAATTACGTGAAATTAATTGCAGGTTACCCTAGTTTGTGGCAGATTCCCCTAATAGCGTTGCTAACCCCCATTCCATGTCTTAAATAAAGCTTGGCTCACAGCCTATAGCCCTGGCGATTTCCATTATCCTGTTTTCCCCGTGAAGCCGGTACCTCCCCTGATTCTGGAGATAATCATTAAGCTCTGGCAGGGCTTTTGGGAAATGGCTGCTGTAAGCTTCCTTCAGATTATGTACAGCTAAAGGATAGGGATTCAGGAAATCAATGAGGATATCCTGTATTCCGATTTTATGGAGGCTTTGGAACAGGCTTATTAATGCCGGGTCTGTATCTGAAATTCCAGGCAGCAGCGGCGCAACAAATACCCACACATATATTCCTGCTTTTATAAGCTGCTCTGCTGCTTCCAGCCGAAGGCTTGGCACAGCTGCATTAGGCTCGAAAACCCTTGCTGCATTATCATCCACAGTGGTGATAGTAAATCCCGTCTGGCAGCCCTTAAGCTGCTTCAAAACAGCAATATCCCTCACAATAAGGTTGGATTTGGTTAAAATATGCACCTCCAGCTGGTCATATTCCGCCAGCAGTTCCAGACTGGCTCTGGTTATTTCATATTCTTCCTCATCTGGCTGGTACACATCCGTAACTGAACCCAGCAGCACCCTTCCCTTAGGTGGCGTACGTCTGTTCAACTGCTTTTTCAGCATCTCAGGAAAGTTTACCTTTACATCAAGGAACTCTCCCCACTTCTCCCTATGGCCGGAAAACCGGCACATAAAAGAAGCGTAGCAGTAAAGGCAGCCATGGCTGCAGCCTGTATAAGGGTTCATACAGTATTCATAGCTTGGTATTCCTGTTTTATTCAAGGCAGACTTGCATAAAACTTCTTTTGCTGTAATTCCAGGCACTTTTATCCCCCATTTCTATAAAATACACATTTTCTTAAATATTCTATATTTGCATTGCATATCCTTCTTAATTATATAAATTATAAAAACAACCCGCCATTACTGACGGGCCTAGCATTGAACATAAACTTTATGGCAAGCCATCCATTTTTCTCTTAACCTCAAGGACGTCTTCTTCTCCAAGCTGGGTCTTATTAATAACTTCAATCAGAGGACAGCCTTCTGTCAGCATGTCCTTAGCCTTTTCAATAGCTGCCTGATACTCTCCCTTTGTATGATGCCTGCTTTTATCCATAAAATGACCTCCTTAATAAACAAGTTGACTTTATTATTGTCAGCCATCAAATATTTATTCCTTTTTAAGCACTGGACTTAATGGTTTTAAAAGCCTTTCAGCAAACCAAAACACCAGCAGACCCACAGCACATCCTGCTGCATCAATGAGCACATCTCCAATGCCTGGACCTCTTCCTGGCACAAAAAACTGGTGGAATTCATCCAGTGCCCCATATAGAATACATATGAAAATTGCATGAATAAAAGCTTCCCTGTGTGAAAATTTAAATTGCGCCAAAATGCTGATCACCAAAATTCCCAGTACAAAATATAAGAAGAAATGGGCAGCCTTTCTAATTACGCCGTTTAAATGTGATATAGTCCGTGGAGAACTCATGCCATGTGTTATAACTGATTTTACTTCAGTAATAACTGTGGCGGTACTTCTGCTCAGTCTGTTGGATTGCACAGCAGGCTGAGACGAAAATGAGAAAATAAGCAGCATCCAAACCAGCACTGCCGCTGCCTGGGCCAATAATTTAAAATTATTTTTAAGCATAGGTTTGCAAACCACCTCCAACACTATTTATATTTATACCCACAATTCTACATACTATAAATTGTAACCAAAATTTATAATTTCAGGCACTCCTTCTTGGAATACAATTTAGAAAATGAGGAATTATAATAACAAATTTATTATAAGGAGGTAAAAAATGAGCAATAAAGATAATAATAAAACAGGAGAAGGCTTGGAAAGAGGCCTTGAGGAAAGGCATATTCAGCTTATGGCCATTGGCGGTGCTATTGGTGTGGGTTTGTTTTTAGGGTCAGGCGCAAGTATACAGACAGCAGGTCCCGCAATTTTACTTTCCTATCTTGTAGGAGGAATTATAATATTTTTTATAATGCGGGCTTTGGGCGAAATTGCTGTTGAACACCCTGTCTCTGGCTCCTTCAGTGCCTATGCCAACGATTATATAAGTCCATTGGCTGGATTCTTAACTGGATGGACCTACTGGCTCATGTGGATATCCACCTGCATGGCAGAGATTACAGCAGTAGGTATCTATATTAATTTCTGGTTTCCATCTGTGCCAAGATGGATATCCGCATTGGTTGCAGTTTGTCTTCTTACTGTCATAAACCTCACTGCAGTAAAAGCCTTTGGTGAAATTGAATTTTGGTTTGCTCTTATTAAGGTTGTAACAATTATTGCAATGATAGCTATAGGTTTTCTAATGATAGTACTGGGTCTTGGAAACTCCTGGAAACCTATAGGAATTGCTAATCTATGGAGTCACGGCGGATTATTCCCTTACGGTATAAGGGGTCCTATCATGGCCCTGGTAATGGTATCCTTTGCTTTTGTGGGAGTGGAGCTTATTGGTGTAACTGCAGGCGAGGCAAAAAATCCTGAAAAAACAATTCCATCCGCTATAAATAAAGTGTTTTGGAGAATTTTAATATTTTATATAGGTTCCTTGTTTGTTATAATGTCCCTTTACCCTTGGAACAGCATAGGAACCAGCGGAAGTCCCTTTGTACTTACCTTTTCAAAGCTTGGAATCAGTGCAGCAGCAGGAATAATTAACTTCGTTGTATTAACTGCCGCAGCCTCCTCCTGCAATAGCGGTATTTTTACCACAGGACGTATGCTTTTCAACCTGTCCAATCAAAACCAGGCACCAAAATTCTTTGGAAAGCTTAGCCCGTCCCATGTTCCTCAAAATGCCATACTGGTTTCAGTTGCCTTCATGCTTATAGGAGTTTTATTAAATTACGTTGTGCCTGGTAAAGTATTCACTTATGTAACTAGTGTAGGAACCTTTGCAGGTTTGTTTGCATGGCTTATGATTGTGCTGGCTCAAATGGGCTTTAGAAAAAAGTTGTCCGGAAGTCAAATACATGATTTGAAATTCCCAATGGTGCTGTATCCTTTTGCAAACTACATTACTATCGCATTTTTGATATTTGTGGCTGTTGTAATGTGCTTCAATCCTGATACTCTGGTTGCTGTTATTGTTGGCCCCGTTTGGCTTGTTATTTTAGTGGCCTGTTATTATGGAACTGGAATAAGCAAACGTTAAGTGTCAGACCTCATTCCATAATATGGTATGGGGCCTGACCCCTTCAAACCCCTTCAAACCCCTTCAAGCATGTGAACCCTGTAATCCGGTATTGGATAATTTAATTTTGCTGCATGGCGGAACCTCTCCTTGTCATCATATATTATTCCAAGGAGATCACCGCTGTGAGCCCCTATTATTCCAAGGCCGCCGGTTTCCTTGCAAAGCTTTTGGACCAGGCTGTACATTTTATAAGGTAACCTTCCCATATTTCTTTCAATGCTGATTGTGGCTGCTTGTGCCAGTTTATGTATGTCTGCATTTTTTATTCCGCTTATAACTTCAGGCAGAATGTCGTCAAGGTTTGCCAGCTTAGGCAGATTGCTGCTGTTGAAGGCTAAGGTGTCAACCACCCTTTTCCCTTCAAAGGTCAGTATGTAGAATTTAATGTATTGCCCAATTGGAAGGTATATGCTGCCACGCTTATAATCAAACAGTGTCATTTCCCTGAAAATTATGCTGTCCGTAGGTTCAATTCTTATAAATTCTTCTACAGCCTCCTCCACTTTGTATTCCATTTTTAGAAGCTTTAAAAGACTTATATAAACTCCACAGAGGTCTGCTGTGCTGCTGGCAAAGCCCTTTCCCTCAGGTATTGAGGATTTTATGGAAATATCCAGCTGCCCATCCAGCCAGTCATAGCCCCACCTCTTAAGCAAATTGCTCATAAGGATTGACGACTTGCTGTAATTATACCTGTTTATTGGATTTTTACTTTCATACACCTTAACTTTGGTGAATATATTTACGGGAAAGGATAAAAGCATGTCCACCCCATTAATATTTCCCTGGATTAATTCACCGCAGCTTCCCGGGCATATTGCATAAGCCTCCATCACCGGGCCTCCCTGAAAAGCTTTAGCAGTTTATTGTTGCTTTCACGGTCCTTCACTGCAACTCGTATATAACTATTGTCCAAGCCTTCAAAATTTGAAGCCCTTCGAATCATAATTCCTTTTTTAAGAAAGTCATGAAATATCTTTTCCTCATCATGCTTAAGAAGCTTCAGCAAAATGAAATTTGCATCACTATTATAAGGCCTTATCCAGTTTATATTGGACAAGCCATTCAGCAAGAACTTTCTTTCATTATTTAAATAGTCCTTTGTTCTTTTTATATAATCCTTATCCCTGAAAATACTATTTGCAGCAGCACAGGCATAGCTGTTTACGCTCCAGGGGCTTTCAATCTCAGAATATTTTTTCACAAAGGCAGGAGAAGCTGCTCCATAGCCAAGTCGTATTCCAGGCAATGCAAAGAACTTCGTAGCCGCCCTTATAACACATACATTATCCATGCTCTTAAAAAGCTCTATGCTGTCATAGTCCTCTGGGCAAAACTCAAAAAAAGCCTCATCCAAAAGCAAAAATCCATCTCTTTCCTTGACTATTTCATATATAAGCTTCAGTTCTGCCTCAGGTATCCTAAGTCCTGTAGGATTATTGGGATTTCCCAGCACCAGCATGTCCCCCTGCTTAAGATTATCCCTAAGTGACCTCATATCAATTTTAAAGTTTTGATTAAGGGACAGCAATACTACTTCTTTCCCAAACACCTTTGCCCGCCTGATATATTCAGAAAAGCAGGGGGTAAAAGCCACTACTCTTTCTGCCATGAGGCTGGTGTTACTGATTATTTCAACAGCACCATTTCCCACTATTACCTCAGTGCTGCTGCATCCCAGATACTCTGCTATATTTGACTTCAGTTGCCGGTAATTAATATCAGGGTAAGCAGTCAAATTTTCATAGGCTTTGTTTAGCTCCTCCTTAAGTCCCAAAGGCGGGCCAAGAGGATTGATATTGCTGCTGAAATCCTTTATAGCTTCCGGATGCTTTAAGCTGTAAATATCTCCTCCATGTATCATAAAATCACCCCTGCTACGATAAAGTAAATTGCTGCCAATAGCAATTGGGACCTGTGCATAATTTCCACCGTCCCCTTTATATGCTCTTTTTCAAGTTCATTTATTCTATCGCCTATTTTTGGCTTTTTCATAATTTCCCCAAAATAATAGTTGTCCCCTCCAAGCTGTACACCCAGCAGCCCTGCTGCAGCTCCCTCAGGGTAGGCGCAGTTGGGACTTTTATGGTTCCTTCTGTCCCTAACCATAATCCTTAAGCCGTTCCTTGCATCAAATCTGAAGATGGACGCTGCGCACATCAATACACCTGTTATTCTTGCTGGAATGAAGTTGAACAAGTCATCGGTTTTTGCTGGAAAATAGCCTATGTCCCTGTACTTTTCATTCATATAGCCCAGCATGGAATCCATGGTATTAACCATTTTATAAGCAAAGCTTAATGGAGCCCCGCCGATAATTGCATAGAGCATAGGTGCTATAACCCCGTCGCTGGTGTTTTCTGCTACGGTCTCCACTGCAGCCCTTACTATTTCCTTTTCATCAAGGGTTTCAGTATCTCTGCCCACAATATATGAAAGCCTGAGTCTTGCCTCATGAATTCCGTCTTTAAAGGCTGAATAAATCTTCATGGCTTCCTTCCTGAGACAGCCTGATGCAAAGCAGGTGTATAGAAAATAGGTATTCACTATATGAAAAGCAGCCGGATACCCTCTTAAGACTTTTAAAATCATAAATGGTACCAGGGATGCCAGCATTACGTTGGCCAATACTATTAAAGCTCCACATGCCTTCAGCATTTTTCTGTTTCCGGACACCTTTCTGGCTATCCCTTCCTCAGTTGATATGATCTTACCCATAAGCCTCACAGGATGGGGCAGACCCTGTGGGTCGCCAATAATTAAATCTATTATCAGGGCAATAAAGAAATCTATCATGGCTTTACTCCAAGGAGGCTGTATACATAGCCCATATCTACATTCTTTCTAACTGCTGCTGCCAGCTTCTCCAGCTCCTCCTCTCTTTTAACCATTAAGTCCATGCCCTCCTTTTCATCAATGTTCTTTTGTCTCCTTACCTGATTCAGCAGTCTGCTTCTGAATTCCTTTGAATCAAATATGCCGTGTAAATAGGAACCGTAATATCTTTTTCCAAGACTGTCGCCATCAAGATAATCATCAGCATTTCCCTGCTTCTTTTCTATATGTACAAAGGGATTTTTATTTCCATAGGTCCTGCCTGAGTGTATTTCATAACCGTATACCCTGCAGCCGTACGCTGTACCCTCTACATTGGCAGTAATCTTATCTCCTTCAAAAACCGTACAGGTATCAAAAATTCCCAGTCCCTGCTCCTCTTGGCCTTTTTCAACCTCCCAGCCCTCCTGGTCGGTGATTTTGCTGCCCATCATCTGATACCCTCCGCATACGCCGAAAACAATACCAGTATAGCTGTCCATTGCCTCCTGGAACCCTTGCTCTTTAAGCCATCTCAGATCCAGTATGGTATTCTTGCTGCCGGGTATTATCAGTATGTCACTGTTCATTATTTCAGTTGGAGAGGTAATAAAACTAAGTGAGACATCCTTCTCAAATTTAAAAGCATCAAAATCATTAAAATTTGAAATTCGTGGAAGACATATTACGGAAACCTTCACTTTTCCATTCTCCGTTCCCTTAAAATCGCAGGCTCCATCCTCTTCATCCAGATTGACCTTTATATGGGGCACTACGCCTAATACCGGTATTCCTGTGAGCTCCTCTATGGTTTTTATTCCGCTGTCCAGTAATTCCTTGTCGCCCCTGAATTTATTTATAATAATGCCCTTTATCCGGTTCCTGTCCTGTTTAGGAAGCAGCATTACTGTACCGTAGATTGCTGCAAACACACCACCCTTGTCAATGTCTGCCACCAGAAGCACTGGTGCATCAGCAATTGCAGCCATGCCCATATTTACAATATCATTTTCTAAGAGATTAATTTCCGCTGGGCTTCCTGCCCCTTCAATAATAATGCTGCAAAACTTTTTTTCAAGCTCCCTGTAGGTTTCCGTAACCATATTCTTAAGCTCAGGCTTAAACTTGAAATACTCTGCCGCATCCATATTCCCAAGGGGTCTGCCTTTTATTATTACCTGGCTTTTTCTATCTGACACAGGCTTAAGCAATATAGGATTCATATCCGCCGCTGGCTCCACTCTTGCAGCCTGGGCTTGAAGCACCTGAGCCCTTCCCATTTCCAGGCCTTCCATAGTAACATAGGAATTCAGTGACATGTTCTGGGATTTGAATGGCGCAACGGAGTAACCGTCATTGGAAATTATTCTGCAAAATGCAGCAGCTATCAGACTTTTGCCTACTGATGAGGCAGTACCCTGTATCATTATGGCCGGCATAAAAAATCACCCTCCTTGAAATATTTTCAGCCTTGGTTAAGGCTGACTA
>CALBDU010000078.1 GCA_937927335.1 uncultured Clostridium sp.
TAAAATGTGAATATATGGACTGTTTTTTTATTCCTACTGCTTCGGCAATATCATATAGCGAGGTCCCTTCGTATCCTTTTTCAATAAAATGCAGAAGAGCTGCTTTTTTGATCTGATTGATAGTCACAAAATCACCACCTTACGACCGTTCGTAAGTATATAATATAATAGGTTCTAATTATTGTCAACCATCAATTTTACCTGGTGAGTGGTGATTGACTATTATATAACAAATTCTTTCTACCTTATCATCACTTAATTCTTCGCCTATAAGTAATTCTTTTGCAGCATCAGGTCCTTCTTTTTCTTGATAAGGTCCAGAAGTTGACCATATTTTTCTTTTGCATTAATTATTCCTATCTCAATGATTTCTTCTATAATTTTCGTTATTATTTTACTTTCAATTGTTGCTCTTATCTTAGTATATTTTCTATGCTTATCTAGTAACTGAATTGAAAATTTTTCACTGATATATTCATTTCTACTTAATTTTCTTTTCTTATTATTCTATTTAATTTTATTACACTTAGACAATATGTTTCATAACCTGACGGATTATATTGTCTAGGTTTTTCATCATGAACATCTTTTCATACCTCTCTATCAAGATTTGCAATGGTGAACCAATTCTTACACGTGTATCAACATTTTTGTAGTTCTAGGTATTATCTACTATTTATAAATATAGGCTAATTGCACTATTTTGATCTTAAGTAAATTTTGAATCTTCTCTTCTTTCTAATGCTTAATTATCCTGATCTTATAAATATTAAAAATATTATAAGATCACGAACTCCAAGAAGTAATAAAATATAATTCTTTAAAATTATAAATTGATTAAACACCTCATAAGTCCTGGTTTAGTTTTAATTTAAAGTTTTTCAAATTTATTTGCATTTTTTTGAGAGTGGGGTATAATAATTATATAAGAATATTTATTAATAGATAAAATTTATTAATAAATAAAATATAAAAATATGGAGGTAGAATTATGACTCAACTTAAACAAATCTATAAATGTGAAATCTGCGGTAATATGGTAGAGGTGATACATGCAAGTGGTGGAACTTTAGTTTGTTGTGGACAGCCTATGACATTACAGGTTGAAAATACCGTTGATGCAGCAAAGGAAAAGCATGTGCCAGTTATTGAAAAGGTTAAAGGTGGAGTTCTAGTTAAAGTTGGTGCAATTGAACATCCAATGTTAGAAACACATTATATTGAATGGATAGAAGTTCAAACTGCAAATAAAATATACAGAAAATATCTAAACCCTGGAGATAAACCTCAAGCTTTATTTATTTTAGAGGAAGAAGTTTTATGTGTAAGGGAATATTGTAATATGCATGGATTATGGATAGCATAAAATAATACATTACATAAGTATAAATATTTGACTAAATTTTAAATTAAAATAATAAGAGGGGAATAATTTATGAATAGTTTTGAATTTGCAATAAAAATGGAACATGATGGAGAAAAATATTACATGGAACAAGCCAAAATAAATAAAGATAATAGTTTAAATACTGTATTTATTATGTTGGCAAAAGATGAAAAAAACCATGCTAGAATTTTTCAAAATAAGTTAAATCAATTATCATATGAACTAAAAGATAATAATACACTTTCTGAATTTAAAAATGTGTTTAAGGGAATTAAAAATTTTAAAAACGAAATAAAGAAAATTCCTAATCAATTAGATTTGTATAGGGGGGCTTTAGATAAGGAAAAACAAAGTATTGAACTTTATAAAAAATTTTTATCTGAAGCAACTGATGATAAAGAAAAGAAATTATTTGAATACCTAATCAAACAAGAAGAAAATCATTTTGCAATACTTGAAGAGTTAGTTTTACTTATTAATCGTTCTGATGATTGGGTTGAATCTGCTGAATTTGGAATAAGAGAAGAATTTTAATATAAAAAGGCTCTGGACATATAAATTGAGGAAAGATACTAAGAATTAATTAAAAGGAGGATGAAGAATGATAAGTGAGAAAATGCAACAAATCTTAAATGAGCAAGTGCAAAAAGAATTTTATTCAGCTTATTTGTATTTATCAATGGAAGCATATTTTGATGAACAAAATCTTAAAGGTTTTGCACATTTTTTCCGAGTTCAGGTACAGGAAGAACGAGACCATGCAATGATGTTCTTTAAATATATATCTTATGTACAAGGTAATGCAAAATTGTTGCAGATTGATCAACCTGTTACAACATTTAATTCCCCATTAGACGTCTTTAAATTAGCATACAACCATGAACTTTTTATTACAAATTCCATTTACAAAATAATTGACTTTTCGTTAGAGGAAAAAGACCATAAGACAAATGCTTTCCTTCAATGGTTTGTCAATGAACAAGCCGAGGAAGAAGCTAATATGGATGATAAAATCAAGAAACTTCAACTTATTGATAATGATGGAAGAGGCATTCTTATGTTGGATCAGGAACTAATGGCCAGGGTATATACTCCACTCATAAACCCTGCTTTGGGTGTAATTTAAATTTTTTAAATTGAATCGATAGAAGTTCAAACTACAAATAAAATATACAGAAAATATCTAAACCCTGGAGATAAACCTCAAGCTCTATTTATTTTATAGGAAGAAGTTTTATGTGCAAGGGAATATTTTAATATGCACAGACTATGGATAGCATAAAGCATGATACTTTTTAAAGAAAATATAAGGGGATGTTTTTATGGATAGTTATGTTTGTTTGGTATGTGGGTACAAATATGATTCAGCACTAGGAGATCCGGATGGTCAAATAGCAGCAGGTACTAAATTTGAGGATATTCCAGAAGATTGGGTTTGTCCAATATGTGGAGCTACAAAATCAGATTTTGAAAAAAGTAAGTAAAGTTTCTTACAAATACCAAAATTAATATGTAATATGCATAGATTATGAAAAGCATAGTATATGACATTTATAAGTATTGATATTTGACTAAATTTATAATGAAGGAATATGTAAATCACAAGGAGGATTAAAATTGAAAAGTTTAAAAGGAACAAAAACTGCCGAAAATCTTTTAAAATCCTTTGCAGGGGAATCCCAAGCAAGAAATAGGTATACCTACTATGCTTCGGTGGCTAAAAAGGAAGGTTACGTACAGATCGAAAAAATATTTACTGAAACAGCTGGTAATGAAAAAGAACATGCAGAGAGGTTCTTTAAATTCTTAGCTGATAGTGATTTAAACGGCGAAGCAGTTGTTATTAATGATGCAGGTTATCCTGTTTTCTTGGGAGATACAAAAGGGAATTTATTAGCTGCAGCTGCTGGTGAGAATGAAGAGTGGACAACTTTATATCCTCATTTCGCAGATGTTGCACAAGAGGAAGGCTTTTCAGATATTGCAGTTGTATATAGAAAAATTTCTGAAGTAGAGAAAAGACATGAGATCAGATACAGAAAACTAGCCAAGAATATTGAGGATGGTACTGTGTTTATAAAAAATGAAACAATCTTATGGAAGTGTAATAATTGTGGATTTATATTTGAGGGTAACTCTGCACCAGAGGTTTGCCCAGCATGTGCTCATCCAAAAGCTTATTTTGAAATATTTACAGAAAACTATTAAAAATTGAATAATCAAAGAAATAAATTATATATAGTAATTTTAAGAAATGAATGGAGCAGCAGTGGATGTAATTCACACCTCTAAACATTTCTTTAATTTTTTTAAAATATCAGACTTGGCTTAGGAGATGATTTTATGACTTTTAAATTGACCGAGGAACAAGAATTAATCAAAAATACTGTTCGAGAATTCGCAGAAACGAAAATTGAGCCAATTGCTTTTCAAATGGATGAAAAAAATATCTTTCCGGAAAAGCTAGTTAAGGAAATGGGGCAGCTATCCATTATGGGGCTTCCATATCCATCAAAATACGGAGGAGCTGGTAAAGATATTATAAGTTATGCCATTGCGGTTGAAGAATTATCCCGAGTAGATGCAGGGGTTGGTGTTACTTTATCGGCACATGTGTCATTGGGATCATGGCCGATAATGGAATTTGGAACGGAAAATCAAAAAGAAAAATATCTCATTCCACTAGCTTCTGGGGAAAAAATTGGTGCGTTTGGACTAACTGAAGAAAATGCTGGCAGTGATGCTAGTAAAACGGAGACTACGGCTATTTTGAATGGTGATCATTATGTTATTAATGGTTCTAAAATATTCATAACTAACGGTGGTTATGCTGACATTTATGTAATATTTGCGGTTACCACGCCTGGAATAGGAGCTAAAGGAATTAGTGCTTTTATTTTGGAGAAAGGTTGGGAAGGGTTTACCTTTGGAACACATTACAATAAAATGGGAATTCATTCTTCCGCTACGGCTGAACTGATCTTCCGTGATGTCAAAGTACCGGTAGAGAACCTTTTAGGAAAAGAAGGTCAAGGTTTCAAAATTGCTATGCAGACATTAGAGGGTGGACGTATCGGTATTGCTGCGCAAGCACTAGGAATTGCCCAAGGTGCTTATGAAAAGGCGCTAAGTTACGCTAAAGAACGAATTCAGTTTAACAAACCTATTTCCGAACAACAAGTTATCGCATTTAAACTTGCCGATATGGCAACTAAAATACGTGCGGCACGTTTCATGGTATACAGTGCAGCTGCACTAAAACAAGAACATGAGTCATATGGAACAGAGTCAGCTATGGCAAAATTGTATGCTTCTGATGTTTGCCTGGAAGTTGTTAATGATGCAGTGCAAATTTATGGCGGGAATGGTTATATCAAGGGATTCGCAGTGGAACGCATGTATCGTGATGCTAAAATTTGTACAATATATGAAGGTACAAATGAAATTCAAAGGTTAATTATTTCTAATTCTATTTTGCAAAAATCTAAAAAAACTTCGTCACAGAGCGGTAGCAGTGCCACGAATGTAGTAGTAAATAAACCAGTACCAAAAGAAATAACTGGAAATCGTAAGAGAATTGTTATAAGAGAAGGATCCACGGAAGAAAAAATAAATACGTTAATCAAGTATCTTAAAATCGAAAATATCAAGAGTGAAGGCAGTGTGCATCTTGATGGGAATATTGGTGATGCTGATAAAGTATGCAGTGTCGGACGTGGCTTGGTAGAAAAAAAAGATTTAATTATAATACAAGCGTTAGCTGAGGCTATGGGGGCTGAGGTTGGTTGTTCTCGTCCTATCGCTGAAGAAAGAGAATGGTTGCCTCTCGATAGGTATGTAGGTATTTCTGGTCAAAAATTTAGAGGTTCATTGTATCTGGCTATTGGTATATCCGGTCAGGTTCAGCATCTAGGTGGCATTCGTGATGCCAAGATAATTGTTGCTATTAACTCTGATGAAAAGGCTCCAATATTTTCAAATGCTGATTATGGTATTGTCGGTGATTTGTATGAAATTGTTCCGTTGTTAACTCAAATTTTAAAAAAGAGTAGATAATAAAGAAATTAAAGTGAGTATGAAGTACAGATATGATAGGAGGAATTTAGTATGTACAACATTTTGATAGGAGGAGCGGCCGGTCAGGGTATTGAAACAACTGCTGCAATATTAGAAAAGTTACTTAAAAAATCAGGGTATTGTGTTTTTACCTCTAGAGATTTCATGTCCCGTGTTCGAGGTGGTCACAATTTTTCTATGATCCGTTTTGGAACGGAACAAATTACTTCACATAGTAACAGGTTGGACGGTATCATAGCGCTAAATGATGAAACCGTGGAGATACATAAAAACCAATTGAATAAAAATGGTTTCATTCTTTGTGACAGTAAATTAAAAACAGAAGATTCCAGAGCAATCAAAATTAATATGGATAATATGGCAAAAGATCTTGGAAACTCACGTGTATCTGGAAGCATAGCAGTGGGAGCTATTTTGAAGCTATTTGGTGAACCTCTTGATTTAGTAAAAGATGTACTAACGGATTTAGTAAAGGAGCAATATCTTGAAATAAATTCGAAGGCTGTTGAGGAAGGTTACAATAATGTTGACCAACGTTTTCCTCATCTTGAGGGGAACTTTAGTGATTACATGATTATTACTGGAAGTAAAGCTTTGGCTCTGGGAGCAATAGCTGCGGGACTGAAATTTTACTCTGCTTACCCAATGTCGCCATCTACATCTATTATGGAGTATCTTGCATCGAAGGCCGATGAGGCAAATATTGTTGTAGAACAGGCTGAGGACGAGATTGCGGCAATTAATATGGCAATTGGAGCCTCATTTGCAGGTGCTAGGTCCATGACTGCAACTTCTGGAGGAGGCTTCTCACTGATGGTAGAGGCTTTAGGACTTTCGGGTATGGCAGAAATTCCACTAGTTGTGGTAGATGTTCAGCGACCAGGCCCTGTAACAGGATTTCCAACAAGGACGGAGCAGAGCGATCTGAAATTTATAATTTCAGCTTCCCAAGGAGAATTTCCTAGAATGGTAATTGCATTAAGAAACCAGAAAGACTCGTTTTATCAAACTGTAAGAGCATTTTATCTAGCAGAAAAATATCAAATCCCAGTGATTCTAATGAGTGATCAATATTTGGGTGATACTTTAGCAACGGTGAAACCATATGATCTAAATCTTTTAGAACCATACAAATTTCAACGGAAAGAAGATGTGATTGGTGAGTACCTGCGATATAAAATCACTGAAGATGGAATATCCCCACGGTTAATTCCGGGTAAAACCAAACATTTTGTTACTGCTGACAGTGATGAGCACGATGAAAGAGGATGGATTACAGAGTCTGCTGAAATGCGAAACAATATGATGGACAAACGTATGAGAAAACTAAATAATCTGAAACTTGAGCTGTTAGAACCAGAATTTTTGGGCTCAGAAACCTGTGATATACTGTTTGTAGGTTGGGGCTCAACTTATGGACCTATTGCTGAAGCAGTAAAATCACTTAACAATTTACAGAAGTTCAAATATGGCGCTTTAGTCTTCGGCGATGTTTATCCACTGCCACGAAAGCTTTTGGAAGAAAAGGCTTCATCAGTAAAACAAATCATTAATATTGAACAGAACGCCACAGGACAGCTTGCAGATCTAATTAGCGAACAGACTGGCATAACTTGTTCAGCTAGCATTCTTAAGTATGATGGCAGAGAGATTTCTGGAGAAGAAATTGTGGAAAAGATTCAGAGGGGGTTGAACTATGAACACAAATAAATTTTGTACCTATGAAACTGCATGGTGCCCAGGATGTGGAAATCACAGTATTCTGGAATGCTTGAAAAAGGCGTTGGAAGAATTAGACAAGGACCCTTATGAAATATTGATGGCAGCTGGAATAGGTCAGGCAGCAAAAACCCCACAATACATCAGCGCAAACAATTTTTGTGGCTTGCACGGAAGATCAATACCTGCTGCAGTGGCTGCAAAGATTGCCAATAAAAATCTGACTGTTATTGTGGATACTGGAGATGGTGACTCTTATGGAGAAGGCGGAAATCATTTTATTCACAACATTCGAAGGAATGTAGACATCACACATTTTGTTCATGACAACCAGATTTACGGTTTGACTAAGGGACAAGCCTCCCCAACTTCAAGTGAGGGGCAAATCACAGATGTTCAGCCAACAGGAAATATAAATACGCCCCTTAATCCGATTCTTTTAGCTATTGCTGCTGGCGCTGGCTTTGTGGCTAGAGCATTTAGTGGAGATAAGGAGCATTTGGTTTCCATTATGAAACAGGCCATACTATACAAAGGATATGCATTGGTTGATATTTTACAACCATGCGTGAGTTTCAATAAGGTAAATACATTTGCTTATTATAACAAACGTGTCTATAGATTGGATGATAGCTATGATAATTGCAATAAAACTAAAGCCATACAAAAATCCATGGAATATGGTGACAGAATTCCAATTGGCGTTATATATCAAGAGCAAAAGCGTACATTTCATGAAAAGAACATAGTTTTATCTAGTGGGAAACCGCTAATTGATAGTCCATATAATATTAATTTTGTTCAAAAAATCATTGAAGAATTTATTTAGCAAAATATAATTATAAGAAAGGGAGAGATATTATGTCAAATAACACTTTTAGTGCACTTGAAATGCTTAAAATTGCGATACTAATGGAGGAGGAAGGATACAATTTTTATATCAATGGAGCTAATTATACAACAGGAAAAACTAAAGAATTTTTATTAGCTGCTGGTGGTCAAGAATTCATTCACAAGGAGAAATTTACAAAACTATTCAATGAATTATCAGCCAATAAAGAAACCGAATCTGAATACCTATCTGATATAGAAGTAACTCAATACTTGAGGGAATTAATAGAAAATCAAGTTTTCAATAATAAAGTGCAGTCAAAAGATACATTTAGTAATTTAAAAGTACCACTTACTTATTCACTAATAGAAAACGAAATTTTCAATAGAAAAGAACAGTCAAAGGATGCGTTCACAGATTTAAAAGCAGCACTTAGGTATGCAGTTAAAACAGAAGAGCTTACAGTAAAAGTTTATACACAAATGTATAAAGGAATATCTCAAGCTGATGTTATAAAAATACTAGATACAATAATTAATGAAGAAAAAGCTCATGTAGAATATTTTTCAAAATTACTTAAAGAAATAGTAGCTTAGTTATTGAAACTGAAAATAGGGGAGGATAAAAATGGAAAGCGTAAAAATAAAAGATAATATTTATTGGGTAGGGGTTACTAATCCTGAACTTAGAACTTTCGATATAATTGTAAAAACACAAGTAGGTACTACTTACAATTCTTATTTAATTGATGATGAAAAGGTTGCAGTTATTGACGCTGTGAAGGATGGATATTTTGACGAATTCTCAGCGAAGGTCAAAAGCATTATTGGAGAAAGAAAGGTTGATTATATTATTGTCCAACACACTGAACTTGATCACACTGGATCACTTTTAAATCTGATTGATGCTTATCCACATGCTAAAGTAATTGGTTCAAAGGCAGCACTTATATATTTAAGTCACATTTTAAACAAGGAGTTTAATGGAATTAACCCACCTGAAGAACTTAATCTTGGAAAGACAACATTGAAGTTTATTCAGGCTCCAAATCTCCATTGGCCAGATACAATGTTTACTTATGCAGTAAAAGAAAAGGTTTTATTTACCTGTGATGTACTTGGTGCTCATTATTGTCCTGAAAAGGATATAAAAGATGAT
>CALBDU010000079.1 GCA_937927335.1 uncultured Clostridium sp.
CGGTTAACAGCCGAGTGCTCCACCGTTGAGCTATCGCGGAACGACTTACATGTTTTATTATATCAGGATAAAATAAAAAATCAATATGTTTTTTGTAAAAAAATCTCCTTTTTGGTAGCTGATATGCACCAAAAAGGAGATTTTGTTATTGATTTGATGGTTTCATAGTTGGGAATAAGATTACATCTCTTATGGAGTAGGAATTTGTTAGGAACATGATAATCCTGTCTATGCCAATTCCAAGTCCTCCTGTAGGCGGCATACCTATCTCCAGGGAATTAATAAAGTCATCGTCCATCATGTATGCTTCGTCATCACCCAGTTCTCTTTCTCTTAACTGCTGAATGAATCTGTCCTTCTGAACTATAGGATCGTTTAATTCAGAGTAGGCATTGCATACCTCTCTTCCATAAATAAAGCCTTCAAACCTTTCAGTAAATTCAGCATTTCCTCTCTTTTTCTTGGTGAGAGGTGAAATTTCCACAGGATAATCACAAACAAAGGTTGGCTGTATCAGCTTATCCTCTGCATATTCCTCAAACATAGCATTTAAAATATCCGCTTTAGTGCAATCCTTTAAACTTTTCTTAAGTTCAAGGTGTTTTTCCTTGGCAATAGCCCAGGCATCCTCTACAGTCTTCACTTCGTTAAAGTCTACTCCAGAATATTCTTTAACTGCATCCACCATGGTTATTCTTCTCCAAGGCGGTGTAAAGTCAATTTCAGTTCCCTGATAATCTACTTTTGTAGTCCCAAGAACTTTTTGGCATACAAAAGCAAGCATATTTTCTGTAATTTCCATCATATCGTTGTAATCTGCAAATGCTTCATACAGTTCTATCATAGTAAATTCAGGATTGTGTCTTATATCTATTCCTTCATTTCTAAAGTTCTTTCCTATTTCATAAACCTTTTCAAAGCCTCCAACGATAAGCCTCTTAAGATATAGCTCTGTAGCGATTCTAAGGTACATATCTATATCTAGTGCATTGTGGTGAGTAATAAATGGCTTTGCCGCTGCTCCACCTGCAATAGAAGAAAGCACAGGAGTTTCAACTTCTAGATAATCCTTATTATCTAAAAACTCCCTTATTGCTCTAATTATAGCAGTCCTCTTTAAAAAGGTGTCCTTTACATCCTCATTCATGATGAGGTCCACATACCTCTGTCTGTATCTAAGGTCAGTATCCTTAAGTCCATGCCATTTTTCTGGAAGGGGCCTTAAAGACTTGCAAATCAGTTCAAAATCAGTTATATGAACTGAAACCTCTCCTGTTTTTGTTTTAAATACAGTTCCTGTAACGGAAATCCAGTCGCCAATATCAAAGGTTTTGTATTCCTTTAATTTTGCTTCGCCTACATCATCAATTTTTATATAAAGCTGTATCTTGCCGTATCTGTCATAGACATCTGAAAAACCAGCCTTACCATGGACTCTTTTTGACATTAACCTTCCTGCTATGGTAACCTGTTTTCCTTCTAATTCATCATAACCATCTTTTATTTCTTTTGAAGTATGGGTTCTGTTTACTTTATAGACATCAAAAGGATCTCTTCCCTCTTCCTGAAGTTTAGCAAATTTCTGTCTTCTTTCTTTTATAAGTTCATTAAAATCCTCTTCCTGTCCAATGTTACTGTTTAACTCATCTTTTGACATTAATATCCCTCCACTAAGCTCTTCTTATCTCAAGTATCTCATACTTGCTTACTCCATCAGGAACTGATATTTCTACAATATCGCCCGCTTTTTTACCAAGGAGGCCGCTTCCTACAGGAGATTCGTTTGATATTTTATATTCCAACGGGTCTGCTTCTGCGGATCCAACAATTGAATACTCTACAATTTCATCAAAATCATAATCTTTAACCTTTACTATACTACCTACGCTAACCAGATCAGCTGGTATTTCAGACTCATCTACTACTGTTGCATTCTTAAGCATATTTTCAAGCTGGGCGATTCTTCCTTCTACGAAGGCTTGTTCATTTTTAGCTTCATCATACTCTGAATTCTCGCTTAAATCTCCAAAGGATAAAGCAACTTTAATTTTTTCGGTGATTTCTTTTCTCTTAACTGATTTTAAATTTTCCAGCTCTTCCTCTAATTTTTTAACCCCTTCATAAGTCATAACATGCTTTTTTATTTCGCTCATACTATTATTCTCTCCTTTAATAATGCATAATAAATTTAAGGCTAATCCACTTCTTGGAATTTCCCTAACATTTAAATCACCTTATAATCATTTAAGTAATTATAAAACAGCCTAAAGGTATTGTCAATTACATTGCTTTGTACAAACCGCCTCCAAATGTAAAATTGTGGATGTAAATTTCATAGCGCCTTAATGCCTTTTCCACGTCTTTTTCCCCTGTTTGACTGAGCAGAGCACCTAAAAGCTCCAAAGACATTTCATTATTGTAAAAATCCCATGGGACCTTGAAGGATATATCATTTACCTCTAAGCCCGTTTTTTTAAATGGTTTGCTTAAATTATTAAGGTACCACACAGGTATATTTACATATCTGTCTATATCCCTGGTGGTGATTATAAAATCGGCAAACTTTATCGAATTTTCAATATCTGTTGTGGTCACCACTGAGATACCATAGTTCGCAGCTGTGTATTCCTGTATCAGCTTTAGTTTATTAGTATCTTCAGAAACTAAAATAACATACCTGGCTTCTTTAGCCAAATATTGTATCACTGGTTCTGTTATTGGTTCCGCAGCATCATATAGTATTATGCAGCTTTCCCTAATACTTTTTTGGCATGACCTTAATATGAGTCTTGTGCTTTGTATTACACTGTATCCAAATAAGTTCATTTCAAAATCATTAAAAAACCTGTAATCCAATATCCTGCTTATTTTTGGTGCTATTAAGACATTTGAGTTTCTTAAATATTTAGCTGCCCTGCGAATATTATTCATATATGCTGATTCGTTCAGATTCGGTGGGACATACATATTTAATATCTTCAAGTCAAATTCCTTTATATAAGCCTGGCTGTCCAATCGTATTTTAAGCCTGTCCTTAATCCTTGAAAAAAGTCCAAAGTCATTATAGACTTTGGTCAAATCAGAAGTAATATATGCTATAGGATTCATGTTGCCTACCTGCCAGATTATTTATGTTACTATAATATTCTAAAATGAGTTTTTGTATTCTATTAATAAATCAAAAACCTTATTGGTGCAGGTTTCATAATTAATTTTATTTTTAATCTCTGTACAATTTTTTATTCCCTTTATATACCAGGCAATGTGTTTTCTCATTTCTCTTACTGCCCTATTTTCGCCTAGATATGTAATTGCCATGCTGTAATGTTTAAGGATGGTGTCAATTTTTTCAGCAGGGCTTGGGTAAGTTACTGTCTCCCCAAGGTTCATCTGTCTGATCTGACTGAATATCCACGGGTTACCCATTGCTCCTCTTCCTATCATTATCCCGTCACATCCAGTTATATCCAACATTTTACCTGCGTCCTCATGAGAAAAGATATCTCCGTTTCCGATTACAGGTATCTGTACAGCGCTTTTTATTTCATTTATTATGCTCCAGTCAGCCTTTCCTTCATACATCTGACTTCTTGTTCTGCCATGAATAGTCACAGCATCTGCACCTGAAGCCTCCATCCTTTTAGCAAATTCAAAACCATTGACGTTATTTTCATCGTAGCCTTTTCTGAATTTAACTGTTACTGGCTTTGTTGAATTTTTCTTAACTCTGCTCACAATTTCTCCTGCCAGCTTCGGATCCTTCATTAATGCTGAGCCTTCCCCATTTTTAACAATTTTGGGGGCAGGACAGCCCATATTAATATCGATTATGCAGACATCCTTATTATCATTAAGCATTTCTGCTGCAGCTGCCATTATTTCCGGTTCTTTGCCAAACAATTGAACTGCCACCGGCTTTTCAATATTTGAAAACTGGAGCATGTTGCAAGTATTTTCATTTTTATAATATAAGCCCTTGGCACTGATCATTTCGGTGTAAACCAGGCCGCAGCCCATTTCCCTGCATATGGTCCTAAAGGCCGTATCAGTAACACCCGCCAATGGAGCCAAAAATGCTATATTATTAAATTCCAGGTTTGAAATTTTCATATTATTTTTGTTCCTTATTTTTTTCAAATATTATTCTCAGACCTCTTAGGGTAAGAAATGGATCCACAATATCTATATTATCTGAATCTTCATTAATCAGTTTCGCCATTCCTCCAGTAGCTAGCACCAGAGGTTCATCTTCGCCCAAAAGTACCATTTCTGCCTTCATTTTTTTTATTATATAGTCCACCTGTCCTATGTAGCCGTAGACCAGTCCCGCCTGCATACTTGATACAGTATTTTTACATATAATTGCAGGAGTTTTCACCAGCTCAATCCTTGGAAGTTTAGCAGCCTTTTCAGTTAATGCCTCAGCTGCTATTTTCATACCAGGGCAGATTGCTCCTCCAAGATAGTCTGCCTTTGAAGTTACAGCACAAAATGTAGTTGCTGTACCAAAATCTATTATAATTACAGGCTTCTTGTAAATTTCGTGAGCTGCAACAGCATTGACAATTCTGTCAGCCCCAACCTCTCTTGGATTGTCATACTTTATGTTTATACCTGTTTTTACTCCCGGTCCAACAATTATTGGTTTAATTTTAAAGTATTTCTTTACCATGTGTTCTATAGAATACATTATATTAGGTACTACTGATGAAATTATTACCCCGCTAATCTCAGAAGGATCCAGGTTACTTTCATAAAATAGGTCAGTGACCTGAACACCATATTCATCAGCAGTTCTTTTGGTATCCGTGGATAGTCTCCAATCTACAACAAGCTGCTTGTCCTGGTATACGCCCAGAACTATGTTGGTATTTCCGGCATCCATTACTAATATCAAAGATCTCACCACCTCATAAGTGTACTATTAAACAATTAAAGAGCAGCTTGAAGGCTGCCCGATAATTAATATCCAATGGATAAACAATTTAATTGTATCAGTAATACGAGTTTTGTCAAGTTAATGTTAGCTCCTGATTTTATTCATAAACGACTCAACATTTATTATAAATCTATCATGAGTTCCCTCCCCTATTTTACCTTTCTCATCCCAAGCCTCAACTTTAAATGTAAGCTTTTTTCCTTCCACAGCTTCAAGGAATGCTTCACAGCGAACCTTCATTCCTAAGGGTGTAGCCTTCAAATGCTTAATAGAAACCTGAATTCCTACTGTGGAGAACCCTTCCGGAAGAAACTTCTCCACTACATTTTTTGATGTATTTTCCATTAAAGCAATCATAGATGGGGTTGAAAAAACATCAAGGTCCCCTGACCCTAATTTACTGGCAGTGTCATTTTCTGTAACTATCATTTCATTTACAGACTTCATTCCTTCTTTTATATTAAATTCCATCTTCATTCTCCTTTGTAATTTTTCACTTAATTATAACATAAAAAGGAGAAGCAATGCTTCTCCTTTAATTAACTTACACTAAACAGTTCTTCGAATTCAGCAGCTTCAAGCTTTTCCTTTTCAAGCAGGGCATTTGCCACTGCATGAAGTTTGGATATATTCTCTGTTAAAAGCTGCTGTGCCTTGTTATAACCAGTATCGATCAGTGTCTTCACTTCTTCATCAATCTTAAATGCTACTTCTTCACTGTAGTTTTTACTCCTGCCAAAATCTCTTCCAAGGAAAACTTCATCATGGCCAGAGCCAAAGGCTATTGGTCCTATAGTATCGCTCATACCATAATCCATAACCATTTTTCTTGCAATGGTAGTAGCTCTTTCAATATCATTTTTTGCTCCGGTGCTTATGTCACCAAGTACAAGCTTCTCAGCTACCCTGCCACCCAGGAGCCCTACAATTTCATCTTCCAGTTTAGATTTTGACATGTATGATCTATCTTTTTCAGGAAGATGCATTGTATATCCGCCAGCCATACCTCTTGGAATAATACTAATTTGATGTACCGGGTCGGAATGAGGGAGCAGCTTCATAACTACTGCATGACCTGCTTCATGGTATGCAGTAAGTTTCTTATCCTCATCATCTATAACTCTGCTCTTTTTTTCAGGACCAGCAATTACCCTGGTAACAGCCTCTTCCAGTTCATCCATACCAATTACATTTTTACCGGCTCTTACAGCCAGTAACGCAGCTTCATTCATTAGGTTTTCAAGATCTGCACCTGTGAATCCAGGTGTTCTCTTTGCCAGAATGTCTAATTTTATATCTTCAGCTAAATGCTTATTTCTTGAATGAACTTTAAGTATTTCTTCTCTGCCTTTAACATCAGGAGCGCCCACAAGAATCTGCCTGTCAAATCTTCCCGCTCTAAGTAATGCAGGATCAAGAATATCAGGTCTATTGGTAGCCGCTATCATGATAATGCCTTCATTAACACCGAAACCATCCATTTCCACCAGCAGCTGATTCAATGTCTGCTCTCTTTCATCATGTCCGCCTCCGAGGCCTGCACCTCTTTGTCTTCCAACTGCATCAATTTCATCAATAAATATAATACATGGAGAATTTTTCTTTGCCTGCTCAAAAAGATCTCTAACCCTGGATGCACCTACACCTACGAACATTTCAACAAAATCAGAACCTGAAATACTGAAAAAAGGAACCCCTGCTTCTCCGGAGATTGCTTTGGCCAGTAAGGTTTTACCTGTTCCAGGAGGACCTACAAGAAGAACTCCCTTAGGTATCCTTGCACCCATTTCAATATACCTTTTAGGCTGTTTTAGGAAATCAACAATTTCTGCCAGCTCAGCCTTTTCTTCATCTGCACCTGCCACATCTTTAAAGGTAACCTTTTTTTTGTCAGGAGCAGCCATCTTAGCTCTGCTTTTTCCGAAGTTCATAACACCCCGGTTGCCTCCGCCTCCCTGAGACTGCTGCATAAACATAAACCAGAAGCCTACCAGCATAAGAACCAGTAGAACGGTAGGAAGATACTGTACCCACATTGGAATTGAAGCAGGCTTTACGTAAATTTCCTGTACATCTCCAGCAGCAGGATGCTGGCTGATAAACTGGAACAGTCTTTCAGAAGGTACCACTGTTTCATACTGAGTACCGTCCTTTAATGTACCGGTAACTGTCATATTATCTTCTCTAACCTGAAAACTTTTAATATTATTATTTATCCAATATTTTTCAAAATCATTAAAATTAATGGTTGTGGAAGTTTCATTGGTTCTTGCCAGCATTAATGCTGCCATTAAGACAAATATAAAAACTACCACCCAGGCCGTTGCGCTTGATACTTTTTTCATTGACAGGCCCCCCTCTCTTTCACGTTTATATTGTAAAATTGTATCATAACTGAATTTCCTTTACAACAATAATAACCCATATTAACTATATATTTCTTCTTTCAATATTCCTACAAATGGTAAATTTCTGTATTTTTCAGCATAATCTAATCCATACCCAACCAAAAAGTAATCTGGAACATTAAAACCTATATACTGAGCTGCAATTTCAACTTTTCTTCTTTCAGGTTTATTAAGCAAACACGCAATGTTAATGCTTGCAGGATTTCTTCTCCTCAAATAGTCTAGGAGGTATGATAAGGTAACTCCTGAATCAATTATATCCTCAACAATTAATACATGTTTATTTTCGATTTCAAAATCAAGGTCTTTCAGAATTCTTACAACACCGGTGGTACTTGTGGAATTTCCGTAGCTTGAAACAGCCATAAAATCCATAGTACAGGGAATTTCAATTTCCTTAATCAAATCAGCCATAAAAGGTACAGAGCCCTTTAAAATTCCTACCAGCATAAGATCCTTTCCCAAATAATCTCTGTTTATTTCAGCCCCCATTTCTTTTATTCTTTTTCTAAGCTGTTCCTCATTATATAGAATTTCCTTAACATCATCTTTTAATGCTGTCATTGTTTTTCCTCTCTTTCCATTTTGATTATCAATATTTCTTTTGTACTGCTGTCAATTTTAAAGTTGTTGCTTATTTTATATCCTGCTATCCACCCAATATTGTCATTAAAGCAGATAAGCGGGATCATATTCCTTTCTTCTCTTGGTACTTTCATATCAATAAAAATATCCTTAAGTTTTCTGCTTCCCGTCATACCCAATGGATTGAACCGGTCACCGTTTCTTCTAAACCTCAGAGTTATGTTATTTGATACTTTATCTCCATCGAAATACTTTATATTCTCAGATATAGGATACTGCTCTCCAGTGTAAGGAATCCTGCCAATGATTATTTTTAATCCTAAATCCGGAATATAATTTTGCCCTGTATGAAGGTTGTAAACTACATTGGTGTCAAAGCTTGCCCTTAATTCTTTAATTTTTCTGGATATATGAATATCTCCATAACAATTTACTGCAATTAGTTCATTAGGAAGCATAGTCATCTTTCCAGTAGCACCTTTTTGAAGCTCTAGTATTTGACATATGTGCAGCCTTTCAAAATTATTAAGATTGCCGATAAGACAAAGAAACGCCTTCCTGATTACTCTAGTAACAACAGCTTCGTGATCAAGAAAGCCTTCCTTAGATATTATAACCCTATCCTCTTTAATGGTACAATATCTTTTATACATTTTTTCAGAAATCTCTTCCAAATAATCACTGTCTACCCTTGAATTCTCCGCAATCCTGCTCAATGTGCCTATTATATCTCTGTTAAAGTTTTTCTGAATATAGGGTACAAGCTCCAATCTTATCTTATTTCTGGCATAAATATTCTCAAAATTAGTTTTGTCTATTCTTGGCTCAAGATTATTGTTAATGCAGTACTGTTCTATTTCATCTCTGGAGCAGAACAGGAGGGGTCTTATATATACACCTTCCCTTACAGGTTTGATACCACCCAGGCCTTCCAGACCAGCACCCCTGATTATTCTCATAAGAACTGTTTCCGCCTGATCATTTAAATTGTGGGCTATAGCAATTTTGTCAGCATTATTCTCGACTTTTAGCTTTTGAAAAAACTCATATCTAAAATCCCTTCCTGCAGTTTCGCAGGAAACGTTTCTTTCTATTGAAATCTTATGTATATCAGCTTTAATTGATGAAAAAGCAATACCATTTATTTTGCAGAATTCCCTTACATAGTTCTCATCCTCATCTGCTTCAGAACCTCTAAGGCCGTGGTTAACGTGAGCAGCTACCAGCTTTAGTGAAAAAGAATCCCTTAGGTTCATCAGCACATGGAGCAGGCACATGGAATCCGGCCCTCCGGATACTGCCACAATTACTTTGTCTCCCTGGTTAAGCATATTATTGTTTTTAATAGTATCGATTATTTTATCTATCAAAACATCACATCCCAAGTTTTTTAGTTATTTTATTATAACATAAAAATAATTGAGAAAGAAAAACTGTTTTCCTTCTCAACTATTTTTAATAAAGACTGTATACCTTTTCTACTATTACCGTCATATCATCCCTAACCTTGCCTCCGCTAAGTTCTTTTGCCTTAGATAAAATTGCACTGCATAATTCTTCAGGACTTGTATAGTTTTTATTATTGAGGAATTCCTCAATCCATTCATCCTTTCCTGGAGCAGAGCTGTCATAATCAACCACTCCGTCACTGAGCATTACAATAAAGTCACCATTTTTAATCTTCTTTTTATTAACATCAATATCTACACTATCCAGCACCCCCATGGGTAAAGTTCTTGATTTAACTGGTATAACCTCCCTGGAGGTTTTTATAAAGCTGGATGCTGCACCAACCTTTATAAAGTCCACTTCCCCTGTGTATAAATCAACATTACTTATGTCTACTGTGGAAAACTTTTCATTTTCCGAAAACTTAATGCTGAGCATAGAATTAACTATGTTTATAGCAGTGAACTTGCTGAATCCTGATTTCGAGAATTTATGAAGCAGTTCCACAGCTGCACTGCTTTCCCTTTTCGCATCAGGACCCGATCCCATACCATCACTTAATATTGTCATAAAACTGCCATCATCCAGCCTGCTGTTTAAATAACTGTCCCCGCTGTATTTTTCCCCATCCTTACAGCAGCTTTTTACACAAGCTGCTATATGATACTTTGGTGTTTCCTCAAGAGTCAGGCTGCAGGTATTTTCTCCGTGATTTAAGCTGCAGCCCTCCTGGCTAACACACATACATTTTTCTGTTACCTCATTTATAAGGGGCAGAATTGATTTTATACATAACTGCCTTCCTCCACAGTGATCCATGTCCAGCTTTATGATAAGTCTTCCGTTTTTATTGTTATAGGATAATATATCCCTGAACTTTATATCGTTTTTGTTTAAAACTCTTCTGATATTATTCTCCACCACATTATTAAAATTAATATCGCAATCAAAATTTTCGGCTATCTCGCTAATTGATTTTGCAATATTATTTATCTGTCCTGCTAGTATTTCTCTATTTTCGCTAAGGCGCTTATTCCACATTTCATTCATTATAAAATTATTAATAATGTCCTGGGCGTTGTTAATCAGTGCAGTCCTTTTTACACACTTTCTTTCAATTTCTTCAGGTATGCTGCATTTATTTTCCTGGAAGCTTTCTATCATTTCAGCAAAGGCACTGTAGGTTTGGTAATACTCCCTTTTCCAGCACATTGATTTCATATTGCAGCTGCTGCAAACCCTGTCTCCAAGGGTCTCAATCAACGCACAAGACTTTCCCTTCATCGCCAGCTTGTCATTATCCACAAGCTTTCCAAGAACATTAGACATATTCAAAAGCACGTCTGAAAAGTTATCAAGCTTCTTTAATAAAAGCTCCTTTATCCTTACAGTATAATTGTCCTGAAGCAGGTCCTGTTTTCTTTCCCAGTCCAGCTCCAGTTCTGCTCTGGAAAGAAATCTCCCTGGTATAAGGAAAAATATTATACAGCTTATGATACATTCCAAAATAGTAAGCTCAGTGCCCATATTGGAGTACATCTTTATTATGGCAAAGGCCAGCATAAAGGAGATTCCGCTGATCCATTTCCCACCTTCCTTAAATATTCCTCCCAGCATCCCGCAAAGACCGAAAAAGCCCACGTAAGCAGTCATACTACTGGATGTTATCCCGATGATCATACCTGCTGCCACACCGCATGCCGCCCCAGAGGTACTTCCCTTAACATATCCGATTATAAGGATAAAGGTCAAAGCTATAACATTCCTCAGGGAAATATTATTTATGCTTATACCCCAGGTACCTGCAATAGTTAGCGACAATAATACTGCCATAGACATTATTTCTTCACTTTTATATAAATGCCTCGTATTTATTTGCTTAATGCATAATAAGGAATTATCCATAATATAATACAATGGGAATATACTTGCAGTTTCAAATAAAGAATTAATTATGCACATATATGAATCAATATGTTGTATCAGCATATTATATAAGCACATTAAAACAAGTACTGTGATCAGTGCAGTTGATAGCCTTAATAACCTGCCTTTGTTTCTTAGAGCGCAGCCCAGTCCTGTTACAGCCCCCACAGCAATTATATATGCCGGAAGATTGTTTAAATTACCATTCAGGCTTATATATCCAAGCAGCACCCCGCAACCTGATATAACTGATATTCTGTTATCCTCTCTAATGGTAACTGCTAAAAGAAATGCAAGCCCAAAAGGAGCCATTAAATTAATCATAATAACCCGGCTGATAAGAAGGGCTGCCATGAAATATGAAACACCATAAACAACCTTATGTAAGTTTAATTCACTTTTATTATGATCTTCTCTTTTTACTTTCTTTATCCTTTGGTATGGATATACCTCTGCATCAAACTGCATTTAATCACCACCTCAATTTTGACTACGAGAAAAGTATACCAAAATTTAATGGAAATAATTGTCATTTGGTGAGGCGGTCACCAATTTTTTTTCGGACATTTATATCTAGAATTCTTTAAAACAATACAAAATAAAAAGAGACCAATGTGGTCTCTTATCTGGTAGCGGAAATAGGACTTGAACCTACGACACTTCGGGTATGAACCGAATGCTCTAGCCAGCTGAGCTATTCCGCCATATAAAATTGTGGTTGCGGGGATAGGACTTGAACCTATGACCTTCGGGTTATGAGCCCGACGAGCTACCAACTGCTCCACCCCGCGACATTAAAATTTTGGTGCTGAAGACCGGAATCGAACCGGTACGGGAGGTAAGTCCCGCAGGATTTTAAGTCCTGTGCGTCTGCCAGTTCCGCCACTCCAGCACGTATTGTCATTTTTCTTATCGACAACATAGTTTATTATAATAGATAAACCCACATGTGTCAATATAAAATTAATTAGTTATAAAAAAATATAAAAGGCTTGGTAAAGCCTTTAAATTAATAATTTGAACTTTTTCTATATCCACGGCATTTAGAATCCTGGTGCTTTTTTATATCCTGGAATCTTTCTTCGCTGTCCTTTAAAAACTTGCTTAGTCTGTCTTCAAAATTCCCCTGAACAGATTTGGACTTTTCTTTGGACCAATCAATTTCAGTAGGCTTTACAGATGCCTTTTTTTCCGGTATAGCTTGTTTAATTGAAAGGCTTATTTTACCATTCTCATCGATTGATATAACCTTTACCTTAATTTTATCCTTTTCCTTTAAATGATCTCTTATGTTTTTTACATAGGTATCTGATACCTCGGATATGTGTACCAAACCTGTTTTTCCGTCTACATCGATAAATGCGCCAAAATTTGTAATGTTAACTACTGTACCTTCAATTATGCTTCCTGCCACTAAGGTCATATTAAAAAGATTCCTCCTTAAATAAATGTTTATATAAAATAAATTATGAACATGAAAAATTTAATTTTTCGAGTCAATTACAGGAGTCTCACCTTCCTTAATAAGACCAAGCCGTTCTCTTGCAAGTTTCTCTATGTATGCATCAGATTTTGACATCTTAATTTCATCCTGTAATTTTTGATTTTTTTCTTTTGCACTAAGTTCTTCCTGCTGCACTATTTTCATCTCTTTGCTTATCCTGTACATGGTCACCTGTTGTGAAATAAATATATAACATATGTTCCCAAAAATCAATAATAAAATTGCAAATTTTACTTTTTGTTTTTTTCTCATATAATCAATATCCTTTCGAAGGAATACAGCCTAAGCCATAACTATATTCTAAATTGAAATCGGAGTTTCTTCAAGGTTTTTTTTTAATTTCTTTGTTAATACCCATATAATTAATTAATAATTCAAAAGGGAGACATAATATATTTACAGTCACCCTCAAAACTTTTCCTGTTATGTTAAATATTTTATGTGAAATAGAAATAAATATCTTGCTGAAAAAAAGCAGATAGAATCCAAGACCTGCACTTATACAAAGGTAAACATATGCACTTATAAAGGCATAGTCATTTACTGATAAGAAAATAAAAACAATTAATGCTGTAAATATCCAAAACAGGATATCTTCTATAAAGGTTACTACTCTGTTGGGATTCTGTATACCCCTTATCAATCTGTATAGGTCAAAAAACACACCAGTGATAATACCTGCAATAATGCTCATAAAAGCCAGCATTGCCTGCTGGCCTACTGATATAACCATAATTCCACCTATTTAAACAGTCTCTTGAGTAGGTTCTCTTTTTGAGGCTTTACCTGTTCATTATTATAAAAAAATGCATCAATGGAGCCTACGATTACAATATCTCCATTCTGAACATCAAGTCTATTCATTTTAAGCTCAGAACCCTTTACTGTTAATCCTCCAAGATTGCTCTTTAAAACGATCTTCTCGTCATTAAAGCTTACAACTTCCTTTACCCCGTTTAAGGATAGTTTTTTTCTGTTTTCCAAAGTCATAATACCCTTTTTCTCTTCTGCCTTAATCTCTCTTTTTTCCATATTCATCGCCTCCACTTGTATAAAATATATGCAAAAGCTTTGGCTCATATTACAAATTTATTCAGTATCCTCTTCACCGGATAAAATTATATACATGTTTTGAGCATCTTCCTTTTTTACATGGTCGCTAACATTTGCAATTTTTGCCTGAAGCATTTTACTAGCAAACCTTATTTCGATAATGTCCCCTTCTTTTACATCGGTACCAGCTTTAGCAACTTTCCCGTTTATACTTACCCTTCCACCGTCACAGGCTTCTTTTGCTACTGTTCTCCTCTTTATTATTCTCGAAACCTTTAAATATTTGTCCAGCCTCATTATTTCCTCCTCTTTAAACAAAAAAACCTAGATTAAAACCTAGGTTTTCTGAATTAAACTATTTATTAACTTTATCCTTAAATTCTTTTCCAGCTTTAAATACTGGAACTGTTGATTCTGGTATGTTAATTTCGTCTTTTGTTCTAGGGTTTCTGCCTACTCTGGCAGCTCTCTTTCTTGTTTCAAATGTTCCAAATCCAACCAACTGAACTTTTTCGCCCTTTTCAAGTGCCTCTTCCACACTTTCAATAAATGCTTTTAAAGCAACCTCAGCTTCTTTTTTTGTTGATTTGCTTTTTTCAGCCATACTTGAAATTAAATCTGATTTGTTCACCTTTGTTACCTCCTTAAATAATGAGTATGCTCACAGTTTCGCATATAAGCATATTCTTCATGTATTAGGAAAAATCCTTCTTTTTTTCTAGAAATTTTATAAAAGTTATAAACTTTATTTATTTTTAGCTTCTTCCCATAATTTATCCATCTGATCCAATGTTAACTGGGTTAAAGATACATCTCTAGAAATTGCCTTTTCCTCTATATACTGAAATCGGCAGATGAATTTCTCTATAGTATAATTTAATGCAAAATCTGGGTCAATGTCAAGGAATCTGGCAACATTTACTGCTGCAAACAGCAAATCTCCTATTTCTTCAGCTATTTTTTCCCTTTCATTACATTTATATACATCTAATATCTCATGATATTCTTCCAGAACCTTATCTAGAGCATCTTCAACTTTATCCCAGTCGAAGCCCGCCTTGGCAGCCTTCTTTTGAATTTTTTCCGCTCTGATAAGGGAAGGGAGACTCTTAGCTACATGCTTCAGCTCATCAGTAAAGGACTCATGGCCCTGCTCTTTTCTTTTTATTTTATCCCAATTCACCAATACCTCTTCAGATGAATCTGCAATAGTTGATGAGAATACGTGGGGATGTCTGCTTACCATCTTGTTATAAACTATATTAACAACATCATTCATATCAAAAAGTTCATTTTCTTTACCTATCCGTGCGTGAAATACTATCTGAAATAGAACATCTCCCAATTCTTCCGCAAGCATGTCATAGTCATTTTCATCTACTGCCTCCAGCACCTCATAGCATTCTTCAATTAAGTACCTTTTAAGGGACTGATGGGTCTGCTCTCTATCCCATGGGCACCCTCCCTCATTTCTCAGTTTATCCATAACATCCAGGAGATCGTAAATGTCTCTTTTACTCTCTGTGTTTTTAGGTATATAAAGGGATGTGAGATAGTCAATGTCATTTTGCCTGTCTATTTCAAAAAGCTTAATTTTTCTGATGCTCTCCTGCCCCTCAATGCCAGCTGCTCTTACGAAATAGATTTCTGAATCATCCTTGTAATAATCCATCAGCTTCAGCTTCACTTCAGAAGCAATATATTTATCGTACACCTGTGTAATTACAGTACCGCACCTTCTGTCCAGAAGCTGGTTTTCCATATCAAATGCATCAATGATTTTCAAGCCTTCCACAGGGTCTATTTTAACTGCGTCAATAAGGGAATCAATAAAACTCACTGCAGGATATATTTTATAATCAATGTTTTTTTCTTTGCAAAGATTTATTATCAAGTTAACTGACTTTTCCGCTACCAGTGGGTGACCTGGCACGGCATACACAATATCTCCATATGTGTCATGCTGTTCCAATATGCTCTTTGAGATGTCCATGTATATTTCATCAAAACTGTCAGCACCTTCATATTTGTAATCATAGGTTTCAAATTTTATTCCAATGCTACGGATATAATCCACTGTAGGATGTTTCTCTGTTCTCAAAAATATTTTTTGTGAACCCTTTAGCAGTTCAAATGTACCAACGGTAACCGCATCCTTTGAACCAGGTCCCAAACCTGCTATTCTAATCAAATTAATTCACTCCTCCGTTTTTTCCACAGTCTGTTTTTCAAATATCTATAGTCGAAAACTCCAAATATTAAAATCAATATAATATAGATAAATGCTCCGGATAATATTGAAGTAATACAGGAAATATTGCTGTTTATGGTATAATTATAGACATTTTCATATATTAAAACAACAGCTATTATCATTATAAGAGAAGCGAAGGATGGCTTTAATATTACATTGTAAAAATTTATTGTAATATTGAGCTGCTTTTTCAAAAGACGCATATTCAAAATTGAAGCGCCAAAATATCCTAAAATTGTTCCAATAACTGCTCCGTATATATTAATATCTGGCACTGGAACTAAGGAAAGAGTAACCACAACCTTTATTATGCAGCCAAGTGCAAGATTAATAACCGGCTTTGAATAGACACCTATTCCCTGTAATATGGCCGTAGATGTCTGTGCCAGAATAATAAAGGGAATGGATATAGACAAATATTGCAGTATTTCATATCCCGCAGTCTGACCAGGAAAAATTAAATTCAATATGGGGAAGGATAAAAAAAACAGCCCAAGGAATGAAGGCATGGATATAACCATGGATATTCTCATAGCCATTTCAACCTTTTTCAAAACCTGGATTCTTTTATTTAATATATATGCTTCAGCTATTATTGGGATAAGCGAAGCACAAAGGGCAGCAGATAGAGTCAGAGGAAGATTCGTTAAAATAAATGCCTTTCCGGTAAGCTGACCATATAAAATTGTGGATTGTTTATAAGTAAATCCTGCTTCAAGAAGTTTTTGAGGTACAATAATTGAATCTATTAAATTCATTATCGTACTTACCGCTGCTCCTATAGACACCGGGACTGCAATTTTTAATAGTTGTCCTAAAATATTGTGAGAAGTCTTTTTTCTTAAAAATCGAAACTCTTTTTTTACCCTGAAGTATTTTATTAAGAGGTATACTCCACCAACTACACCTCCCGCAGATGCTCCTACAGCAGCACCACCAGCTGAATACTCTATACCCTTAGGTAAAAGTATGTAAGCCAGAGAAACTCCCACCACCACTCTTCCTGCTTGTTCAAGAAGTTGCGAAACAGCAGAATAGGTCATATTCTGAAGTCCTTGAAAAAAGCCTCTAAGAGCACTCATCATTGATATAAAGATGGGCGCAAAGGCTATTCCTATTAATGAATAATAGGATTTTTCATCCCAGCTTAACAAACCGATAATCTGTCTTGAGAATATCAGCAGGCATGCGGTAAATGTCATTCCCATTACAAGCATTAAAATCATAGCTGTGCTTAGTACCTGAACAGCTCCCTGCCTGTCATTCACAGCATTTCTTTCTGATACCATTTTAGAAATGGCAATTGGAATACCGGAGGCTGCAGCTATAAAAAACATATATAAAGGAAATGACATCTGGTAGTAACCTACGCCTTCATCTCCTATCAGCATTTGCAGCGGCCATCTGAAAAAAAGCCCAAGAAATTTAGCAGCAATTCCTGCAGTACCTAAAATTATGGTGCCTTTTATCAGAGATTGCCTCTTCATATAATACACCCCCGAACATATTAATATCCATGCTTATAGATATTTAATACATCCTTTGAATATTACTAAAATAGGCTGTCATAATATAAATTAGTATTTACAGACAGCCTGCTTAAACTATGAGGAAGGATATTAATTATTGCTCCATTTGTTTCCCTAAAAAAGAAGATGCGGTTTCTGCCAGCTTTAATTCTATATCACTAAACTTTTCACCATCTTCCTTTGAGGCTATGATAACAGCTCCTATAGCATCTCCGCCTGCGATAATGGGGGATACCACCATGCTTGAATATTTATTTTCCATTTCTTCATCATCATAGATAGGCACTACCTTATCTTTTCCCTCTCCAAAAGAAACTGTATTCCTGCTTTCAATTATATTTTCCAGTTCTCTGCTGACTTTCTTTTCCATATACTCTTTTTTTGATGAACCACTTATAGATACAATATTATCCTTATCACTAATAATTACTATGTGACCAACAGTTTGCTGAAGGGATTCTGCATAGCCTTTGGAAAAATCGCTTAGATCACCAATAGGAGAGTACTTCTTCAGTATTATTCCCCCTTCCCTGTCTGTGAATATTTCAAGAGGATCTCCCTCCCGGATTCTGAGGGTTCTTCTTATCTCCTTTGGAATTACTACTCTACCTAAATCGTCTATTCTTCTGACGATACCTGTTGCTTTCATAATCAGTTACCTCCTCAAATATATTTTTATTAATGTGTTATTATTATTTTTCTAATTATGAAATTTTATACACAATTGCTATTTTAATTTGTTTATTAAAAAGAAATACTAAAAAAAGCCCTTTCTGGGCTCTTTTTAGTATAGATTCTTTTCATATTTCTTTATTTTAGCTGCATCACGCCATTCCTTAAGTTTATTGGTGGTTGCAGTATTTTTTGCGTCCTCCAGCAATGTGGATTTAATTTCGTTCTTTACTGAGTCAAAGCTCTTAAGAGGATATTCTTCCTTTGCTATGCATTTGATTATGTGATAGCCGTAAGATGTTTGTACAGGAGATGACACCTCTCCAACTTTCAATTTTAAAGCCGCATTTATAAAGCTTTCTTCAAGACCTGAATTATCATAATTAACAAATCCAAGCTCGCCACCTTTATCTTTTGTAGCTGTGTCCAGGGATAATTCTTTAGCCACCTTTGCAAAGTCCTCCCCTGCATCTATCCTGGATTTAACCTTTTCAGCTTCTGCCTGAGTTTTAACCAAGATATGAGCTGTATTTATCCTATTAGGCTTTTCAGTATATTTGTATGGATTTGCAGTATAATAAGACTGTACATCAGCATCCTTTACCGCAACATCTTTTGTTATACTATCCAATACCTTTTGAATTACTATTTGATCTTTAAAGTAGGCTTTTAATGTAGTTTCTGTAAAGCCTGAGGATTTTAAAGCATTCTGAAATTCTGTATCTGTTTTATACTGTTTTTTAACATCAGCTATTTTGGCATCAACTTCTGAGGATACAGCCTTTTCATCCTGTCCAATGTTCAATTCCTTGGCCTTTTGCAAAATCAGCCTTTCTGTGACCATATTATCCAATACTGAAGCTTTTTGGCTGTTAAAGGATCCCATTGCTTCTGTATTTTTTGTGTACTCATCACCATACTGAGCTTTGTATTGAGCGATCAACTGCTGGATTCCAGGACTTGAGTCCAGCTCACCACGGGTTATTGTTTCACCATTTACCTTTGCCACAGCACTTTTTGCTATTGCCTCAGGTGTTTTTTCAATCATGTTGCATCCTGCTGCACTTAGCACAAATAATGAAACCAGTACAACACTTGCTAGTTTTTTTATATTTCTCAATCTAATTCCCCCACTCTTATGTTAGTTATATTTTATCTGCAAACGCAGAAAATTTATTTTATTTCTTTTATTTTTACCATAAACTTCAGCACTTCCTTTAAGAAGGCCATCATATTTTCTCTCTTAATATATGAAATTTTGCACGCAACTGCAGGTTTATCGCCCATTTTAAAGATAATCTGTCTGTTATAGGATTTCAACAGGCCCTTTATAATTGCTTCATCCACCCTGGCTCTGCTTTCAAAGATAAGCAGTATCTCGTCCTTAATATCCTTAATAATTTCTATGCCCAGTATTTTCCCGAGACTCCTTATGTATGCAATATCCATAAGGTTCATTACTGAGGCTGGAATATCAGAGAATCTGTCCTCAATCTCCTCCATTATGTCCATCATATCGTCATAGGAACTAATAGAGGCGATTTTTTTGTAAACCTCGATTTTCTGAACTTCGTCCTCAATGTAGTTATCTGGAATAAATGCGTCAATTTTTAATTCTACTGTTGTTTCCACAGGTTCCTTGTCTATTTCACCTTTTATAAGCCTGATAGTATCCTCCAGCATTCTGCAGTACAGGTCATATCCTACTGCAGCCATATGTCCATGCTGAGATGAACCCATTATATTGCCAGCACCTCTTATTTCAAGGTCTTTAAGTGCTATTTTAAACCCTGATCCCAACTCAGTAAAGTCCTTAATTGCCTTAAGTCTTTTTTCAGCCACTTCTGTAAGAATTTTATCCTTTCTGTAGGTGAGATAACAGTAGGCAATTCTGTTGGTCCTGCCAACTCTTCCTCTAAGCTGGTACAGTTGAGATAGTCCCATTTTATCCGCATCATTGATTATCATGGTGTTAACATTCTGAATATCCATGCCGGTTTCTATTATTGTGGTTGAAACCAGTACATCGTATTCATCCTTCATAAAATCAACAATTACATTTTCAAGCTCCTTTTCCTTCATCTGTCCATGAGCAACTGCAACTCTGGCCTCAGGAACCAGCTTAGCTACATAATTTGAAATTTCCATTATGTTTTCTACCCTGTTATGAACAAAGTATACCTGGCCGCCTCGGTTCATTTCCCTCAAAATAGCATCTCTTATAAGCTGGTCGTTATATTCCACCACGTAGGTTTGTACTGGATGCCTCTCCTTTGGTGGAGTTTCAATTACGCTTATATCCCTTACTCCTACCAAAGACATGTGAAGAGTCCTTGGTATAGGAGTTGCACTTAAGGTTAGAACATCGATATTTTTTTTCAGATTTTTTATCTTCTCTTTATGTGCTACCCCAAATCTCTGTTCCTCATCAATTATAAGCAATCCCAGATCTTTGAAAAGTACATCCTTCTGAAGAATCCTGTGTGTACCTATAAGTATATCCACTTCTCCGCTTTTCACTGCTTTTAAGGTTTCCTTATGCTGAGCAGGTGTACGAAACCTGCTCAGCATGTCAATTTTAACAGGAAAATCAGAAAATCGCTGCATAAAATTATTATAATGCTGTTGTGCAAGAATTGTGGTTGGGACCAGGAAGGCAACCTGCTTGCTGTCCATCACCGCTTTAAATGCAGCTCTTACAGCAACCTCAGTTTTTCCATATCCCACATCTCCGCAAAGAAGTCTGTCCATAACCTTTTCAGTTTCCATATCTTGTTTAATATCATCAATAGCAGATGACTGGTCTTCTGTTTCCTCATAGGGGAACTCTTCTTCAAACTGCTTCTGCCAGACTGTGTCCTTTGAAAACCTGAAACCCTTAAGTGTTGACCTTACTGCATATAGCTTAACCAAATCCTCTGCAATTTCTTCAATTGATTTTTTCGCTTTCCTCTTAGCCTTTGACCACTCTACGCTGCCCAGTTTATTTATTTTTGGTGTTTTGCCCTCTGTACCTATGTACTTCTGTACCATGTCCAGCTGTTCAACCGGCACATAAAGCTTGTCATTGCCATCATATGTAAGCTCTAGATAGTCCTTTTTAAAACCTTGAAGTTCAAGCTGTTTTATACCCTTGTACAGCCCTATTCCATGGTTTACGTGAACCACATAGTCCCCTGGCTTAAGTTCTGTAAAGCTTTTTATTTTGCCTGCACCTTTTCTAAAGGCTTTATTGGTGCCTTTTTTCTTGGCCTCTCCAAAAACCTCCTTATCTGAAATAACACTGAGCCTTAGCTCGGGGAATTCAAAGCCTTTCAGCTGGCTTCCAAAGGTTACAATAATTTCTCCTGGCTGTATGGAGTTGAATATATCCTTGTAGGAGCTTTCAATTCCATGCTCCCTCAATGTATTGATCAGCCTTTCACCTCTTGGTCTTGTACCGGATAAAATAACTATTTTAAATTCCTTTGATTTTTTATCCATAATATCCTGAATAAGCAGGTCTAATTTCCCATGGTAATTATGAAGTGTTATCTGGGAAAAGCTTACTATGGACTTGGGAGGCAGCACCTTAGTGGATTTTGCAATGGAATCCATAGTCAAAATCACCTTTCTGCTTAAATCCTGGAATATAAGACTCTTGCTTATAAGCAGCTCGCTTTGTTTTGGAAGTATGCTTCCCCTTTCAAGAAAACTTTTATAATCATCCTCAAATTCGTAATATATGCTGTCAATTTTACCGCCGCACCTTTGCACATCATCGAATATAATATTATAATCAGCAATATAATCAAAAAATGAAGAAGGAGCATCATAAAAGTAAGGTATATAACTTTCCATGGTTTCGAAATTCCAGTTTTCCTTTAACGACTCCAAATTGCTGTTAGTTATATCCTTAATTTTATCATGGGCTGCCATATTTTTGGATTTCTTAAATTTGTTAAGGACATTATTTAAATCCTTTTCCATATTTGAACAAGCACGCTCTATGTTTTCCCGCTTAAGTATTATTTCCTTGGCAGGAAAAATTTCAATACTGTTTACCTTTTCAATGCTCCTTTGTGATTCAATATTGAAGCTCCTTATGGAATCAACCTCATCTCCAAAAAGCTCAATTCTGTAGGGATCTGCTGAGCTTGGAGGAAATATGTCCAATATTCCGCCCCTTATGGAAAATTCACCACGGCCTTCCACTAGTTCAACCCTTTGATATCCGCTTTGAATAAGCCTGATGTTAAGTTCCTCGAAGTCCTTTGTATCTCCTACCTTAAAGGTATAAGTATACTCTCTGAACAAGTTTACAGGTATATAGGCTGCTGCCAGGGCCTCCACCGAAGAAACGATTATCTTTCTTCCTGGAGACAATATTTCTCTGATTACCTTAAGCCTTTCCCATCTTAAATCCCCTGAAATTGCATCAATATTATAAAAAACTACTTCCCTGGAAGGAAGAAAATAAACTGAAGGCACATATAAAGACAAATCATCGTAAATGTTTCTTGCCTCCACATCGCTATGAGTAAAAACAACAATAGGCTTGTCTGTTTCTTCATACAAGCCGCTTATCAAAAAACTCCTGGAGGACTCTGAAAGTCCGTAAACCCCTACAGGAACTCTGTTATTCCCAATATCCTTAATTACTTCTTTAAACTCCCTGCTGTTTTTCAGAGAGTTCATTAGCCCTTCAAGTCTCATTATTTACCTCACCTTAAAAAGCTGTTAGACTGAGAAACCATTGAATTTACTCATGGCTTCTTCTATTCCGCTTTTAATTATTGTTTCTACAGACAAGGCGGCTGCCTTCATAACCTCTTCAACAATCTTTCTGTCTTCCTTTGAGAATCTGCCTAAAACAAATGGTATCAGATCATACTCAGGATGGCCAACTCCGATTTTTATCCTTGGAAATCTATCTGTAGATAAATTTGCTATGATGCTTTTTACTCCATTATGCCCCCCTGCACTGCCTTGAGGCCTTATCCTCATTCTTCCGGTATGAAGGCTTATGTCATCATATATTACTATTACATGGTCTGTGTCAATTTTATAGAAGGAACTTATCTCCCTTAAAGATTCACCACTAAGATTCATAAAGGTTTTTGGCTTAAGCAGTATAACCTTTTCATCAGCTACAACCCCCTCACCATAAACGCCTTTAAATTTTTCCCTATTTAATGGAATATTATACTGGCTGCTTATTATATCTATAGTATCAAACCCAACATTATGCCGGGTATGCTCATACTGTTTTCCAGGGTTCCCAAGCCCAGCAATTAAATACATATATACCACTCCACTCAAACTCAAATATAATTACCTTTATATAATATACTAAAACATAAAGATAATAAAGAGGCTCATGGCCTCTTTATTGATTGTTTGACATTTCAGTAAGAATTATATTCAGTGAAATGGTATTGCCGCTTCTCCATATCTTGCAGGTAACCGTATCTCCAACTTTGTGCTTGTCAATTATATCCGACAGATCTTCAAAAGCTCCGATCTTGGTACCGTCTAGTTCAATAATTATGTCTGTAGGCTTTACACCTGCTTTTTCAGCACCGCTTCCACTTACTACTTCCTTTACATACACACCCTGAACGCTGCTGGCGCCGGCTACTGCACTTACCCCATATATGCCCAGATATGGCCTAGATACTTTACCACTGCTCATAAGGGACTGAATTATAGTTTTTGCTTCATTTATTGATATAGCGAAGCCCATTCCCTCTGCATTCTCTGCGGCTCCGATTTTAAGGCTGTTAATTCCAATTACCTCTCCAGCTTCATTACACAAGGCACCGCCGCTATTTCCGGGATTTATGGCCGCATCAGTCTGAAGCACCTTATATATTGCTCCCTGATATTGAATCTTTCTGTTTAGTGCACTTATTATCCCAGCTGTAACAGAGCCGGAAAATTCTTCTCCTAAAGGGTTCCCTATAGCTATTGCCACATCCCCCACCTTCACCTTGGAAGAATCTCCAAACTTGGCAACTGGGAGATTTGCAGCATCAACTTTTATTACAGCGAGATCTGATCTTGGATCAGTTCCAACCACTTTAGCAGAAAGGCTTTTTCCGCTGGAAAGCTTCACTGTAATACTGCTGGCTCCTGTAATAACATGGTTGTTTGTTACAATATACCCATTTGAATCAAAAATAATTCCTGAGCCTGTAGCCTCATCGCTGCTTATCCTGGTATTGGCATAGGAGCTTACTATACCTACAACAGCCGGGCCTACAGTTTCCGCTACTTTGGTAATTGAGTTCTTGGCAGCGGATGTACTTGATGAGCCAGAGGAATTTGCTGTCTGTGATAAACTGGATGAGCCGGAGCTGCTGTAATTATATGTCTTTGAGGACATATTGCCTGCCACATACCCTCCTGTTACACCACCGCTGACAGAAGCTATTAAAACAAAAGCAAGGGCTTTCATAGCTTTGGAAATCTTATTCCTTTTATTGTTATTTTTAAATTTAATGCATCCTGGTGGAACATGATTTTCATCCACATTTTCCCATTGTACATCCTTAATTGAATCCTTATCAAAATCGTCCATGGTTCTACACCTCTAATCTTCTAAACTAACCTTATTATAATGTATGGATTTGAAATATGTGTGAACAAACTGTAATTAAATCTTTAAATCATTTTTAAGGTGAAAGTGAATATCACACCTTTTGATTCCTTGTTTTCCACCCAGATATCCTCACCAAGCTGTGTAAGTATGCTTCTAACTATAGGAAGCCCCAAACCTGTGCTTAATTTAGAGGACCTTGCTTTGTCAGACCTGTAGAACCTATCCCAAATATATTTCAGCTCATCATCTGGAATCATGGGTCCGTTGTTAAATACCGAAACATATACCTTGGAACCCCTCACATATGTTTTTATGTTAATTATTCCCGACACCGGAGCATACTTAACAGCATTATCAATGAGATTGGTCATAACCTGTATCAGCCTATCCCTATCTCCAGCAACCATAAGCTTGTCGCCCTGCAGCGTAACCTCAGCCTTTATCTTTTTCTTCAGTATTTTAGTCTCAAATTTTATCACTGTAACTCTGATTAGTTCATTTATATCAACTTCATCTATCCTCAATTTAAATTGGTCAGACTCAATTGCAGATAAATCCAGAAGGTCGTTAACCAGTCTGGTAAGCCTTTGTATTTCCTCATAGGTTATGGATAAATAATAATTCATCTTTTCCTTAGGTATTACTCCATCAAGGATACCTCCTATAAAACCTTTAATAGAGGTTATGGGGGACCTTATTTCATGTGATACATTGGAAATAAATACTCTTCTTCTTTTTTCCACTTTCTCCAAAGAATCAGCCATGGAATTAAAGGAATCAGCCAGCTCGCCAATTTCATCCTTTGAAGAAATTTCAACCCTCTTCTCCACTTCCCCTTTGGCTATCTTATCTGCAACGCGATTAATTTCCGCCAAGGGCTTAATTATTATTTTTTGTGAAAAATAATATATTATTATGCTTGAAATAATTATTGCTAAAATTGCAGAAAGCCATATTATCTCATACACTTTAATCAGGGGGCCCTTTAGTTCAGCAAGAGATGTATTCATAACGATAACGCATTGAAAATTCTCATTATAATTTATTGGTACTTCAAGAGTATGTACTGGTTTTTCATAATATGTGCTAATTACTCCTCTTTTTTCAACTGATCGTCCTATCCTTAAAGTTTCAAGTTCCGTAGTTAATATCTGATGTCCAATAATATTTTTATTTTTATCTCCGGACACAGCAAATACATAACCGTAATTATCCACCAGCCAAATATCTGCAGATAAATAATTTGAAAGATAGTTAAGTGTTTCATTCATTTTTTCAGAGGATATATTTCCATACATATATTGAACAGCTACTGTACCAATATACTGAGATTCTTTAAAAAGCTGGAGATTTCTTTGGTTAAAATAGTACCCCTCAAACCACAAGGATAAAAAAGCTGCAACTATGACAAAACTGATTGATATTATAACCGTGAAGGTAGCAATAAGTTTAGAAAATAAACCTTTCCTCATTTATTTTACCTCAAATTTATAGCCTACGCCCCAAACAGTTTCTAACTGCCAGTTCTCGCCTCCCTGAAGTTTTTCCCTCAGCCTTTTTACATGCACATCAACAGTTCTGGAATCGCCAGGGTAATCATATCCCCATACCTCACACAACAGCTGTTCCCTGGTAAAAACCCTGTTCTTGTTATTTGCAAGAAAGTAAAGCAATTCAAACTCCTTTGGCGGCATCTTAATTTCCTCACCGTTATAAATTACTGAGTAGGAATTTATATCAATAACCAATCCGTTAAAATTTAAAACTTCCTTATTATCATTTTCTGCATTGTATCTTCTAAGCACAGCTTTAACCCTGGCTACCAGCTCTTTGGGTTCAAAGGGCTTAACCATGTAGTCATCAGCTCCAAGCTCCAGTCCAAGCACTTTATCAAAGGTTTCCCCTTTTGCTGTAAGCATTATTACAGGTGTTTCAGACTGTTTTCTTATCCATTTAAGTACATCTATACCGTCTACTCCCGGTAACATTATATCAAGCAGCACCAGATCAGGTTTATATTGATTGAAGGTCTCCTCTGCAGCTTTACCGCTGTAGCACACTCTGGTATCATAACCTGAATTCTCCAGGTACATTTTAATTACCTCACATATATTCTCATCATCATCTACTATTAAAACTTTACCTATTTTACCTTCCATTCTCATTCTCCTCTCAAATGGTATATTTTAAATTTACCACATCAGTACCTAAAAATAATATAGGAAATATGAAAAGTTACAAATAATTAACCAAAAGGCATGCCCCTGACGGGACATGCCTAAAATTTTATTCTTCAAAGAGTTTGCTTACTGAAACATCCTCATATATTCTTCTGATTGCTTCAGCAAACACTGGAGCTACAGATAACATTTTGAATTTATCATTCTTTTTATCTTCAGGAAGCTGGATTGTATTAAGCATTACCAGTTCCTTAATTACTGAATCATTGATCCTCTCCACCGCCGGTCCTGACAATACTGCATGTGTACAGCAGGCGTATACTTCCTTAGCCCCCATTTTCACCAGGGCATTTGCACCGTTTGTTATTGTTCCAGCAGTGTCAATCATGTCATCAATTAGTATAACCCTTTTATCCTTTATATCTCCAATAACATTCATAACCTCGCATACATTTGGCTTAGGTCTTCTTTTGTCGATAATTGCTATAGGTGCCTGAAGCTTATCAGCAAACTTCCTGGCCCTGGTTACACTTCCAAGGTCAGGTGATACCACCACTACATCATCTGCTTCCAAAAATCCCTTTTGAACAAAGTACTTGGATAAAATTGGAGCTCCCAGTAAGTGATCAAGAGGAATATTGAAATATCCCTGAATCTGTGCAGCATGCAGGTCCATGGTAAGTACCCTGTCAGCGCCAGCAGCTGTCAAAATATCCGCAACCAGCTTAGCAGTTATTGGATCCCTGGCCTTAGCTTTTCTGTCCTGTCTTGCGTATCCATAATAAGGAATTACAGCAGTTATTCTTCCCGCTGATGCTCTTTTAAATGCATCAATCATAATTAGAAGCTCCATTAAATTGTCATTGACAGGGGCATTAGTGGATTGAACTACAAATACATCCACACCTCTTACAGTTTCATTAATATTAACTGATATTTCACCGTCGCTAAAACAGGTTACATTTGAGTTTCCCACAGGTAATCCCAATCTATCTGCAATTTCTTTTGCTAAAGGAATATTTGAATTTCCAGTGAAAATTTTAATATTTTTTCCGTGAGTTATCATAATTGGTCCTCCTTAAATTATTTTTTCTTTTCGTTTTTATATACCCAGCCTTCTTTGTTCACTTGACGTGCCCTGGCTATAGCCAGCGCTCCTTCAGGAACTTCATCGGTTATTGTGGAACCTGCGGCAATATAAGTATCATTATTAACTTTTACTGGGGCTATCAAATTTGTATTGCATCCGATAAATGCGTTATTTCCAACTATAGTTTTAGTTTTACTGTGTCCGTCATAATTCACAACTACTGTACCACAGCCAAAATTACAGTTTTCACCAATTTCGGCATCTCCGATATAGGTTAAATGGGAAACCTTTGTATTATTGCCTATAACAGACTTCTTAACTTCAACAAAGTCACCAATTCTGGCTGATTTTCCAATTATACTTTCGGGCCTGATATATGCAAAAGGACCTATAGTAGTATTCTCACCTATTACACTGCTGAGTATAACAGAGCTCTGGATTGTAACCCCTGCTTCAATTCTGCTGCTGCTTATTCTTGAGTTAGGGTAAAGGGTGCAGTTGGTGCCTATTGTAGTATCTCCCTGAATAACATTACCGGGATATATAATTGTATCATTCCCAATAACTACATCTACATCAATATATGTATTCTCAGGATCGATTAAGGTAACCCCGTTAGTCATATGCTTCTCATTTATTCTTTTTCTGAGTACCTTTTCCGCCTGACTCAATTGTATTCTTGAATTAACCCCCATAGTTTCCTCGAAGGGAATTGGAAGAGCACCAATTCTATTTCCTGACTGTGCCAAAATTCCAATAGCATCTGTTAGATAGTATTCACCCTGGGCATTGTCATTATTTAATTTGTCCAAAGTGTCTATGAGAGCCTCAATATCAAAGCAATACATACCTGAATTAATTTCATTAACCAAAAGCTCTTCCTGACTGCAATCCTTATGCTCAACAATCTTGCAAACCTCACCGTCAGCTTTTCTTATTATTCTTCCATAGCCATCAGCACAGCCTACCACTGAGGTAACAATTGTAGCCTTAAACCTGCCTTCAGTGTGAAACTTAATCATATTTTTTATGCTTTCCTCAGAAATTAAAGGAGCATCTCCGGTAAAAACAGCCACTGTACCTTTCTTTTCCTTAAGAAATTGGGAAGAACACAACACTGCATGCCCTGTTCCGAGCTGTTTTTCCTGCAGCGAGTAATTTACCTTCCTTGATTCAGTAGCTTCTTTAACTTTTTCTGCTCCTCTGCCAATTACTACATTTATATCATTAATTCCACTATTTCTGACAGTATCAATAACTTGATTAACCATTTCCTTGCCACATACCTTATGCAGCACCTTAGGCACGTCGGATTTCATTCTTTTTCCTTCGCCCGCCGCCAATATTACAGCACAATTATACATTAAATAACACCTCTTAATATAAATATCCATAAATATTATATTTTATATGCCTTTTATTTTCAACTAAATATAATATTTAATAAAAATTTCATAATAAAAAGGAGTTTAATTAAACTCCTTTTTATTAATTATTCTTCCACTTTTAGATCTTCGGAAACTGGTTCTTCATTCTTAACTTTCTCATATTCTTCGAGAATTGACTTTTGTATTTTTTCTCTGGTTTGAGTATTGATTGGGTGGGCTATGTCCTTGAATTCTCCATCAGGAGTTTTTCTGCTAGGCATAGCTATAAAAAGTCCGTTCTGTCCTTCTATAACCTTGATATCATGAACAACAAATTCATTATCAAAGGTTACTGACACAATGGCCTTCATTTTACCCTCAGCAGCAATTTTTCTTACTCTTACGTCTGTAATTTGCATTAAAATCCACCTCCAAGATGCTTAGTATATATATTATTCTCTATTATTTAAAATTTTCCTTCTTATTTTTTTGAAAAGTAATAAATTTTTTGAAAATTTTATTATTTGAAGAATTTTGAAGGAGTTAATACAGCATTTCCTAATTCATCAAATCCATTGAAGTCTACTATTGAAACATAATCATGTATCAATTTTTTTGGAGTATTAACGGTATCAACCAAAACCCCTATCCCTAAAAGCTCACTTTCAAATTCCTTAAGCAAATCTATAATGCCTTTTGCAGTACCCCCGGCTTTCATAAAATCATCGACGAAAATACATTTGCTGCCTTTCTTTAAGGATTTTTTAGAAAGTGTCATGTTCTGTATTCTTCCGCTGGAGCCGGAAACATAATTTATGCTCAAAGTTGAGCCCTCTGTAACCTTAGTGTCCCTTCTAACTACTACAAGCTGCACTCCAAGAAGCTTGGCAACTTCATAAGCCAATGGTATTCCTTTGGTTTCCACAGTCACAACATAATCGATGTTTTTCTCAATGAACCTTGAGGCCAGTATTATTCCTGCAGTAGATATTATATTGGGATTACACATTATATCAGTTACATATAAAAAATTACCCGGTATTATTCTTTCACTATTTTGTAAAATAATACATAATCTTTCTGCAAATTCCCTGCTTTTTTCCTGTGAAAGACCGCAGATATACTTTACCCCACCTGACGCCCCTGAAATTGTATCCACCCTGCCCAGATTCAATTTCACCAGGATATCCTTGATAACAAACAAATCCTCACTAACAGTAGATTTTGCTGCATTAAACAATTCCGTAAATGCATTTAAGTTAATTACCTTATTAGGATTTTCCAGCAGCGTTTTCGTAATAACAGCTATTCTCTGGTTCCTTGTAAACTTTTCCATATTATCACCTGACCATTTAAATTTACGAATATTATTAATAAATTTCTATCTATTATTCATATTTTATTCTAAAATGCAACTTTAATCAATACTTATAATCATAATTAATGTTTTAAATAAAAATTTTGTGATATAATTTATAGAGATAATGATTTTTTTATTATTTTCTATATTTGTAAGAATATTCTATTTATATAAAGGAGCTGATTTACTTGTCACTTGATTTTTTAAAAGATAATAAGAAAAAAATTCATTTTATTGGAATCGGCGGAGTAAGTATGAGCGGTCTGGCGGAAATACTTTTAGAACATGGTTATAAAGTTTCCGGATCAGACATGAAGCCTTCTGCCGCCACTGAGCTTCTTAGCTCCAGAGGGGCGGAAGTATTTATCGGCCATGACAAAAATAATGTGGCTGGAAGCGATCTTGTAGTATATACTGCTGCTATTTCCGATGAAAATCCTGAGCTCACCGGTGCCAGGGAATTGAATATCCCTACCATGGACAGGGCTGAATTTCTTGGACATATAATGAAGGGCCACAAATATAATGTTGCAGTTTCCGGAACCCATGGGAAAACTACTACCACTTCAATGCTTTCACATATTTCCATCAAGGCCGATCTTGACCCTACCATACTAGTTGGCGGCCAGCTGGATATTATCAATGGAAATGTACGCTCTGGAAATAGCCAATACTTCATTACCGAGGCTTGTGAATACAAGGCATCATTTTTGAAGTTTTTTCCTTATATCGGAATTATATTAAATATTGATGCAGATCATTTGGATTTTTATAAGGATATTGATGACATCCAAAACACATTTGTTAAGTTCTCAAAGCTGATTCCGGCAGATGGATATCTTGTATGCTGCGTTGAGAATGATAAAATGGATAAAGTAATAGAAGCTGCAGACTGTAATGTTATAACCTATGGCCTGCAGAAAGGTGATTATACTGCGGAAAATATTGTATTTAACCAAAAAGGATGTGCTTCATTTACCGCCTATTATAAGAACAGTCCATTATTTGAAATTCACCTTAATGTACCTGGAAAGCATAATGTGTTGAATGCATTGGCAGCCATTGCTGCAGCCAGGGCTTTACACATTTCAGATACTGCTGTCAAGGAAGGCCTGATGGAATTTGGAGGTACACACAGAAGATTTGAAGTTAAGGGTACAAAAAACGGTGTTACTGTTATAGATGATTATGCACATCATCCAACTGAAATAGCTGCTACCTTGAGCGCAGCCAGGAATTATCCTCATAAAAGAATATTTTGTGTTTTCCAGCCCCATACCTATTCAAGGACTTTAAAACTTTTTGAAGAATTCAGCAATGCCTTTGCTGGCGTGGATGAACTCATTCTTGCCGATATCTATCCTGCAAGAGAAAAGGATACAGGTGTTGTAAGCTCTGCCATGCTGTCAGATAAAATAAATGAAAACGGCCAAAAATGTATTAATCTCCATACCTATGATGAAATTGCGGATTATCTGAATAAAACTATGACAAACGGAGATGTACTTTTCACTATCGGTGCTGGTGATGTATATAAAATCGGTGAAATGTATCTAAGATAAAATTACAAGTGTATTATCCTCCAGTCTGGTAATAATATGATTATTACCAGTTGGAGGTGTTTTTATGAGAAATTTTTTTATTACCGCAGTGGTGAACCTTGTTGTGATTACAATTGCATATTTCCTGTTCAGGTCTATTATCAGCGGTCCGGCAAGGCATAGGCTGTATGAAATAATATTCAGCTCCATGTCCAGATTTGTAATCTATATATTCATAATCACAGTGGCAATCACAGGACTAACAGCATATATAATGTACCGCACAAGATACATTGCATACCTCAATATAGTTTCACCAATAATTTTATCGACTCTCATTGGATTTCTCATGTCCACTGTTCCTACCAGAGGGCTGGGTGATGAAAAAAAGGAGTAAACCGGCAAAAGCCTGATGTATTTTCATTCATTAGGCTTTTTTTATTTATGATAGCCTTGAATTTGTCCAGCTTATTAATTATACTAATAATATCTGATATCAGCGGGGTGTAGCGCAGCTGGTAGCGCGCGTGCTTCGGGAGCATGAGGCCGCAAGTTCAAGTCTTGTCACTCCGACCATTATTAACAAAGGGTTTGCTTTCTGCAGGCCCTTTTATCGTCTTAAGTATCTGCCAGGCATCAGGTCCTCTTTATTAGATGTTATAATGCATTCCTGTTTATGGTATAATAATCATATAAACTTTTTAATGGAGGGGCCATATGAAAGCTGAGTATAATGAATTATTTAAGAAAATACTGAAGTCTGTTAAAGACAATAATTTTGAAACTGTTATCACAGAAATTATGGATAATCCCCAGGTAGACAAGGATAAGCTGGCCAAGGTTGTATCCTCTTTATGCGGGGTAGAACTATCCTATGAGGATGGCTTTACAGAAAAGCTGAAAAATGCAATTGAGCATTATAATGCTGACCACAAGGTTGTTTCAAAAATAGATCACTGTGACATGGGCTGCACTCATCAGGGTGATAGTCCGGAATGTATGAAATCTTGTCCTTTTCATGCAATAATTTTTAATATGGAAAGGAATAAGACCTTCATTGATACTGATAAATGCACTGACTGCGGATTATGTGTAGAGGCTTGTCCAAATGCATCTATAATGGATAAGGTTGAGTTCGTACCTCTATTCAATCTTTTAAAGGAGGGTCAACCAGTGGTAGCGGCGGTGGCGCCTGCAATCTCCGGACAGTTTGGCGAAGCTTCTATTGATCAGCTAAGAACAGCCTTTAAAAAATTAGGCTTCGCTGATATGGTAGAGGTGGCTTTCTTTGCTGATATGCTGACTCTGAAGGAATCCATTGAATTTGACCACCTGGTTAAAAAAGAGGAGGACCTTATGATTACCTCCTGCTGCTGTCCAATGTGGGTTGGTATGCTTAAGCGTGTATATGACAACCTGGTTAAGCATGTTTCCCCGTCCATATCACCTATGATAGCCTCTGGAAGGGTGCTAAAGAAGCTCAATCCTGACTTGAAGGTTGTATTCATCGGACCCTGTATAGCCAAAAAAGCTGAGGCTAAGGAAAAGGACCTGATAGGCGACATCGATTTTGTACTTACTTTTGAAGAGCTGAAAAATATATTCGAAGCCTTTGAAGTTGTACCGGAACAGCTGGAGGAAACATTATCTACGGATTATGCCTCCAGAGGAGGAAAGCTTTATGCAAGGGCTGGAGGAGTTTCCATAGCAGTAAGTGAATCGGTGAAGGAACTATTCCCCGAAAAGCATAAGTTCTTTAAAGCAGTGGCCGTTGATGGAGTTAAGGATTGTAAAATGATGCTTGAAAAAGCACAAAAGGGAGAAGTGAATGCTAACTTCATTGAAGGTATGGGCTGCGTAGGTGGCTGTGTAGGTGGTCCTAAGGCTATTGTGAACAGGGAAAAGGGAAAAGAGGAAGTAGATAAATATGCAGAGCAGTCCAGTATAAAGGTTTCTGTGGAAAGCCAGTGTATTAAAGATATACTGACAAGCATAGGTATTGATTCCATAGATGACTTTAAGATAAGAGAAAAAATTGAAATATTTGAAAGACAGTTCTAACAGATTATGAGGTGATAAGCTTGTTCAACAACATTGAAGCGGCAATATTCGACATGGATGGTACCCTTATAGATTCAATGTGGGTATGGAAATCAATTAATCATGAATTTTTGGCTAAAAGAAACCTATCAGTACCTGATGATTTAAAGCGCGATATCGAACATCTTAGTTTCGAGCAATCTGCTCAATATTTTAAGGATAGGTTTAATATAGAGGATACTGTTGAAGATATAATAATAGAATGGAATGACATGGCATCCTACTCCTATGCCAATAATGTGAAGCTAAAACCCGGAGCCAGGGAGTACCTGGCTCTGCTTAAAGAAAAGGGCCTGAAGCTTGGACTTGCAACCAGCAACTATTCCAAGCTAGTTGAGGTAACACTAAAAAATAATGATATATTCGAATTTTTTGATGCAATCACAACTACTTGGGAAGTAAAAAAGGAGAAGAATTTTCCTGATGTATACTTGCTTACTGCAAAGAAACTGGATGTAGATCCCTCTAAATGTATGGTTTTCGAGGATATTCTCCCAGCCGTTATGGGGGCCAAGCTTGCTGGTATGAAGGTTATAGGGGTACAGGATGAACACTCTCTGGATCAGAAGGAAGAAATAATAAAATTGTCCGATCTCTATATTGAAAGATATGATGAACTTACCAAAGCCGTTTAATACGGCTTTTTCCTTTAAATATAAGGAATCTTGTCTTATAATTTTACTAAAATGCTATTTTAATATTGGGAGGATATATGAAAGTAAAAAAAGAAAATTTCAATTTGTCTAAGGAACAAAAAGAGGATATGATAAATTCCATTAAAAATTATTTCTATAACGAAAGGGAGGAAGAGTTAGGCGACCTTGCTGCAAATCTTTTGCTTAACTTTATTATTGAGGAATTAGGACCAGAATTTTATAATGCTGGTGTTTATGATTCATATAAATACATGAACGACAGAATTGAAGATCTGCTCTCCATACAAAAGCTGCAATAGAGTTATAAAACCGCCGTTTATTCACGGCGGTTTTATCGTATCTATACTATTCTTTAATATGCGGTGTAAGTGGCATAGGCTCATGCCCTATATCGTCCTCGTTAATTTCAATGTGTGGAGTTAGAGGCATTGGCTCATGGCCAATTTTTCCCTCCTCAATTTCTATGTGTGGTGTAAGTGGCAGTTTTTCCTTCCCAATATTCTCCTCGTTAATTTCAATATGCGGTGTAATAGGAATAGATTCTTTTGACATATATATCCCTCCCATCAAAAATAAACAAGACATTATTGTGAATATTCTTGAAATTATTATACATTAAAAAATCAAAAAAATAAATAGTTTTTATATTAATGTATAATTTTTAATAAGGAGGGAAAGATATAATTTTTAATCCTTTAAATTTGCTAGAATTAATGCATCTTCATTTATATTATGAAGTTCTTTAGGTATCCTTGCATTTGGATCCTCAGTGGTTCCACCCATGCTTTTTATAATATTTACTGCATCCTTCTCATTCTCATTATTAACCTCCACTACAACCTTGCAATTCACATCGGCTATTTCTTCAAAACCACCCATGCCGCTAACCATAGGACTTGCTGCTGCCAATGGCGAATTTACATCATCGCCACGGATACCTCCTTCACCTAAAACTGCTTCTGATAAACTGGATATTTCCTCAGATCCCACAATCCCAATTTGGGAATATGCATTATTATTATGTTCATTTAGATCAACAAAGGCTCCTTTAAAGCCCTGTTTATTAAGCTTTGCCGTTGTATCATTGGCGGCTTTAATATTTTCAAAATATCCCTCTAATTTCATTGAACCACTTCCTCTTTAAAAGTATCAGTGCTATTATCTCTCTGCCAAATTAAATTTATACTACATAAAGTGTCTGCTGAAACAAATACTAGATAAGACAATGAGAAATTCATCAAAATATTTTGAAAAATGCTAATAACGTGGTATAATTATATATTGATGAAGGATTTCAGTATATATTGAAATGTATCATGGAATCAGTTACATAGTAATGAATGCTATCATGCATACATTATAAATTACATTTTTTTTAGGGGGTATTTTATTAATGAGTAAACCAATACTATCAGAACACTTCAAAAAAAGAATGCCATCAGACGTAAGACTTGGACAGATAAAGTTTGAAGGTCGTAAAGTTAAACCTGCATTAATCAATGTTGCTATTGGAAACGTTTCACTTCCAACTAACCCTGCAATGCAGAAAAGGATGTTTGCATTAGATGGACCTGAAAGCCCATTCGCAAAGGGAGTTATCAGATATTCCGGAACTTCTGGTGTTGCTGAGACTCAGGAAGCATTCAAAAACATACTGAAATGTGAAGGTTTCAATACTGAAAAATTACATGTATGTGTAACAGATGGCGGATCCACTGGTATGGAATTATTATTGCTTGGAGTTTGCGGAGATGCAGGCACTGGCGAAAAACCATTCATGATGATCGATCCAGCTTACACAAACTACATTTCCTTTGCTGAAAGAATCGGCAGAAAAACTGTTACAGTAAAACGTCACTTGGGAGAAGATGGAAAATTCAGTCTTCCAGAACTAGATAAACTTGAAGAAACAATAAAAGAAAATAACCCAGGAGCACTTCTTGTTATTCCTTATGACAACCCAACAGGACAGCTTTATGATTATGCAACTTTGAAAGAGCTTGCTAAATTATGTGTAAAATACAACATGTGGATGGTAAGTGACGAAGCTTATCGTGAACTTTACTATATTGACACAGACCTGGTAAGTATATGGGGATTATCTGATGCAGATGTACCTGGAATAGAAGGCAGAAGAATAAGCTTAGAAACAGCTTCTAAGGTTTGGAATGCATGCGGTTTAAGAATCGGTGCTTTAATCACAGACAATGAAGAATTCTATACTCAGGCTGTTGCTGAATATACAGCTAACCTCTGCAGCAACGTTATTGGACAGTACATCTTCGGAGCACTTGCTCATGAAAGCAAGGAAGATATTGCAGGATGGTGCAAAGGCCTTCGTGAATACTACAAAGAAATAATGTTCAAATTCTACAATGACCTTAAAGCGCTTGAACCTAAATTGATAGTTTCCAGCCCAGATGCATCAATATATTCAGTAATCGATGTTAGAAATATCGTTAAACCAGGATTTAACTCCATCGACTTCGTTTTATACTGTGCACAGGAAGGCTCAGTAGACTTGAACGGAGTTGACACAACTCTTCTGGTAGCTCCACTTAAGGGCTTCTATGACATTAAAGACGGAGATCCAAACCCAGGAACTACTCAATTCCGTGTAGCATTTGCTGAAACTAAAGAAAATATTGCTAAGGTTCCTGAATTATTCGTAAAACTGTTGAGACAGTACGAAGCTCAGCGTTAATAATTAAAATTAAAGGAGTGCGATGCACTCCTTTTTTAAACTATTTTATTGGTCCAGTCTTCGCAGTTCCAAACCTTTGTAACCACATCCCTGTAAAATTCAGGTTCGTGGCAAACCAGCAGAATACTTCCCTTGTACTCCTTTAAAGCCCTTTTTAACTCTTCCTTGGCATCTACATCCAAGTGATTTGTAGGCTCGTCCAGTATTAAAATATTGGTTTCCTTGTTTAAAAGCTTGCACAGCCTTACCTTTGCCTGCTCACCACCGCTGAGCACCAGTATCTTACTTTCAATATGTTTAGTGGTTAAACCACATTTTGCCAATGCGGCTCTTATCTGATACTGGGTGTATGAAGGGAAGTCCTTCCAGACCTCTTCTATACATGTATTGTAATTTGCTTCCTTTATCTCCTGTTCAAAATAGCCAATATGCTGGTAATCCCCAAGCTCTATAGTTCCAGATACAGGGGCCAGCTTTCCAAGGAGACTCTTTAAAAGTGTAGTTTTTCCCAAGCCATTAGCTCCAGTTAATGCAATTTTTTCTCCTCTTTCCATTATTACATTAATAGGCTTGCTTAATGGTGTATCATAACCTATAACCAGATCCTTTGTCTCAAATATAAGCTTGCCGCTGGCTCTTGCTGCTTTGAAGCTAAACTCTGGCTTAATCTTTTCCTTTGGCAACTCAATTCTATCCATTTTATCAAGCTTTTTCTGCCTGGACTTTGCCATACCCGTGGTGGCTACTCTGGCTTTATTCCTGGCTACAAAATCCTCCAGCCTTGCTATTTCCTGCTGTTGTCTTTCAAAGGCTGCTTCCAGCTGTTTCTTGTTGGCTTCATAAATTCTCATAAAATTATCGTAATCCCCAACATATCGTGTAAGCTTTTTATTTTCCATGTGATAGATGAGGTTTATAACGCTGTTAAGGAATGGTATATCGTGGGATATTAGAATAAATGCATTCTCATAATTCTGCAGGTACCTTTTCAGCCATTCTATATGCTGCTCATCCAGGTAATTTGTGGGCTCATCCAGCAGTAGAATATCTGGAACCTCTAGCAGCAGTTTTGCAAGCAGGACCTTTGTTCTCTGGCCTCCGCTCAAATCCTCTACGTCCTTATCCAGCCCCACATCCTTTAAGCCAAGCCCCGCAGCTACCTCTTCAACTTTTGCATCAATTACATAAAAACCATTATGATCAAGCAAATCCTGTATGGTTCCCATGTCCTCCAAAAGCTTTTCCAGCTCCTCGGAATCAGCTGTGCCCATTTTTTCAGTTATTGCCAGCATCTCCTCTTCCAGATCAAATAAATATTTAAAAGCCCCTTTTAATATATCCCTTATAGTACTTCCCTTTTCAAGGTGGGTATGCTGATCCATATAGCCAACCCTTACCCGGTTTGACCATTCTATAGTTCCTTCATCAGGCATAAGCTTGTCTGTTATTATATTCATAAAGGTGGATTTTCCTTCTCCATTAGCTCCAATAAGGCCTACATGCTCACCTTTTAAAAGTCTGAAGGATACATCTTCAAAAATGGCTCTGTCACCAAATCCATGGCTGATATTTTTAACAGTTAAAATACTCAAAATTTTTCTCTCCTTATGTTTTTTTTCACACATAAAATAGTTTAATTTATTTCAATATGATGTGTCAAAGGATTTTTTTAATATTATTTATATGGTATACTACAATATGAAAAAAGGGAGGTAGATTAATGTCTTGTAAATTTTACCTAAAAAAAGGTATGGGAAGAAAAGCAGAAAATGGCCACCCCTGGGTATACACTACTGAAATTGAAGGCTATGATGGAGAATATACCAATGGTGACATTATAGAAGTTTATAATTTTAAAGACAGCTTTATTGGAAAAGGTTATATCAACGATGCTTCAAAAATTGCCATAAGGATGATGACCAGGGATAAAGATGAAAATATTGATGAGGAATTTTTCAGAACCAGAATGAAAAATGCCTGGGATTACAGAAGAAAGGTTATAGATACCTCCTGCTGCAGGTTTGTTTTTGGTGAGGCTGATTTTCTTCCAGGATTAATAATAGATAAGTATGGGGATTATTATGTTATCCAGTCCCTGGCTCTGGGTATTGATAAATACAAGGATATTGCGGTTAAAATTTTAAAGGATGATTATAATGCCAAGGGCATCTATGAACGTAGTGATGTTAAGGTCAGGGAGCTGGAAGGTATGGAACAGGTGAAAGGCTTTCTTACCGAACCCTTCGACACAAGAGTGGAAATACAGGAAAATGGGGTTAAATACATGGTTGACCTTGAGAATGGACAAAAAACCGGATTCTTCCTGGATCAGAAGGATAACAGAAAAGCAATCCATAAAATCTGCAAGGACGCGGATGTCCTTGACTGCTTCACCCACACAGGCTCCTTTGCTCTTAATGCGGGGATTGCAGGAGCTAAGAGCGTACTTGGTATTGATATATCAGAGCTTGCAATTGAAGAAGCCACTAGAAATGCTGAACTTAACAAGCTCTCAGATACAGTTACATTTCAATGCTGTAATGCCTTTGATGTACTTCACCAATGGGTGAAGGAAGGTAGAAGATATGACGTTGTTATCTTGGATCCACCAGCATTTACAAAGTCAAGATCTACAATAAATAGTGCCGTGAGAGGCTATAAGGAAATTAACCTTAGAGGAATGAAGCTTATTAAACCTGGCGGATACCTTATCACCTGCTCCTGCTCCCATTTCATGAATCCTGATTTATTCAGGGAAACTATTGCTGATGCAGCAAAAGATGCACGAAGGATTTTAAGACAGGTGGAATTCAGGACCCAGGCCCCTGATCACCCTATCCTATGGAATTCAGATGAATCCTATTACTTGAAGTTCTATATATTTCAAGTAGTCTAAGACAATTATTTTATGCAATTACTCCATCTATTACCTCCGGCACTACGGAGGTAATATTTTTTTTACAGCAATATTCCAAATCATCCAGGAGGCTTAATTCCTTCATTCTTTCATAGTGGGCAGCATTCTTAATAAAATCAGTAATACTGCTGTTGTTCCTGTATATATAAAGGGCAATTTTAGCAATATCGGTTAATTCAATATGTTTGTTTTTTTCCATGACAGAGGCTATAATAAATCCGCTGCATATAAAATCATCCATAGAAAACTTATCCTGAGTGCCTGCATTGACTATAACTGTATCATTGTCTAAGTTTAAAATTCTATCAGCAACAGCTTGTCCATTAATAATGCCGCCAATTAAAAGATTTCTAGCACCAATGCTTCCCTTTATAGCTCTGGTACCATTGGTAGTGGTTAAAACTAATGTTTTGCCCCCTACTTTTTCCTTGGTATATTCCATCGGAGAATTTGATAAATCAAATCCAGCTACCTTAACTGCATTTCTTTCTCCTCCTAGAAGACATCCCTTTGTAGTTAGCCTTATATCAAATGCTTCCCTGGTTGTTAAAACAGGAATTACTTCCTTGCAGCTATTGCTCACGGCAGTGATAATAACAGATGTTGCTCTAAGCACATCTATTACCACTGCAGTTTTATCCTTCAGCAGCTCCTGATTTATCTGTGCCGCTGAAATTACTATGTCTATCTTCATGATATTCACATCCCTGATAAATATTTTTACTTTTTAATGTATTGTCAATGGAATTTAATATTTCCCATTTTTTTAAACTCCACATGGGGCCTATAAGCAAGCTTCTTGGTGCGTCACCAGTTAGGCGATGTATGACTATCTCTGGTGGCAGCATGGAAATTGCACTACAGACCATATCTATATAATCCTCCTGGCTTAAAAAAGTCAGTTGGCCGGATTTATACATCGCTTCCATAGGTGTGTTTTTCATCAGGTGAAGAAGATGGAATTTTATACCCTGTATGTCTTTTTTGGAAAGATAATTAACAGTACTAAGCATGTCCTCTTTGCTTTCACCTGGTAAGCCGAATATAACATGACAAACCACATCTATTTTTCTTTTTCTCAAATTACTCAAGGCCGTTTCAAAAACCTCCAATGAATACCCTCTGTTAATTCTTTTCGCAGTATTGTCATTGGTGGTTTGAAGCCCCAGCTCTACCCATATGTAAATTTTTTTACTTAATTCCTCTAATAGCTCTAACACATCCTCAGAAAGGCAGTCGGGTCTGGTAGCAATGGCTAAAGCCACCACGTTTTCCTCTTTTATTGCCTCCTCATATTTTTCCCTTAATATATTTACAGGAGCATAAGTATTTGTATAAGCCTGAAAATATGCTATATACTTGCCTTTACTCCATTTTTGGGACATCATTTCCTTAATTTTGTTAAATTGCTGGTGAATAGGCAAACTGCTGCTTCCTGCAAAATCTCCAGATCCCCTTTCACTACAAAAAACACACCCCTTGGTGCTAAGCTTTCCATCTCTGTTTGGACATGAAAAACCTGCATCCAGGGATATTTTATAAACTTTGCAGCTGAATTTATTTCTCAAAAAACAGTTCAAGGAATAATATCTTTTATCTCCCCAGTCCATTTTAGTCTCCTTTATAGCATTTTACTATATTATATCACACTTTCTTTGCCTTAAGCTCCTTAAGGTCCAGCTGCCATTTGCCTATATAATCCTTTAGGTCTTGACCTGAGGAATTCTTAGGTGCAACGATAAAGTATAAATTATCTTTATCAAAGAAGGAATAGCTGATATTCACCTTATCTACGGGGAAGTTTTTTTCAAAGTTGTAATCTAAAAGATCACCGTTATTTACTTTATATACTCTTAGTAATTTATCAGCAGCAGTTTTTCCGTATTGCAGTGCTATATATTTTTCATCCTGTGAAAAGATCATCATTTCAGGCTTACCTTCCTTTATTACGTCTAATACAATAAGCTCCTTACCCACAGGCTTTTCCTTTACATTACCGTTCTGGCCTCCCATTCCTCCATTGCCGTTACCTCCTTTTTTTTCTGAAGTATCATCACTGCCCTGCACTTCAATTGATTCATCTATTTTTACAAAACCTGCAAAAAAACCAGTATCTGCGGCAATAGTGCTGATAGCCAGTTTATTTCCGTCATAAGAGAAGGTCATGGAACCAAAATTATACTTTGGCACCGGAAGTTTATCCATATGAGCCTTATCCTCTTTAGCAAAGGTATAGCTTGGAATGCTGTTTACATCAAAAACCAGGCTGGTATTGACATTATTTTTTGATTTAAGCCTGATTTGGCTGTTTATTGGAAATGCCTCCTTAATTGGATTGCTTTTAGTATCATCAACTTTATACTCAAATCCTTCCTTAATAACCTTAACTACATATTCATCAAGAGCAGCTCTGGAGGTTGCAGTGCTGGATCTGGATACGCGGATTTTGAAAAGCCCTGTATCTCCAACCTTGCTAGTTTCCAGTATATTGTAGCCCATTATTTTAAATTCGGGATTTTCTTTATCCACGAAATTTTTAAGAAGGTTTTTGGAATAAAATTTTTTGACACCTTCCATATTGCCTTCTTCCACTGCCTTCATATATGCTTCTACCACATTGGAGGCAGCTTTTATGTCAAATGCTCCCTTCCCGCTTTCCGAAGTTTCCTGATTTTTACTGCAGGATACGGGAACTATTATACATATGCATAAAAGCAGCAGCATAAACCAGCACCGAGTTTTTCTAATTTTGCAAATCAATTAGTATCACCCACTTCCATTAACTAAGGTTATTTCAGGATTAGTTTTGCCTAAAAATAAAAATTTTATTATTAATGAAAAAAGTATATAATAAATTTACAAATGTATTAGAGGTGTTTAAAATGCTTGACATACTAAAAAAATGTGAATTATGCCCAAGAAACTGTCAGGTCAACAGACTGGAGGGACAACTTGGCTACTGCAGATCCGGCAGTGCTGTGAAAATTGCAAAGGCATACCTGCATCAATGGGAAGAGCCATGCATATCAGGGGTTAGAGGATCTGGTACAGTATTCTTTTCAAACTGCAACCTCCATTGTGTCTTCTGCCAAAACTACAAGATAAGCCAGGAGTCTTATGGAAGGGAGCTTACCATCGAAGAACTTGGTGAAATATTTCTGGGCCTGCAGGCAAAAGGAGCTCATAATATAAATCTGGTAACTCCAACCCATTATGTTCCTCAGATAATAGAAGCCATAAAAATTGCCAAAAGAGGCGGCCTTAATATGCCTGTGCTTTATAATACCAACAGCTATGAAAACATCAATACCATCAAATCCTTAAGGGGCACTGTGGATGTTTACCTGGCTGACCTCAAATATTATAAGGATGATTATGCAATAAAGTATTCTTCTGTTAAGGACTACTTTTTTCATGCTGCCAGGGCAATAGATGAAATGTACCGACAAGCCGGTAAAATAGAATTCAGCGATGATGGAATGATAAGGAAAGGACTTATAGTACGACATTTGATGCTCCCTGGATTATTGTTCGATACGAAAAAAGTCATTGATTATATATACAACACCTATGGGGATAATGTATACATAAGCCTCATGAATCAATATACCCCCATGTACAAGGCAGATAAGTATCCTGAAATTTACAAAAAATTAAAACCTAAGCATTACGAATCAATTATCGAATACTGCTTAGGTTTAGGAATAAAAAATGCTTTTATTCAGGATTCCGGCACTGCCAGTGAAGCTTTTGTGCCTGATTTTGATTTAAAGGGTATCTAAAGGGTTATCTCCAGTCTTTCCAGCTTTGCTATTACCTTAATATCCTTTATTTCTGCAGTTTCAGTCTTAACCACGCCCTTATTGCTTATTATAAGGGCTTTGTTGTTGTCAAGCCTTTTTAGCTGCCTTACGGATCTATTATCTCCATATTGTATCAAGGATATGGAATTATTGAAGAACTCATTTGTTGCTTGTGCAAAAGCCATATCACCCTTGGCTATCCTAAAACCCAGCATATCATCGTCCTCAATTTCAAGGTAAAATACTTTATCCTGATTATGTCCTTCAATTTTGTTATTTAACAAAGGCATTTGCCTTGCCCCTTTTATCCTGGTCAGACTATAATCATAGATAGGCACACTTTTTATTACTGAAGCAAATGCCTCATTCCATACATCATTTATCTGTTCAGGTTTATCCTTTTTAACACTTTGCTTTTGTACCTTTTCTTCCTTATAGACCTGTTCTTCAAAAGACATAGTTATGTCGTTCATATCTTTGCCTAGTACCTTTGACAGCCTGTCAATAAGGTCCTGATTTATTATTTTTCTTCCGGTTTCAACTTCATTAACGAAGCCTTCAGCAACGCCAAGCTTTTTTGCAAGCTGTTTTTGGCTCATTCCTGCATTTATTCTGGCCTGCTTAACATTTTCTCCAACCCTGCTCATATTATCCTCCAATTTTATTGTGCAGCTTATGCCACTTTCTCTCCTCTGACAGATGGTTTACAAGCCTTTCAAAGGTCCAGTTTACAGAAGTCTCTGTGACAACCGCCAATATTGGCATTTCTGTAAAGCCTGACCTGAAAAGCCTGATAGCCTTTTCTAATTCACTATCACTGAAGTTATTGAACAAAATAATCTTATCCTCAGGCATGCTGCAGTTATATACCTCGAAAGCATGCCCATTCAATATTTCCTTTACTGTCATTTTACCCATGGTGTTTTTTATTTCCTTTACCGACGGAAAACCAGCCTCTTTTGCAATGATATCAATCCGTTTTCCTTCTTCCTCATCAAAACCATAGCTCAAAACCAGTTTATCATTATTCAATAATATCCCTCCCGGAGCATCACATTTTAAACAGTTTCGGGGTCATCATACTGTATATCGAAGGTATCCACAGTAACCTCTTCCATAACCTGATCCTCATAAGGTTTATCCCTGAAGTCCCTTTTAGCCGCTACAATCTCGTCTGCTGTTTCAAAGCCTTCAGTAAGTTTACCAAAGGCAGCATACTGTCCATCCAAATGGGGAGCATCCTCCACCATTATGAAAAACTGACTTCCTGCAGAGTTAGGACTCATTGATCTGGCCATAGACAATACACCCTTGGTGTGGTTCAAGCTGTTATCAAAACCATTGGCCTTGAATTCTCCTTTAATTGAATATCCAGGGCCACCCATACCTGTTCCATTGGGACAGCCTCCCTGAATCATAAAACCAGGTATAACCCTATGGAAAACAAGCCCGTTGTAGTAGCCTTTATTCACCAGGCTGATAAAATTTTTTACTGTATTTGGTGCAATTTCAGGGTAAAGTTCTGCTTTCATAACTTTTCCTGAATTCATCTTAATTGTTACTATAGGATTCATATTTGTTCCTCCATTCTAATTATGATAAAAGATAGATCATACACTATAAACATAATAAATTATACATTAAAATTTATATAATGAAAATACATGGTTAATTACCTTGTATAAACTTTTTAAGTTTTGTTAAGGTTACCTTCGTTTCTGCTGTTGTTTCTCCAAGAAGGCTTGCTATCTCATGTGCTACCCTCATTTGCTTTTCAATTACATCCTGAGCAGCATTCAGCGTGTTTTCCCTTACATTCATCAGCTCAATTTTATTTCTTTCCTCCTCCATAATATCATCCATCGTCACAAGAATTATGCTGTGTTTCTCCAGGTAAACTATGTTTTGTACAAATATTCCATTATATTGAGGATATTCAACCCTTTTTCCAAGTATATTTTCCTTATTGTATTTAACCTGGATTATATCACTGGAGTCTATAATCACTGATACATTTTTACCTTTGATATTTTCACCGGTCACCGAAAAGGCTCTTTCTGCCGCAGGGTTAATTTCAACTATATTAAGATTTTCATCTATAATCATGATAATATTTGGGCTGTTTTTAAATATAACATTTGTTATATTTTCCGCTTTTCCCCTCATAAAGTTGAGACACATTTCAATTTCCGCCATACCAAGGCATACAGCCCTGGCTTTATCTCTGCAGGTGCTATAGCCGCACACCCCGCAGTTCAACTCATCATGCATGTCAAATTTGCCCATAAGCTTCATAACTCTTTGTATGTCCTCTTCTTTTACATAAACTGATGATATGCCCTTATCAAAAAAACTTCTGGAAAAACTTAAAGTCATCTTATCATTATGAACAATTCCCCTGTTTTTAACATAGTTGGTTACTTTTTTTCTTCTTGAAAAAAAATCCCTTGATTCTCTTGCCAGATTAGGTCCTCCTATGCAATTACCTCTGCATGCACTAACATCCACAAACACATCCTGAACCTTGCCATCTTTTAGTTCCTCAAATATTTCCATGCAGTGGTTTATTCCATTTACAGAAATTATATCCATATTCTTTTCACTTATCAACTGCTTTAAACTAACGGATTCACCTTCACCAATATGATATCCCATTGCCGGGGAAGCATAATTTTTATACGGCATTTCTTCTTTGATAGAGGCAATATCTATATTTGATCCTGAAATCCATCTATGTATCTCATCAAAACTCAAAACAGCATCTATGATATTGGCATTTTTAAAATCCCCTGCTTCGAACTTTCTGGAAACGCAGGGTCCTATAAATACGGTATATGCATCACTGCCATAATTCTTTTTCAGTATTTTTCCATGAGCAACCATGGGGGAATCCAATGGAATAAGGTACTTTATAAGCTCCGGATAGTATTTTTCAACCAGATAATTAGCTGAAGGGCAGCAGGTTGAAATTAGAATTCTGCTGCTGCTTTTTTTGATGTACTGGGAATAAATATCGTCCATAGCCTCTATAGCTATGGAACTTTCCTCCACCTCATTAAACCCAAGCTTTTTTATTGCAGCTATAACCTTTTGCTCATCCATATCTGGAAAGTAACTGAGGAATGATGGATCTATACTGGCTATTACCTGTTTCCCAAGCTTTATAGCTTGTTTTACTTTATACAGATCACTTTGAATAAAGCTTGCATTTTGAGGACAGTTATAAAGACAGTGCCCGCACTTTATACATCTTTCTTCTACAATTTGTGCCTGCTGATTTTTAAACTTAATTGCTTTTACAGGACAGGATCTTAAACATTTATAACAATTTTTACAATTAGCTTTGGAAAAATTTATATGTGCCATTTTACTCTCCTTAGTAAATTCAAAATATTATGTACATTTAAATATTTTGACACATATTTAAAACCAATGTCAATAATTGATAAAATAAAAACAGGAGACTTTTAGTCTCCTGCAAGAATTATTTTATTATCTGAATATTATATCCTTTAGAAATTAGCTCATTTATAAGGCTCTTACCATGCTCTGGTGATTCTGCAGTTACTTCAAAGTTTACATTTGCATAGTCTAATCCTTTTTCATTCCAGTTATTATCCTGTCTTGCGGTTACTACATTGCCGCCTAGTCTGCTTATTTCTGATATAAGAGTTCCCAGCTGACCAACTTTATCTGCAAGCTCTACCTGGAATCTGATTCTTCTATCCTGTAAAACAAGCTCTCTTTCTATTATTTTAGCTGCAGTTGCGATGTCAACATTTCCTCCGCTTACTAAAGCTACTACATTCTTGCCCTTCACTCCGGAAATCTTTCCTGCTAAAAGTGCTGCCATAGGTGCTGCTCCTGATCCCTCAGTAACAAGCTTATTTCTTTCCATCAGGTTGAACATAGCGTTTGCTATTTCATTTTCGGTTACTGTCACTACTTCATCAACATACTTTTTTATATATTCAAAGCATAGAGAACCAGGTGTAGCTACTGAAATTCCATCTGCCAGGGATTTAACTCCAGGCAAAGTTACAATTTCATTCTTTTCCAGGGAAGCCTTTGTGGATGCTATAACCTCAGGCTGGATTCCTATAACTCTTATTTCTGGCTTTAATGATTTAACAGCTGTGGCTATACCTGAAATAAGTCCGCCGCCGCCAATTGGAACCAGGATTATATCTGCTTCTGGAAGATCTTCAAGTATTTCAAGACCTATGGTTCCCTGTCCTGCCATTAAATCCACATCATTAAATGGATGAAGGTATGTAGCCCCTGTTTCCTTCTGTAATTCTACGGCTTTGGCAGCTGCATCATCAAATACCTGACCTGACTGAACAACTTCAGCACCATAGCCTCTTGTTGCCTGAACCTTAGCCTGAGGTGCAGTTACCGGCATTACTATTGTAGATTTAACTCCGAAGGCTGTAGCTGCATAAGCAACTCCCTGAGCATGATTTCCAGCAGAAGAAGCTATTACTCCTTTGCTTTTTTCCTCTTCTGTAAGGCACACAAGCTTGTTGTATGCTCCTCTAAGCTTGAAGGCTCCTGTTTTCTGCTTGTTTTCACACTTTAAGTAAATATTGCAGTCACACTTATTTGAAAATGTGCTGGTGAAAAAAAGCGGTGTCCTTCTAACAACTCCTTTAATGTTTTGTTGTGCTTCCTTGATTTTGTTTAAATTTAATTCCATTTTGACCCCTCCGATATAATATTATAAACGTTTTCAGAAAAAAACATAAAAGCTTAATTACATATTATGTTTTTCCCTTTTATCCTATAAAGTATGATATCGTTATCATTCTATGTAATTTATTATACCATATGTATAATATATTGCACAATAGTTTTATAAATAAATTTAAGCCCTAACAAAGTTAAGGCTTACCTAAAAGTTTATATGAAAGCTCTATTATTTCGGGATCCTCAATAGAATTGTATATTTTTACATATCCCTTCTGTTTGCTTTTATTCATCATCTTATTTTTTATGAGCTGCCTTTTTAACTGCCTGGCTGTTCCTTCGCTGCCATCTATAATTGCTGTATCTTGCCCAAGCAGTTTTGACAGAGAATCCTTAATAAAAGGATAGTGGGTGCATCCTAATACTACTGCCCCAATGCCTTCATTCAAATATGGAGCAAGTTTTTTATTGAGGTAATTATCTATTTCTCTGCCTTCTGTTACGCCGCCTTCAATAAGTTCAACAAGTCCCGGACACGGCAGTGGCTGGATATCTGCTTCCTTATAATATCTTTTCATCAGATTGCTGAATTTCTTTTCGGCCAGAGTCATGGTAGTGGCCATAATAATTATCTTTCCTTTTTTGCTGTATTCCATAGCAGGCTTTAAAGCTGGTTCGATACCTATAATTGGAATATTGCTTATTGTTCCCCTTAAATCCTCTATGGCAGCACTGGTAGCTGTATTGCAGGCTATTACCACTGCCTTAACATCCATACCCAGCAAAAAATTCACAGCCTTGAATGTGAGCTTTTTTACCTCTTCCACCGTTTTTATACCATAAGGGGCATTCCCGGAGTCACCGAAATATATGTAGTTTTCCTCAGGCAGCTGCTTAACAGCTTCTCTCAATACACTGATGCCACCTACACCGGAATCAAAAAAGCCTATTGGCTTCAATTCTTGCTTCATTATACCACCCCATTTTAACTATACCATTATTTATGATACCACTTTTAAAATCACATATCAACACAGTATAAATATGCATTATTTTTTATAAAATCTTCAATTAATTTTATTTGGTTCATTGAATTCGGTTATTTCACATATTTAAAAATTTCACCTGGTACCATTAAATAAATAATAACTGAAAACGTTGTGTTTTCAGTTATTATTGCCATATCATAATTTAATGCAGCTTTTAACCAGGTCTATTAAAAATTTAAGGAATCCTTTACCCGGTGCTAGCTCTTGACTTATTCATATATTAATTATAAAATCATGAATATATTAGTATAGAAAAACAGAGTATAACAGCTCTTTTATAATTTTTTATGGAGGTACCCTATGATAAATGATTTAATTTATGTTATCCCAAAAGAAAGCCATTCCGAAGAAACGCTTGAAAAATTATTAACGGAACATCCGGAAATAAAATTCGTGTCACTGGTGGGTGTGGATTTATCAGGCAACAGCACTGATGAAAAGATTCCTTCCAAGATATTTTTAGATGACATCAATACTTTCCTGAAAGGCGCTGTTCAAACTGACGGTTCCTCAGTAGTACTGCCTGGAATTGCATCCCTTAATAACGCCAAGGTGGATATGCTGGCTGATGTAGATGTAAATTGGTTTGTAGACTACAACTACGAAAACATAGACCCTAAAACTGGCAAGCCTGTTGGCTCCTTAAGAATTCCATGCTATCTTTATCACGAAAATAAACCTGTAGATTCAAGATCTATACTTAAAAAGTCCATCGATCATTTCACTAAAACCCTGTTTGAGCTTTTCAAAACTCATCCTGATTCTTTATCCCCATTTAATATAAAATTTGATGATATCGACGATGTTATTGCTACCTGTGCAACTGAGCTTGAGTTTTGGGTAAAAACTCCAAATGAGAAAACAGAAGTTGAGGAATTATCCACTTCACAGGTGCTTCAAGAACAATACTGGACAAGAACAAAGGGTGCCGTTAGAACTGCGCTGGAACAAACTCTGCAGGTTATGGAAGAATACGGTCTTGAACCAGAAATGGGACATAAGGAAGTTGGCGGTGTTAAAGCAAGACTTGATGAATCAGGTAATTACACTCACATTATGGAACAGCTTGAAATAGACTGGAAATACTCAACTGCCCTTCAAGCTGCAGATAATGAAATGCTCATTAAAGGCCTTGTACATGAAACCTTCAGAAAAAACGGTCTGGATGTAACCTTCCTGGCAAAACCAATTGATGGTGTTGCAGGCAGCGGTGAGCATACTCATATAGGAATTGCATTAAAGCTGAAGAATGGTAAGAGAATTAACCTGTTTACTGCCACAAACAATCACTTTTTAAGCAGATTCGGCTATGCCTCAATCATGGGTATATTAAAAAATTATGAAGTAATAAATCCATTTGTTTCTTCAACAAATGATTCCTTGAGAAGGTTAAAGCCTGGTTTTGAAGCACCAGTATGCATCGTTACTTCTATAGGACATTCTGTAGATATTCCATCAAGAAACAGAACCATATTAATAGGGGTAATAAGAGACCTTCAGAATCCTATGTCAACAAGATTTGAGCTGAGAGCTCCAAACCCTCACACAAACTCATATATAGCTATAGCAACCTTATATATGGCTATGATCGATGGAATCAAATATGCTGTAATAAACGGAAAAAATGAAGATGCACTGCTTGCGGAGCTTTCAAAGAAACCAGAGGATGATGCAGATTACCTTGAAAAAGGAAGAGCCTACAGAAGTGAAGAAGATGTATTCGAAGATTTTACTGATGAGGAAAGAGAAGCTTATTTTGGCAAAGCGCCTGCCACAGTATATGAAAATCTCTGCGCCTTTGATAAATATCCTGAAAAACTTGAAGTATTAACGGATGCGGATGTTTTAACTGATAAACTTATAAACAGCTTTAGAATGGGTACCACAAAAAAATGGGTTGTAGAAATAAATAATAGAATAATCAACAACTACGCCGTTGAAATAAGAAGCTGCAAAATGCTCCATAATGCTGAAAAGGCTCTGGATCTAGACGTAGCAAACTGGATGAAAATTAATGAATTGAGATACTACATTATGAAGGATACCTATGCTAAAAAGAGCTTATTTACAAGAATAAGAATGGCAGCAGAGGTTGAGGATTATGGCGAGCTTTCATGCCTCCAGCTGGAGCTTGATTCTAAAATGTGCGAGTTAAGAGAATTATATTCCTCCTACAAGAAAAACCTTCTGGATATATAAATTACAAAAGGTGCAGCCTAAAACTGCACCTTTTATTAATATTCTCTTAGCTGAAATTTTTTCACCAGCATATCTTTTCTGTTATTAACATTTTTCCATAGTTCCAGTCTGTCTATAGTGACCATTCTGTTAATGTTCTCACTTTTTACATTTTCATTTTCCCTGCCGGGAATTTCCTTACTGTGAAAAAAGTTTCCTATCAGCGGAATGTTTAGCTGCTGCTCTGCATGATTTTCTTTAACATCAAAGCCATACATCCTCAGTTTTTCATTAAAATGCCTTGCCAGCCTAACAATGTATCCTTTATTTTCCACCTTTAAATTTGCAAATTTCATGGAGGCATTAGAGCATTCAGCTCCGTTTATTGAAACCTTGAATTTTTTATATGGCTTCACGATATCAGATATTATCTTGCTTAACTTTTCCACATCGGGATCACCGATTACTTCCAAGGTTATATATAATAAAGGCGTACTCTTATACAACTTATATTTTCTGCATAAGTTTCTCTGAATTTGCTCAACGTGCTCGTTAGAATTTTTGTCGAGCAATGCTACTAAATAATACTTCATAATCTTTTGCTTCCTCCATACCCCATATGTAATTTGTCATACATTTTGTATTATACCACAATATTAACCTTGTTTGTTTAAAATTTTTTTTGAAATAAAGTTAATATACTATTCACATTTCAGAAATAAATGATAAAATTATATAGAATTATGTTATAATGAAGTTTGTAGCTATATTACTAATATTAAGATAAGGATGGATATTTTTAATGGAGAAATTAGTTATAAATGGAGGAAACCCACTCTTTGGCAGCATTGAGATCAGCGGTGCCAAGAATGCAGCGGTTGCTATTCTTCCTGCAGCAATACTTGCAGGCAGTGGTGTATGCAATATTGATAATATTCCGGATATTGAAGATATAAACTGCCTTGAAAGAATAATTGAAAGTTTAGGCTGTAAAGTAGTTCGAAATTGCAATTCAGTTATGATAGATAGTACAAAATTAAACAATTTAAATGCAAATACAGAAGATGTACGGAAAATGAGAGCTTCCTACTATTTGATAGGTGCTCTATTAAGCAGGTTCAAAAAGGCAAGAGTAGAGCTCCCTGGTGGGTGTCCCATCGGAGTTCGGCCTATAGACCAGCATATCAAGGGCTTTGAGGCGCTGGGTGCCAAGGTTGTGATTAATCACGGCTGTGTGGTAGTTGAAGCTGAAAAGCTTACCGGTACAAATATTTTCTTTGATGTGGTAAGTGTAGGTGCTACTATAAATGTGATGCTGGCAGCTACGCTGGCAGAGGGTACAACCACTCTGGAAAATGTTGCCAAGGAGCCTCATGTGGTAGATGTAGCCAATTTCCTCAACAGCATGGGTGCCAATGTTAAGGGCGCAGGCACAGACGTTATAAGAATTGTAGGAGTAAAGGAGCTGAAGGGCTGCTCCTATAGTGTAATACCAGACCAGATTGAAGCTGGCACATTTATGATAGCAGCAGCTGGCTGCGGCGGCAAAGTGACTATTGAAAATGTAATTCCCAAGCACCTGGAGTCCATTTCAGCAAAATTAGTGGAGATAGGTGCCGAAGTTAAGGAAAATGGTGATTCAATTACTGTTTCTTCAAATGGTAAGCTGAAAGGGGTAAACATTAAAACCCAGCCATATCCAGGATTCCCAACAGATGTTCAGCAGCCTCTTACTGCACTGCTTTCTTCCGCCAAGGGCAGAAGCATTGTTACGGAAAGCATTTGGGAAAGCAGGTTTAAGCATGTAGACGAGCTAAAAAAAATGGGTGCCAACATTAAAGTAGAAGGACGTACAGCCATCATTGATGGTGTAAGCAGACTCACAGGGGCTGTAGTAAGGGCAACAGACCTTAGAGCCGGAGCAGCTATGGTTATTGCAGGCCTTATGGCTGAAGGCACTACTGAGGTGCAAAGCATTGAACATATTGACAGAGGCTATCCAAATATAGAAAACAAATTCAGGCATTTAGGTGCGGATATCTGCAGAGTTTCTGAAAAATAAAACCTAAGAATGGAGATTTAATATGATTTTTTGCCCATTATACAGCGGAAGCAGCGGAAACAGCATCTTTGTTTCCTCTGAAAAAACAAAGATACTTGTTGATGCCGGCCTTCCTGGCAAAAGTATTGAAAATGCAATGAATCAAATTGGACAAACTGCTGCTGATATAGATGCAATATTTGTAACCCATGAACACACAGACCATACCAAAGGAATTGGTGTGCTCTCTAGAAAATATGATATACCTGTATATGCAAATGAAGACACATGGAATGCCATTAAAGGCACTTTAGGAAAAATCAAAGAACATAATATTAAAATTTTTGATAAATCTGCCGTTAATATTAAAGACCTTGAAGTGGAGAGTTTTAACATATCCCATGACGCAGTGTGTCCCAGCGGATATTCTATAACCTCCGGCAAAAAGAAGGCTTGTATAGCAACGGATTTGGGATATTTTTCTCAGGAGGTGAAAAACTACATACAGGATGCTGATGTAGTTCTTCTGGAAAGCAACCATGATGTTGAAATGCTGAAATTCGGACCTTATCCATATCCTCTTAAAAGAAGGATATTAAGCAATATTGGCCACCTTTCCAATGAAGACTGCGGAAATGCCATTTTAAGTATTGTAAACAGCAAGTTTAAAAATGTAATTCTTGGTCACTTAAGCAAAACAAATAATTATCCTGATTTAGCCTACCAGACTGTTATTAATATTTTACTTGAAAATAACATAACGTTAGGAAAAGATGTTGCAATAGGTATGGCAAAAAGAGACATGCCTAGTAACTATATAGAGATTTAATTTGTAGGTGATGTTTGTGAAAAAAAGGTCATTAATTACACTTTCCTCATTTGTATTAACTGCAGCACTACTGATTCCAGGCTGCAGCACAAAACAAAGTATAAACCAGAACTCAAATGACAAGGAAAAACAAATTACATTATCCGCCTCAAAAGACAAAATAATAAATCTGAACCTATACTTTGACTCCTCCCAGGACTCTAATATACCAAATGTAACCAGGGAGGAAAGATCCTATAACTATGATGAGCTTATGGGTGAGATAGTGATACAGGAGCTCATTAAAGGACCATCTATCAAGGATAACATGCGACAGCTGCTTCCCAGGGAATCTAGACTTTTAAGTCTTTCAGTGAAGGACGGCATAGCATATGTCAACTTCAGCAGGGAAGCCAATATTGTACTGTCTCCTTTAAAGGAACAGGCATTGGTTGAAAGCATAGTTATGTCCCTTACAGAAATACCTACAATCACTAAGGTTAAGCTGTTCATAGAAGATAATGACCAGAATATTTGGGGCGGCAATATGGACCTCACAAAGCCGCTGGGAAGGACTGATTTTAATAGCAGCACAAAGTGACAGGATATATTCCTGTGAAGAACACATCGAACTAGCTATAGATGATTTTTTAGTAAAGTATGAAACCTTTCCAATATTGGTACACACTAATGAAAATATTTGCAGTTATTGCAGCAAAAGCGCATTGTACGCTTTAGAAATTTCAGAATAAAAAGGAGAAACAAAGATGAGTTTGTATACCAACTGGACCGAAATGGTAATTGAATTTGTAAAACAAAGAGGAGAAGCAGCCTTCTGGCAGGAATACAGTGCAATAGAAAAAGAAGTATATTCAAGACTTCTTGCAGAACATCAGGCTGAAATTAAAGGTACTGTAAAGGAGCTTGCTGAAAAGTATGGAGCACCCTCAATTTACTTTATGGGATTTTTAGATGGAATTAATGAAAGCCTTATTGAAACCCTTGATCTGGAAAAAATCGAGGAGGATTCTGAAATAAGCCTTAACATCGACTTCTCCAAGCTGTACTTCAATATGCTGGAGGCCAAAGCAGAGTACCTGTATGAACTTCCTCAATGGGATGGAATCTTTTCAAAGGAAAAGAGAAAAGATATTCGTAAAGAATGGGCAGCTTCCAAGACCATTGTAAATAAAGAAAAGGTTGGACGAAATGAACCTTGTCCTTGTGGAAGCGGCAAGAAATATAAAAACTGCTGCGGCAAAAATGCTTAAAAAGATTCCTTGCACTTAGGTGTAAGGTTTTTTTACTATAGAGGAGATATCATGAACATATATATAATTTGTGTAGGAAAAATTAAAGAAAAGTACCTGAAAGAAGCTATTGCTGAATATTCCAAGCGTCTAAGCCGCTACTGCAGGCTGGAGATAATAGAAATCCCAGATGAAAAGACCCCCGACAATGCTTCAGAAAAGGAAGAAATGCAAATAAAAGAAAAGGAAGGCTCAGCTATACTTAGATCCATTAAGGACAATATGTTTGTTACCGTCCTTGACCTAAAGGGTAAAATGATGAGCTCAGAGGAGTTCTCCAATCTTATAGATAAATGGGGCATTGAAGGTAAAAGCAACCTGGCTTTTGTTATAGGGGGATCCCTTGGGCTTTCAAGGGAAGTCATAAGTCGAGCTGATTATTCCATATCCTTTTCCAAAATGACCTTCCCTCACCAGCTTATGAGGGTATTCCTTCTTGAGCAGATTTACCGTGGTTACCGAATTTCAAATGGAGAACCCTACCATAAGTAAATATTGTAGATAGTTTACATAATTGCATGTGTACCCTTGTACAAAACTGGTATTGCCATTGTAATAAGGATAATTCCCATAAAAGCGGGTGTAGCATGACCAAGTGACACATAGATTTGTCCTCCAATTATAGGCCCAATTATTCTTGCTAAAGATTGAATAGATTGGCTGCCTCCTTGAATTCTTCCTTGTTCACTGGAACCCACAGACTTGGAGACCATACCATTAAATGAAGGTCCGTAAATTGAGTCACCAAAACCGAATATAAATATTCCTAGGATAAGAAGAGGATAAAATGAGAACAAAGCTGATGTTGCAATAAGACTATAACCTATAATTTCCGAAACCATTCCGAGAATTGCTATTTGTGCATCACTAAGTTTTATCAAAAGCTTTGGCATTATGAAACCTTGTGAAATGATGTCTTGGATACCCATAATTGAAAACATAAGTCCGATTAATACAGGCTTCCAATTAAATGTATCTATTGTAAATTGTGAAAGAACTGCCTGTAAAGATCCGTTGGGTATCCAAAGTAAGAAACCAGATATAAGAAACATTTTTAAGTTTTTCATGGAAAGTACACTTATAAGCTGTGTAAATGGATTCAATCTTACAAAGGTAATCTTTTGCAGTCTATTATTTTTGTCAAGGCTTTCAGGCATAAAAAAGAGTCCATAAACCACATTCAATAAAGTTATTACTGCTCCAAAATATATGGGTACAGAATAACCAAACTTGGCAAGTAATCCACCTAGAGTAGGGCCAAGGACGGTGCCTACACCTACAACTGCACTCACCCATCCAAAGTATTTAGTTCGTTGCTTTACAGGAGTGATGTCTGCAAAGTAAGCAAAGATAGTGCTTATGGTCCCACCTGTTATACCATCTATTATGCGCCCGGTAAATAGTACCCATAAAGCTCCTCCCATGCCAAAAATTAAATATCCCATTGCAGAACCCAAAAGACATATTAAGAGTACCGGACGGCGGCCATATCTGTCGCTTAAAGCTCCAAGTCCGGGAGCTGAAAAAAACACGCAAACTGCATAAACAGAGGTCAGTAGCGCAACAACTTTAGCTTGATCTCCTGGATTATTTATATAAGGCTGTACTAAGAATGGAACGACAGGTGTTATGATAGTGAAGCCTATTCCACAAAGGAATACTGACATAAGACCGAATATCAAAGCCCTGTTATCTACGATTTGTTCAATGCTCTTTACATTATGTGATCTAAATTTAAACATTTAAATTCTCCTTTCAAAGTCATAATTTTGTTTCCATGTCAACAAAATTATCATATCATCGTTTTGTTTCCATGTCAACAAAATAAATATAATAAAAATGCAGCCCTTTATGAGTAAAGTTAGGCTGCCTGTGATTTCATTTTTATTATTCAAATTTATTCTGACTTTATATCCATATTCTTTTTCTTTATTTCTGCATCCAAATGACTATTATACTTTTCAATGAAGCTAAGCATACTGTCGAATTGTTCCTCAGTTACCTGATTAAATACGGCTTTATCCCGCTCTTGAAACTCTCTGTGCAGCTCTTCATGGATTTTATAAATTTTTTGTCCTTGATCAGTGAGCTTGAAATAAATTTCTTTCTTATTATCCGGCTTCTGATAACTTTCAATGATACCCTTTTTTATAAGCTTCTTGGTCATTTTGCTAATGGCACCCCTGGTCATATAAAGGGACTCCGCAAGTTTTGTCACGTTAGGATCTATATTGCTTCCAATACATTCTATGTAGTGTACTTCAGAAGACTTATATTCCTTAAGACTGTCTTCCATTTTAAACTTATTAAGCCAAGATATTTTGTTAAACAATTCCCTAAAACCCATCATTAACTGTTCTTCTTTGTTCACTGTATATCCTCCAACCTATTGTTGTATTATCAATAGTATATAAAACATTTGTTTCTGTTTCAACAATATTAAAATAATTATTTTAGACATTGAGCTACAAGGAAAAGACTTGGATAAGATTTTACAGAAATAGTAAAAAGGTGATCCAGGAAGTAATTTACTTATGTTCCCTTTGGGTCAACCTATTTTATTTTATATTTGGTCACACTTAGGTTACGGCCATCATATTGTACATCTTCATTATCCTTATGTCTTCCTTTGAAATTTTAAGCTCATTTATCAGTTCTTTATCTTCCTGCAGTGGTTCTTTGGAAAACAGCATCTTTAACGCTATAGGCATGAAGGGTCTGAAGGATACCCCGGACATCAGCCCCCATTTCTTTTTTGAATCCATAAAAGAAGCAAGAATGTTGATTATTATTCTTTCAACAGGAGTTGCCTGATTTCTCATCACAATGGTGGTTATCACATCATAATGCTCCATATAACCCCAATAAGTATTTTCACAGTCCTCATAATTATCATAGCTCTTAACATTCATATAAAGCACAGTCTTAAAACGGGGCGGATCCTGCTCAGGAAAAACATCTATGACACATCTCACCAGCTCATTGCTTCGTCCGTCATAAATATATGAATAAAACCTTCTGGAATTTCTGAAAAAGGTTGAAGGTTCTGTTTTTGATAGTTGCTTCTCCTTTTCCGGCTCTATATAAAGCAGCTGCTCCACATGAATATTAAGAGCGTTTGCAATATTGTATAATGTTAGAATATCAATTGATATTTCACCATTCTCATATTTGGAGACGGTGGATTTGCTTTTGCTAATAAGATCTGCCAAAGCTTGGACAGTCATTTCCCTGCCTCTCCTGAAATTCCTGATTTTCCTGCCGATTTCCTGGTTTATCTTCTCCATTAATATTCCTCCAGTTTAAAGTTTCATAAAATTATTCAATTATCTGAAATAATGTAAAAATTTAAAATTTACTTAAATTTTAGCCTATAAACATAGATTTGTCTATTTAAAGGAAACAATCTTGAGTTTTTGTTTCATTAAAGTAAATTTCTTTCATTTTGTATAAAAGGATCATTTATGTAATAATTATTTAAAGAATCAGTTACACACTGAAAATCATATATGGAAGGATGATGACCTATGAATTACAATTTTGATGAAGTTATTGAAAGAAGAGGCACAAATGCCATGAATACTGACGGCTTCAGGGAATACATTTTCCATGCCGGCCCTGATATGAAGTTCCCCTATGCAGATGATGAATTCATACGGATGTGGGTGGCGGACATGGAATTTGCAGCACCGCCGGAAGTTGTTCAAGCTATCAAGGACAGGGCTGATAAAAAAATATTTGGTTACACCAAGGTATTTGATCCAGAGTACTACAATGCATTTTCAACCTGGACGAAAAATCTTTACGGCTGGTCATTCCCAAAGGAACACCTGGTCACCTCAAATGGAATAATACCAGCGCTATATGAGTTAATTGAATATATATGCAAACCTGATGAAAAGATACTGATACTTACTCCATCCTATGCATATTTTAAATATGCAGCTGATTTTAACAGTATAGAAACTGTAACCTCCAGCCTCGTTGAAAAGGACGGCTATTATACTATGGACTTTGAGGATATAGAAAGAAAGGCTGCAGATGAGAAGGTTGCTGTATGTATATTCTGCAATCCCCACAATCCTTCGGGAAGGGTATGGTCTGAAGAGGAGCTGAAAAAGGTTGGGAAGCTTTGTCTTGATAATGGTCTCTGGCTAATATCAGACGAGATTCACTGCGACCTGCTTAGGTCAGGCCTTACACATACCCCTATGGCAAAGCTGTTTCCTGACACTGACAGAATAATAACCTGCATGGCACCCAGCAAGACCTTCAACATGGCAGGACTAATGTTTTCAAATATCATAATCCCAAATGATATGCTAAGAGATACCTGGAAGAAGCGTCACTACTCCTTTGATAACCCCCTAAGCATAGCTGCAGCTCAGGCTGCTTACCTCCATGGCGGAGAATGGCTTAGGGAGCTTAAAGAATATCTTGACGGAAACTTTGAATTTACCAAACAGTATTTGGAAGAGCATCTGCCAAAGGCTGTGTACAAAATTCCTGAAGCCACCTACCTGGCTTGGGTGAATATAAATGCTTACGTATCCAAGGATGTAGACCTTCCTCTGTATTTTGCCAATAATGCCGGTGTGCTTCTTGAGGGTGGCAATATGTTCGTTGCAGACTCCGATGGATATATAAGGCTTAATCTGGCATGTCCCAGAGCGATGCTTACTGAAGGACTTAAAAGAATATGCAGTCTATTGAATAAATAAAAAATCAGGGACAGGCTAATTATTTTAGCTTGTCTCTGATCATTATAAAAGTATTTTTTCCTGGTTGTTCATTGAAAAGCCGTCTCTTACCACATCGCTCATATCTATTGTATCAACCTTTATGTCTACAGGGCTCAGCTTTTTAACTGCTCCATAGGGCTCCTTCAAGGAAAGCTTATCACCTCTTCCGGAAATTACCCACAGAGCTTTATAGCCCTTAGGCCTTACTGAAAGCTCTATCTCACCTTTGCCATCTGTAAAATACACCAACAGATTAAATTTATTGCTGTTTGCATATTTGAAAACCGGAGTAAACTTAGTGCCTCCCCTTGTGTTCATCCTTTCTCTTATATCCTTGTGAGATTTCACCTTATATACTCTTCTTATTTCATCATCACATTCAATAACGGTTATTTCATGGTTGTAGTTTTTTACAATACTCAGCACTTCCTTAATGGCCTGTGTGAACTCTTCATCACTGATGCTGCCGCTTATATCAAGGGCTACCGCAACCCTTGCCTTGTGACTCCTGAGCTGGCCTCTCAAGTCCAGCCTTTCCGGCTGCCTCCTGTTTCTTCTTGTTATAGTTTTCCTCTTATTGCTCTCAACGGAGCCCATGAGCCTCCTTAAATAAATATTCCAGGGCAGTTCACCCTTGATATTTTTCAGGGATGTTATCATGGTATCCAGATAGCCAGGCATGGTGCCTCTTTGTGAGTTATCAATGAACTTTTCAGTAAATTCCCTTAGTGTATTTTCGTCTATATCACTGGAGTCCTCCCATATATCATGAGTCTTCTCCGGATTGAAATCAGTCTGTATCTTTTCATCGAAAGCGCTGTCATCTTCTGCAGCATCCTCGTCGTCCTCAAGAAGATCCATGGCTGTCTGAAGCTGCTTTGCATAATATTCAAAGGGCTCGTAGGGCAGCAGCTTTATTTTATAAATCAAATTAACCCATTCTAAAGTTACAGCATAGGGAGGCAGATAATCCAGATATCTATTTACCACTATATCCATTGCCATATTAACTGCCAAGGTGCTGTATCTTCCTTTTAGCTCCCTGGCCCTTACAAGATGCAAGGAAACTATATGAAGTATCTCATGCTTTATGGTGCTTTCCATTTGCTTTATATTTAAGGTTAAAAAAATTACGGGGTTGAAATGAATAACATATCTGGCACCTTTAAAACTAACAGCTGTGGGGCTGGTTATATCAAACTTAATTTCTCTTGCCATTTGAAATAAAAAATATCCAAAAAAATTATCCTTGTCCTCCATAAGGCTTAAGTTTACCTTATCCACAATCTTAAAAAATTTCTCTTCGAAATCTTTAGGGATGTTAATTTGGGAATCCTCAGCGTCTCCCTCTAAAAAGGTGCTGATGATCTCCTTCGCTTTTTCATAAACCTCTTTTACATCATTATCAAAGAAAGTATCCATCTATTATCCCCTTATAGAACTGTAGGCATCAAAGTACGCTTCCACAAAACGGTCATTTTCTATGGCATGCTTATAAATCTCAGCATAATTGTTTTTTATATCCTTCATAATTCCAATCATTAAGTCCACCGGATATGCCTTTAAGAATAGAACAAGCCTTTCAATACAATAGCTTATGTCGCAGCTGTCTGCACATATATTTGCCTCCAGGGTCTTCAGTATGTTTTTTGCGGACAAGAAAAGCCTGGTATGGCTTTCGTTTTTAATTTTATCTTGTACAGCCTCACCAAGGGTGTTTCCTGTAAACACCTCTTCATAGCCTATAAGAGGGCTGTAGTCACCTTCAATAAAGCTTACAAATTCTTCTGCAATAAGCTTTCCCACATTTCCCTTAATAACATTTAAAAATACGGCTCTTGATATTGCAGCTTTATCATTCTTATATATTTTATATATATTGGAAATTCTCTCGTAGCTTCTTGGGGTTGCATTTATATCGTCTTCGTTGATTTTATGCAGATATTCCGGAAAGGTTGATATAAACTCAATGACTTTTTCATCAATTCCCGCATCTATGGCCCAATCCAGCCACTGTACATAATCCGGTTTCATGTACAGCCACACAAATCTGTTTTCCTGTGCTGCATCCATATCCACAACCTGGTAATCCAGCTCAGAGTCATACTTATTTGAAGGATTCATGGCAGCAAGTATTTTAACTCCTTCATAGAGCTTGTACCCGTTTATTTCCCTGTTCAGTATTAAATTCATCAGCTCCTGCTGCACTGTATGCTCGCAGCGGTTTATCTCATCAATAAATAAAAGCACCGTTCTTCCCTTTGACACTTCTTCATCAATTTCCCTAAGCTTGCTGTGGACTGCATAGGTGGTGGTTTTTCTTTCCACTGTTTCGCCTTTTTTACCTACTGCAGCGTAGGTCTCTATAGTTGGGAGCCCACCTATTTCACCTTCCTTAAGAAGATTTCCATCAATTACAACCACGCTCCAGTTATTCCTTTTGGAGATTTCCTTTGCCAGGGCTGTTTTTCCTATTCCGCTCTCCCCTACTATTAAGGGTACCTCTCCGGTGGCAAGTACCAGACCCACGGCTTTTAATGTATCTGTAAAATTCATTTTTATTCCTCTCCTATATCAATTTCAGTTTTTCATCCACTGCTACCCTTTTAGCCTTTTTGCTTCCATATTTGTAGATTAGCATTAGCTTGTCTATAGGCATCTCCGGGTTATTTCTATCAATAACACTGCAGTTCAACAAATCTCTAATATATTTCTCTTCAATCTCTTCCTTGGAAAGCTCCTCTATTAATATCTGCTCAAGCTCATCCTGAGATATTTCCTTCATAACATATTTTATTACTAAAATATTAACCCTTAAAAATTCCAGTAATTTATCCTTATCCAGATCATTTATAAGCTTAACAGCCATCTCATTATTTCTAACTGCTATAAGCTCTGTATTGAGGGAGGGTGAATTTATATACCTTAATGCTTCGTAATTTGTTTTCACTGCCTCTTCCTGGACAAGCTTACCAGGGTTTTTTATAAACTTTATAGAATCGTAATTTTTCCTAACCGCCAAAAGCTGCAGCTCCAAGCTTGGATTATTAACATATTTAATAGCCCAGCCGGCCTGGTTTAAAGCTGACTTAATAAGCTCCTCACTGGGGTTTTTAATATACTCAAGATTGATCCATCCGTGGTTTACAGCCTTTATCTTCATAGTCTCACTGGGATTCTTTACGAATTCAATGGCCCGGACATTATTGTCCATGGCAGTTTCCTCCATCTCCCTGGTTGGGTCTTTTATAAATTTTAACAAAAGACCGTTATTTCTCAGGGCAATCAGTTTCATTTCCTGGGTTGGGTTTTCTATAGTGGTTATTGCATTGGGATTATTTTTTATCATTTCTAAAAGCTTTGATTCATCCATAATCTATTCCTCTTTACATAAGTTATGATTATTTGCTAATAATCATTTTTAGTTAATTATAACAGTATAATTATACCACTTAAACTTGGAAGATGCTATAATGAACCTTGAATGATACTAATTTGGAGGATAAAATTTTGGATCTGAAGAAAAAAGTTAAGGAGCTTCCATCCTCGCCGGGAGTGTATCTGATGAAAGATTCTTTGAATACGGTGATTTATGTAGGGAAATCTAAAAATTTAAGAAATAGGGTTGGATCATATTTTATTAATTCCAAATCCCATTCCCCAAAGGTGATAAAATTGGTGAAAAACCTTAAGGACTTTGATTATATAATCACTGATACGGAATTTGAGGCTTATATGCTGGAATGTAGCTTGATCAGGAAAATCAAGCCTGTTTACAACAGGCAGATGAATAGCCCGAAACGCTACTGCTATATCAGAATAAAAATGGACAAGGAGTTTCAGGAAATGGGAATATGCTACGAGCCTGAGAACTGTGACAATAATTTGTATTTCGGGCCCTATAGAAATAAAAATACTGTGGAAAAGGGCCTTAATGCCATAAAGGAGCACTTCAGGATATTGTGCACCAACAGCTCTGGAAATGCATCAGGATGTATAAAATATGCCAGGAACCAGTGCATTGGTATGTGCACAGCAGAGGTGTCCAAAGAACATTATTCCGTTTTTGTAGAAAGAACGGCAGCCCTTCTCAAAGGAACTGATCTCACCATAATAGATGAAATGGAGGAGAAAATGAATGCTGCTGCTGCCAGCTTGGATTTTGAGGAAGCTGCTAAACTCAGGGATAATATAAGAGTAGTAAAGCAATTTACCGGAACCGCAAATATAATCAGTTTCATAGAGCACAATGAAAATATTGCTTTGGTGGAGCCTTTAAATAATGATGAATTTAAGTTTTTCTTAATCAGGCATAATAAGATACTTTTCAAGGAAAGATACCAGCTCAGCAGTTGCGGCCTTCATGAGCTGAAGGAAACCATTATCAGCAATATCCTTTCGCATTTTCCCAGTGATCCTAGGAGCCTGTCCAGTATCGAAAGAAATGAAATAGATGAAATGCACATAATATATAATTACCTTAAAAATCCCGATGGCTCATGTAAATATATTACCATCCCATGTAAGTGGATTAAGAAACCTGATAAATTGAGCATTGGCAAAGCCGTAGACGAAGTAATGCATATTTAGCTGGACTAGTCAAATACTATACATTTGAGATAATCTTGAAGGGATATGAATTTATGATAGCCTTAAGTTTTATGAATAAAACACCATCAGCGGATATAATAATTGATATGAAAGCAATACCTATTGATTCCAGTATGCTTTTAAAATACACAGATAAAAGCCGGTTTGAGGAACTGTGTAAAACCGGGTGCCCTAATTACGGCCAAAAGTGGTCATGTCCGCCCTACAGCTCTGATATATCCTTATATTTGGCAAGGTATCCTTATGCGGTGCTTTTTCTGATGTGGTGCGACCTGGACCAGTTTAACTACACTAAAACTGAATACATGAGGGTCAGGGCTGCCAATTCAATTTTAAAATCAAGAATGGACCGTATTCTTGATAAGTTTCAAGGTGAACTGCAGGGAAAAGCCATATCAAACGGCAGCTGCAAATTATGCAAACCCTGCTGCAAAAAGCTTGAAAAGCCCTGCAAAAAACCTGATAAAATCAAATACAGCCTGGAATCTCTGGGTTTGGATGTAGGAAGCATTTCCAGAGATTTTTTTAATCACAGCCTCCTTTGGTATCAGGATAAGAAGGCTCCTGCCTATACTTCTGTGTTGTCTGCCTATCTTATGAAAGAGGAAATTTCACAGCATAACCTTTCAAGCATAGTAAAATCAGTATTTTAACTGCGGACTTGTCAAATTTTTAATGCTAAGCCAGCCTACAGTTTTCTTATACCCTCTGTATTGCGGAAAATTTTTCTCCAATATTTTTTCTTCATATCTAGCTCTGATTATAGTGATATAAATTTGAATAAATGTAATAAGTAGTAATAACCATGTTTGGCAAATCAGGTTTTGAAGAACATACCATATTATATAGCATAAATACAAAGGATGCCTGGAAATACGATATATACCGTTTGTATTCAGGGAATTTGCTTCGGGTAATATAGTCAAATTATTTCTTAATGTGAATAATGCGGCAAAATATAATGGGAAAACACTTATACTTAGTACGCTGCCAAGCCATAGCATACTTGCATTTGGATTAGGTGACTGAATGCATTGAAACAACCCTGCAAAGATGGACAGATTAGTTCCCAATAATGATATGAAGAAAGCCTTGTTACTGTCATCTATCTCTTTGGCCTTCTGAAACAATGAATGCACAAGAAAATATCCACCCACTAAATTCTTAAAGATATACGGCAATATAAAAATAATAAAATGCCATTGTGCATTACCGCTTTCCAAATTACTATTGAAAAGAGTATTGATAATGTAATAGGCAAGTGCAATTATACTTATAAATGTTGCTGATAACCTTTTTATAATAGCTCACTCCCCAAACAATTTACCTCTTTTAAAATTGTATCATACTATTATGTTTGTTTATATAAAAATGGCTCCTGGAATTTCTCCAAGAACCATTTATTTTATACTACCTTAGCAGCTTCTTCATAATCTTCATCCTCAAGCAATTTAACCAGCTTTTTATCAAATATGAACAGTAAAACTGCACACACGAAAAGTATTACCGGTATTGCTACATATGCCTGCATTATTGGGAAATTTGAAGCAAAGGCATATATGTATCCATAGGACTTACCTGCAATAAAGGTTGCAAATATCCAAACCCCCATTAAAACAGAGTATATTTTATTTGGGGCATATTTTGTAACAAATGAGTTACCTAGCGGTGAGAACAACATTTCACCAACGCTTAAAAGTATACCAAAAGCTATGATCCATATTATATTTGCCTGAGATGTAGCAGGTGCTCCAACACCTCTTGATATTTCTGCAAATACCAGCATTAAAAAAGACATTCCAAGAAAGCCAAGGCCTAAAGCCAACTTCTTAAATAAGCTTAAATCACCCTTAGGACTTTTTGACATTTTAAACCAAAGCGCTGCCAATACAGGACCAAGAACAATACATACCAATGCATTCAGTGAATCAAACCATGAAAGAGGCACTGCAAATCCGCCAACATTCATGTTAACAAACTGTCCGCCGTAGTCATATACTGCAAGATAGGTAAGATACCAGAACACCCAGAACACTACTGAGAATAATGATACAAGAACTATTGCAGCCACCTTTCTTTTTTCTCCTGAGGTCATTGGCTTAACTTCAGTTTCAACCTTCTTATCAGTGTGTTTACCAGCTTTAAATGGCTTCTTTCCTGCCTCTCCAAGGAACCTCATTCCAAATAGAAACCAAAGTGCATCGATTAAACAAATTATTGCACAAAGCTGGAAGGCAGGTCTAAAGCCCTGAACTCCTCCATGAGCAAAGGTTGTAGCAACAAGAATACCTACAGCTGTGGTTCCTATCAGTGAACCAATATTAACAAATGAATACTGAACTGAAAAAGCTGAATCCAGCTGGTTCTCATCATTGAATAAAGAGCCGTTGATTGCGGATACATTTCCCTTGAAAAGGCCTGTACCTATAGCTACTAGTGCCACCATTACATTCATAGTAGCCGCACTGCCTGCTGCACCCCCTATAAAATAACCTGCAGCCATTAAAGCTAATCCAACTGGAACACAATACCTTGCTCCTATGTATCTGTCTGAAATATAACCACCTACTATTGGTGCCAGATATGTAAATGCAACAAGATTTGACTGAATAAGTGCTGCCTCAACCTTTGTAAGTCCCAGACCACCTGTAACCACAGTTGCCGCCACAAAAACAAAGATCAGATATTTAGCTGAATAATAGGCCATTCTTTCGAACATAAATGAAATACAACAAACATAAAACCCCATAGGGCGTTTGTTTTTTACTACTGTTTCGCTCATTATTTTTCCTCCAAACTTTATTATATTTCTCTTGTATAGTATTTAAGCCATGCCCTTTCTTCATCATTAAGACAATTTGCCAGTTTTTCATATACAAGCTTATGATAATTGTTTAAATACAATTTTTCATCTTTATTAAGATCTTCTGCTTCTATGGCATCCAAATCGATTGGTGCGTAGGTTACAGCGTCAAAATACATGAATTGTCCAAATTCATTTTCAATGCCTTTTTTTACAATAAGTTCATTTTCTATCCTGATACCATGAGATCCGTCTATATAAATACCGGGTTCATCAGTTATAACCATTCCTTCCTCGAGGGTGTGAGTCTCATGCTTGGAAGGAACAATATACCATCTAAATCCGCTAGGTCCTTCATGTATATTTAGCAGATAGCCTACACCATGGCCTGTACCGCATTTATAATCAATGTCCAGGCTCCACATAGGCTCTCTGGCAAGTATATCCAGATTATAACCCTTGCAGCCGTAGAGAAATTTTGCTCTGGCAAGATTCATCATACCTCTTGCTACTGCAGTAAAGTGATGTTTAAGTTGTTGGTTTACTTGTCCTAATACAATGGTTCTAGTAATATCTGTAGTACCTTCATAATAGTTTCCTCCAGTATCGGTTAAAAGGAAATGCCCTTCTTTCAACTCTGCATCTGTTTCTGGTACAGCTGAATAATGCATCATTGCTGCATGGTCCTTATAGGCACAAATTGGTGCAAAACTCTGCCAAAGGTATCCATCCTGCTGCTTTCTGAATTCATCCAGCTTTTCGGCAGCACTGATTTCCGTTATCTTCTCTTTACCTACATTTGTTTTTAGCCAGTACATAAATTTAGTGATGGCAGCTCCATCCTTAATATGAGCCTTTTCAATGTTTGCAAGCTCAACCTGGTTCTTAACAGCCTTGAATAATACTGTTGGATTTTCCGCTTCGATCTTTACTGCTTCAGAAGCTATGTTTTTATACAATGCATAATTTACTCTTTCAGGGTCAATAAGCACTGCATCATCGGAGGTGAAGTGCTTTACATATTCATAAATGTCATTATATGATTTAAATATTATGCCATCCCTTTTCAAAGTTTCCTTAACATCAGCATCAAGCCTGGTATCATCTATAAACAGTAGAACCCTGTCCATATATACAATTACATAGCAAAGCACCAACGGTGAATACATTACATCATTACCCCTTATATTAAGAAGCCATGAAATATCATCCAAGGTGGTTATTATGTGACAATTAGCCTGAACTGCTTTCATTGCTGCTCTAAGCCTGGAAAGCTTGGATTTTGTACCCTCACCCGAATACTTTTCCTCAAGGACGAAAACGGGTTCTCTGGCCATCGCCGGACGTTCATGCCAAATCATATCTATAAGATCCAGTGAATATTCAACAGAGCCCTTCTTTAAAGTCATTATTTCTGAAAACTCCTGGCCCTCCTGCATTGCTATGAGACGTCCGTCAAAGCCAAGTCTTCCGCCTTCAGGTATTACGGACTCAATGTATTCCTTTACAGTTTGGACCCCATCATTGCCCATTTTAAACAGTTCAATTCCACTGCCCATAAGCTGATTTTCCGCCTGAAGAAAATATCTTCCATCTGTCCAAAGCCCCGCCGAATCATTAGTAATCACGGCTGTGCCGGCAGATCCGGTGAACCCGGTTATGTATGCCCTGGCTTTAAAAAATTCCCCTACATACTCACTTTGGTGATTATCTGCAGAGGGAATAATATATCCATCCAGCCCTTTTTCTTTCATAAGGGATCTTAGCTTTGAAATTCTTTCTTTTATTTTCTCACTCATTTCCATCCTCCCTTAGTACAATTTTAGTGCAATTAAACAAGAATACACCAACACTGTAATTATATTCTGAAATAACATAAAATTCAAGTATTACTGTAATTTAATTTTGATATATCGTAAAAATCATTCAATAATTTTCATTTATATAAAATTTAATTACTTTTTATTAACAAAAATGATATTATTAAAATAAAACTTTAGAATTTCAGTGAGGTATTTATGAGAAAAAGCATCCTTTTATTTGGAATTACGGCTGCGGCCCTTGTAGCTGCATATGTTTTTATCATATACGCCAGAGCTTATGAAAAACTGGATGATAGCAGCACTGCATGGCTCACCAGTAAGCTAATAACCCATAGAGGCTTGCACAGCGAAGGCATTCCTGAAAACTCTATCTCTGCTTTTAAGGCTTCTGTTGAAAAAGGATATCCAATAGAACTTGATGTGCAGCTTACCAGAGATGAAAAGCTAGTGGTTTTCCATGATAAAAAGCTGAAAAGGATATTCGAACAAGACATATGGCTTAAGGATATCACCTATCAGGATCTGTCCAAGCTTTATTTCAGCAACTCAAAGGAGACAGTGCCGCTCTTTACTGAGGTGCTTTCTATGGTTAATGGAAAGGTGCCCCTCCTCATAGAAATAAAAAATGAGGGCAGCGTTGGAAACTTGGAAAGTATTCTATATTCACAGCTTAAAAGCTATAAAGGAGATTATGCAGTTCAATCCTTTAATCCATATTCTTTAAAATGGTTCAGGGAAAATGCACCGGAGGTGATCCGGGGCCAGCTATCAGGAAGCTTTCTTGTTACAGACTATGATGTTGAATATGCAGGGACAACACGCCTGCCCTGGTATAAAAAATTTATTTTATCAAATTTCCTGCTTAACTTTCAAAGCAGACCAAATTTTATAGCCTATGAAATTAAGCACACTAGTGAAAACAAATTGATTAGTTTAAGGAAATTCAATATTCCCGTTATTGGATGGGCTGTAGACGATAAGGAGGAGTACTTAAGAACAAGGGATTACTTTGATAACTTCATTGTTAATACAGTAAATATAAAATAAAAAATGGCAGTTGTTCAGCTGCCATTCTTCTATTTGACCTATGACATTCCTGAACTACCGCCATTACCTTTATTAGCTGCGGATTTATCATTTAATTTCTTGGCTTCCTCGGTGCCTGAATCGGAAGTCCCCCCAGCCATGCCTGCTCCTCCTGACATTCCAACACCGCTGGTCATACCTGCTCCGGCGCCGCCAGCCATGCCTTTATTAGCTGCTGACTGCTGATTTAACATCTTAGCTTCTTCAACACCAGCATCTGATGTTCCGCCTGCCATTCCTGCTGCTCCACTGGTCATACCTGCTCCGCCTGCCATTCCTTTTTTTGCAGCGGATTCATCGTTTAATTTTTTTGCCTGCTCAAGATCATTATTATTCATGAATTGTCCTCCTTTTAATGTTTTTTACTGATGAATCAGTACATTATTAGGATTCTCATATTTCATAAAAATATTATGGAAATATTATGAAAAGTAATCTTTTAAAAGCTCCCTTGTAAAAGATGGTTCCAGGTACTGCTTGATTTTACTGAAGGTATCCATATTTCTGATTTCCTTACCCGCTCTTTGGTATTCCAGGTACGCATAAGCACACCATGACAATGCCCTGAGGTAAAGATAGGGCTTATAAAACTCTACCCTTTCCCTTATATTGTTATCATATCCAAGACCATTAACATATAGAGAAAAGAAACCTTCAATTTCTTCGTTACTCAGTACGTAGTCTGTTTTCCACAGGGTCGTAGTGGGTGATAGGAATTGAGTTAAATCCTGGCAGGGATCGCTTATTACCGGTTTCTCCCAATCAATAAGGTAAGACTGTTCATCACCGATGATAAAGTTGCTTGAATTTACTTCAGTATTGTTTATTACATGCCACTTATGCTCAATATAGTACTTTTCATTATTTTTATTCTTTTCAGCCCAGTTTAAAAACTTATAAAAAAATTGCTTCTGCTCTGAATCCACCAGGTCTGAACTAAAAAAATTCACTAAAAGCCGCTGTGATTCCTTGATTCTTTCTGTAAATATATTATATTCCACAATAAAATTTTTAAAATTATTTCCTGATACATCTATGGAATGTATTTTTGAGAATATACCGGCTGCCCTGGTCAGATCTTTATTGTATAAAAGCGGTCTGCCTTCAAGGTACTGCATAATTAAAATCCCATAATTTAATTCAACTTTATCATCATCCAGATAATAAACCTCTGGTGTGACACCGCTCTTTTCAAGCCTTTTTAGTGCTTCATACTCATACCTTATCTGATTTTCCAGCACCAGCTGGCTCCCTGTATTTACCCTGAATACATATTTCCTATTATTTCCTTTCAAAATATAATTTATGTTATATTCCCCCTGAGCCAGAAATGATATTGAATAATTTTCCCCAAGACTTAACATCTGATTAAGGTTTTTATTCTTTATATAAATATAAATTTTATTTTTTAAAATATCTTTTAACATAAACTATCCTTCCATTATCTTATTTACTGCTGTAAAAAATTCCTTTGGTAAAATCTATACAAAGATTAACAGCATCACCTGTATTAAGCCTCATATGGCCTGAAGATGACACCTTCAGTTCCATTCCATTCACTTCAACCACATAATTAACCTTATCCCCCAGATATCTGCGGGACGTAATTTTTCCTGGTATACCGCCTTCACCCTGGTGTAATATCATTATGTCTTCAGGTTTAATCATAATTTTACCTGAGCCTTTAAAGCTGGTACCAGTATCAAACTCACCTAATTCACATTTAAATATCCCCTTCTCCAGGGAACCTTGAAAATAATTTTTTTCTCCAAAGAAATCTGATACTCTTATATCCGCAGGCTTTTCATATATGTTTTCCGGTGTATCGAACTGGGCAATGCATCCATTTACCATCACTCCAATTTTGTCGGACATCATGAGAGCCTCCTCTTTATCATGGGTAACCAGTATAGTAGTAATACCAAGCTTCTTTTGAATATCAAGGACTAATTCCCTCATTCCCTGTCTTAGCTTTATATCCAGGCTGGAAAAGGGCTCATCCAGCAACAGCACTCTTGGCTCTACTGCCAGTGCTCTCCCAAGAGCAACTCTTTGTCTTTGCCCTCCGGAGAGCTCCTTTGGAAACCTTGTTTCCAACCCCTGAAGCCTTAACATGGATATAATCTCCATCACCTTCAGATGCCTGGAATCCCTGCTCACTCCTGACATTTTCAGTCCGAACCCGATATTATCCTCCACATTTAAATGTGGAAATAGAAGATGTTCCTGAAATACAATCACAGTTTTTCTCTTCTCGGGAGGCAGCTTCATTATAGAGTTCCCATTTAAAATAATATCTCCACTATCAGGTTCCATTAATCCTGCGATAATCTTCAGCATTGTACTTTTGCCCGCACCAGATTCCCCTAACAAGGATACCAGTTCTCCGTCAGCTATGCTGAAGCTGATACTATTCAATACTTGTTCACCTTTAAAGCTTTTACTTATATTTTTTACATAAAGCTCACTCATTTAAATCTCCTACAGGTAAAAATTATTTTCAGACAAATATTTAACTTTCACTTTTCTTTCAACAATATAAAGCAGTATAAAGGTGGTTAATATGAATACCACACTGTAGCAGGAGGCTGTATTTCTGTCGCCGCTTTGTATGAATGGAAACATAGCCATGGTTAATGTAACCACATTGCCGCCACCTATGATAAATGTCAGGAAATACTGGCTAAAGGATACAATAAAAATTAATGCCCCAGCAGATATAAGTCCAGGTGAAATAAGCGGCATAGTAACATAAAGGAAGGTCTTAATTTTATTTGCACCAAGAGTTCTTGCCTGTAGCTCTATGGATTCCCCCAGGGCCTCGAATACATCCGAAAGTATTCTGATGCCATAGGGAAGGCACGGTACAAGGTGAACCAGTACAACTCCCATAAAGGTTCCTGCCAGTCCAAGCCTTATAAAAAACACCTGTATTCCCAGTGCAGTGGCAACCGGTGATATTATAAGCGGCAGCAGTACAAGCATTTTAAATAAACCCTTTCCTTTAAACTCGTACAACCCAAGTGCCCTGGCTGCAGGTATGCTTATAGCCAAAGCCGCCAAGGTAACCACAGTAGATAAAAGGATACTGTATAAAACAATGCTTATGGTATTTACTCCGCTAATAAAATATGTAAATCCTCTTAAACTAAATTCTGCCGGTATAATATATGGCCATGGCCATCTTTTTCCAAAGGCCCATAGCACCAGCACAGCTATTGGCAGGAATACAGTAAATGCAAAGAAGCAGATTATATAATCAGATATTTTTTTCATAATACACCTACTAGTTTCTGCATATTCTACCCAAGGCTTTATCATAGATCCATACCAATATTACAGATATCAGAATCAATATTACATTTACAGCCATTGCATTAGGTCTGTTAAAAATATCAGGATTCGAATATTCTATAAAGGCCTGTACAGGCAAGGTCCTTGGCCAGGTTGGACCCAGCAGATAGGGCACCTCAAAAGCTCCAAATGAAAATGCGAAAATTATTATAAATGAAGAAAATACAGATGGCCAGGACAGGGGCAGCAGCACATTCCAGAAATACTGGTTTTTGCTGGCACCAAGATTCAATGCTGCTTCTTCAAGACTTTTATTAATGTTATTAAAAAATGTATATACTACCATGGCCACAAAAGGTATTTCCTTCCAAAGGTATGTAATAATGATACCTACTCCGTACTTATCAAATACTAATAAAGGAAACTCCCTCTGAGCATTTATAATGTGAAGGTGGTACAGAAGCCTTGGGAGCACTCCGCCCTGAGATAAGATGTTAAACATTAACAGCGCGGCAACCATATGAGGCACTATTATTGGAACCTTGTATAGCAGCTTTTCAAAATTCCTTCCTTTTTGGGAAAGCAGCATTGCATACGCCAATGTAACCCCGCCTGTTGCTGCAATTAATGAAGAAATAAGTGAAGTACTCAGACTAAATCTTAAACTGCTTATAAAATTATTATTTGAAAATATATTTATATAATACTTTAAAGTTATCTCCCTCAAACCTACAACAGGCATATAACCAAAGCTTTCAAAAAGAGCTGTTATAATCCCTGAGGCAAGTATTCCGAATAAAACCATGGCTGCAGGGAAAAGCAGCAGGTAGGGTTTAACTCTATTATTCATATATTATTTCTCCTTTAGAGATTCAATAAGGTGAGGTTGCACCCCACCTTATTTTATCAAAGAAATCCATTGGTTGTCTTTAGTAATTTATTACTTCCAGGCCCATGCTTCAAATATGACCTTCTTAAATTCTACCACATCGGTAATTCTACCTGGAATATTAATTTTAGCAGACCCTTCCTCTTGGTATTTAATATATCCTTTTCTTAAATCCTCAATGGTAGATTTAACGTTTAAATATCTCTCATCAAATAGCTCTGGATTTGTTAAGTATACAGCGGCCGCAATATCCCAATTATAAAATCCATATATTCCAAAGGTTCTTTTATTATAATCATACCAGGGTTCAATATTATCAGCTATATAGCTATAGACGGGATTTTTATGCTTAAGCTCATCAAGCTCATTTTTTTGAAAAAAGGCCTGAAGACAAGTATTGCCGCTTAGTATAGTTACATCAGAGTTTGAATTCAACACATGATAAGCCGCCTCGGCATCACAGGAAAAATTCAATTCATCCAGGTCCACATGGTTGATTAGTAAAGGAGCTGTTATTCCCCCCATAAGCACTATCTGTTTCAAGTTATTAAAAAAGTTATTATCCATCAAATAGGCCCCATAAAGGTTAGACAAAGATCCCGTGGCCAGGAGGGTAATTTTACCTGGTTCCTCTGCAGCGGCTCTGGCTAGATATGCTGCTGCCTCGCATATTCTATCCTGCTCTTTCTCTGCCCCTTTAAATACAGGTATATCATTTATATTAAAACTCTTTAACATTGCCATAGTATTTTCGTATACATCCTGAATACTGCTGTTTCCATAGGTAGCAGTAATCCCGGCAAGGTCCACATCCTTTCTGCCCAGGAGGTATAACAGCGCAAGTCCGTCATCTACATCCCTATCCTTTAAACTCATGGTATTGTCGCAGTCAAATATTACTTTTTTTTTCAAAGCCATTATGCCCCCTGCTATTATCCATATTGGTATAATTTCTTATCTATATTATAATTTAATATAACATAAATAAATATATTATAAAAACTTTCTATATTAGTTTCTCAATCTATAATAATTGAAATTAAGAAGGGATTTAATATGAATTATTATACCAGCCTTATTAATAACATTCTGGATTATATTGAAGAAAATATACATGAAAGACTGTATCTGGAGGATATAGCCCGCCATTTCTCCATATCCAGGCACCACTTTAACAGAATGTTTAAAGTAGTATCCGGTATGACCTTAAAGCAGTATATATTAGGCAGAAAGCTTACAGAAGCTCTTATATACATTTCTGAAAAAAACAGTTCCATACTGGATGCCTCCATAGAGTTTGGCTTTGAATATCCTGAGGTCTTCAGCAGAGCATTTAAAAAGCGGTTTGGAACAGCTCCCTCTAATTGCATTGGGATAAATATTAAAAATAACATGGTGGATAAAATTCACCTGGTGGATCGTAATATCATAAACTTTAAGGGCATGCTCACAATAAAGGGACATTATAAGTATCTTGACGAGACTGCGCTTCTGGGAATTTCATTAAAGGTGGATTCAAACAGTGTGGATTTTAAACCCCGTCTTAAAGGAGCTGGTGAAAATTTTGTTGAGCTGGCTTCCGGTTCAAACCTGGATAAAGAAAGGTTGTATGCTATAGTCAGCTGCCATGAAACTGATAACGGTGAATATACCGTTTTTTATGGAATGAGGAATTCAAGCCTTGAAGCTTCAGCTGATCTATCCAGGTTTCACATCCCCACCGGATGGTATGCCAGCTTTATATATAAAGGTGACATGTTTGATATCCGTGAAGTTTTTATAGATGATTTATATCGCTGGATAATGATTAACGAAGTCCAGTTGAATCCCAATGGAATAGGCATGATAAATATATTTGAAAAGGATTATGCTGAAACCTCTGAAGTTCAGATATTGGTTCCTGTGAAAAGAAACAAAATACAGCAAGATTAATCATGAGGGAAAAATGTCTGGGGGCTATTATAGAACTAGGAGAAATCCTTCTATACAGCTTTTTTGAAAGGAGATAAAAATGGAAAATCTTAAGGGGAAGGTTGCTGTTGTTACAGGTGGCGGCAGAGGTGTTGGTAAAGGTGCTGCCATGGGTCTTGCTGAGGCTGGTGCCATTGTTTATGTAACTGGTAGAACGGAAGCAGGTGAAAACCTGCCTGGCTTTTTAAGCAACACCGGCATATTAAGCACTGCTTCTGAAATAGAAATGGAAGGTGGCATCTGCATACCCCATAAATGTGACCATGCAATAGATCATGATGTGGAAATGCTTTTTAACAGAGTCTTCAAAGAGCAGGGAAGGCTGGATATACTAGTTAATTGTGCCTGGGCTGGTGGTATCCATGCCATGAACAGCTACTATTTCCAGACTCCCTTCTGGGAGCAGCCTGTATCGTTATGGGATGACCACTTCACCGTTGGTTTAAGGTCAAATTATGTGGCCAGCAGATTTGCAGCAAAAATTATGACCAGGCAGAAAAGCGGCCTTGTGGTAAATATTTCATACTACGGCGGAAAGCAATATATGAACAATGTGGCCTACGGAGTAAGCAAGGCCGCTGTGGACAGGTTATCGGCTGATACTGCCTATGAGCTGAAGGCTTATGGGGTAACAGTTATTTCTCTGTATCCCGGCCAGGTAAGAACTGAAGGTATGGTGGCGTTAGCCAAATATGACAAAAGTATAGATATTAATAAAATGGAATCCCCACGTTTTACAGGTCGGTGCATAGCTGAACTGGCAAAGGATGAAACTTCCATACAGCATACAGGCAATGTGTTGATTACTGCAAAGGTTGGGGAACATTACGGCATTACCGATTGCTTTTAGTAAGGAGTAATGAACCGGCAATCAGCTTATAATTATTAAAAACATTTATGTATAAATATTTTCCAGTAAGAAAAAATACTAAAAGTGAACTGAATCTTACAGGAGGTATTATTATATGAGTGAAACTATTAGGGAAAAAACAGAAGGGCGTGTTAGCTACCATGATTCTGTAGAGGAAATGCTAAAGAGAATCAGGGAAGATGGCATGTCCAATGCATTTGACAGGTGGACCGAGCAGGAAAAAATAAGATGCAAGTTTTGTCTTGAGGGTATGAGCTGCGTGCTCTGTACCCATGGCCCTTGCAGAATAAACCTGAAGGGAGAGCAGCAAAAAGGTGTTTGCGGAATAGGTCCGGATGCCATGGCCATGAGAAATATGCTGCTTAAGAACATCATGGGCGCAGGCACCTACAGCCACCATGCCTATGAAGCCTTCAGAACCCTTAGGGCTACCGGTGAGGGTAAAACCCCTTTTCACATAAAGGATGTTAATAAGTTAAAATGGATGTGCGAAAAAGTAGGAGTAACAGTAAGCAATGATATAAACAAAATGGCTGTAGACCTGGCAAATTTCCTTGAGGCAGAAATGGGCAAGGATGTGGAGGAGCCCAGTGTTATGGTTGAAGTTTTTGCTCCAAAAAAGAGAAAACAGGTATGGCGTGACCTTGGAATATACCCTTCCGGAGTTGTCCATGAGGAACAAAATTGTGTAGCAAGCTGCCTCACAAACGTGGATGGCGATTACGTCTCTTTGGCAAAGAAAGCCTTAAGTCTAGGTATTGCAACAATTTATACTGCTCAAATAGGACTTGAGATGTGTCAGGATATACTTTTTGGAACACCTATGCCCCATGAAGTTAATGTTGATTTGGGAATTATGGATCCTGAATATGTAAATATTGTATTTAACGGCCACCAGCCATGGGCAGGAGCAGCCACTATAGAAAAAGCCAGGCTGCAGCAGGTTCAGGATAAGGCCAAGGCCGCAGGCGCAAAAGGCCTCAGAATTGTAGGCTCTATTGAAACTGGCCAGGAGCTGCTTCAAAGGTTCCCTGTAGATGACGTGTTTGTAGGCTTGATGGGCAACTGGCTAACCATAGAACCTTTATTGGCAACAGGTACTGTTGATGTTATGGCCATGGAGGAAAACTGCTCCCCTCCTGCAATAGACCAATATGCAGAAAAATATCAGGTTACTTTAGTTGGCGTAAGTACTATCATAGGAATGCCAGGCCTGAACCATATGATGCCATACAGCCCATCTAAGGTGGATGAAATGGCAGATAAGCTTATTGACCTTGCTATAGAGAACTTTAAAAAGAGAAAAAATGTTATTACTCCAAAGGTTCCTAAAATAATACAAAAGGCAATAGCAGGATTTTCTACTGAAGCTGTACTTCAGGCTATCGGCAATAAGCTCGACCCTCTTGTGGAGGTTATTGCTGCTGGAAAAATCAAGGGAGTTGTGGCTCTGGCCAACTGCTCCACCCTTCGTAACGGCCCTCAGGACTGGAACACAGTAAATCTGGTAAAGGAGTTAATAAAGAAGGATATTTTAGTAGTGGCCGGGGGCTGCGGCAACCACGCCCTGGAGGTTGCTGGCTTGTGCAATATGGATGCCCTTAATATAACCGGAGAAGGTCTTAAAGAGGTTTGCGGCGCATTAAAAATACCTCCTGTTTTAAGCTTTGGAACCTGTACCGATACAGGAAGAATATCCATGCTGGTAACAGAGCTAGCCAATCACCTGGATGTTGATATACCTCAACTGCCTATTGCTGTAACAGCCCCCGAGTGGATGGAACAGAAGGCAACTATTGATGGTATATTTGCCTTAGCCTATGGAGCGTATACACATCTATCACCTACACCATTCTTAACTGGTGCTAAAGATCTGGTAAAGCTCCTTACTGAGGATGTAGAGGGATTGACAGGCGGTAAAATTGCTTTAGGTGACGATCCTCAAGAGGTGGCTAATGCTATAGAAGCCCATATTATAGAAAAACGAAAAGGTTTAGGTTTAAGTTAATAATATTATTTAAGGAGTCTGCAGGATTGCTGACTCCTTTTTAATTGATAAATTCCCATTTATATGGTAAGATTTACATACAATAGATTGTCATGAGGGGGGAATAATTTGAAAAAATTACTGAGTTTTATATTTATTTTAAGCTTATTATCATGTTTAATTCCAAACAGTGTATCCGCTGCAGAATCTCAGGAAAAGATGAAAGCAGTATGGATGGCTTCTGTGTATAATATTGATTTTCCCAGTACAAAAAATGATGTAACAGCTCAAAAAAATGAATTTATTCAAAAGTTGGATAAGCTTAAGTCTTTAGGAATTAATACTGTTGTAGTCCAAGTGAGACCTAAGGCAGATGCATTATACAAATCAGATATTAATCCATGGTCAGATGTATTAACCGGAACTCAAGGACAGTATCCAGGATATGACCCTATGGCCTTCATGATTGAAGAAACCCACAAACGGGGCATGTCTTTTCACGCATGGCTAAATCCATACAGAGTAACTACATCTGGAACTGACTTAAATGCCCTATGCGCAAATCATCCGGCAAGACTTCATCCGGAATGGGTAATAAGCTATAACAATGCCCTTTATTACAACCCGGAACTTCAAGCAGTGAAAGATCACATTACTGCCACCGTGGTTGAAATTGTTAAAAACTATAATATAGATGCAGTAGATTTCGATGATTATTTTTATCCATCAAACTATCCCCTTCCTGTAAATGAAGGAATTGATGGAACTACTGCCAATAACAGAAGACAAAGCATTAATGACATGATCAAGCAGGTTAGCACTGCAATTAAAAACACAAAAAGCACCGTGCTATTTGGAGTAAGCCCTATGGGCATATGGAAAAACAATTCTTCTGATATAACAGGTTCAAATACTGCAGGTAATCAATCCTATTATGCAGTTTATGCAGATACCAGAACCTGGATTAAAAATGGCTGGATAGATTATATTGTGCCCCAAATCTATTGGGAAACAGGAAATAAGGCAGCAGATTATGAAACTCTTGTGAAATGGTGGGCTGATGAAGTAAAAGGTACTAATGTGAAGCTCTACGTTGGACAAGGTTTATATAAAGAAGTAATAGCAAATGAAATTGATGTTCAGTTAAAGATTAATGAAAAGTATCCTGAGGTTGGAGGCAGCTTCTATTATGGAATGGGAAACCTGCTGGGAAATACATCAGACTGCCAGAATAAAATTTCCCCCTTTAGTGAAAATGCACCCCAAATTCCACAAACTGTCTGCAGTACAGGATTTGTAACTGCCAGTGTATTAAATATCAGAAGCGGAAGCGGCACCCAGTATTGTATTATTACTAAGGCTGCAGCAGGTACTGAGGTTACAATTTTAAATAGTTCTCCAGGCTGGTATTATATTAAGCTGCCCAATAACCAAACAGGCTGGGCTTGCTCAAATTATATAAGGACGAATTAGAAGGGAAGCTCACGCTTCCCTTTAATTTTAACGTATAAAGTTTGTAACTGCTCTTGGCTCTCTTACAGGATATTTGATGCCCGCTTCTTTACCTGCCTCAATGCATTTTAACATCCAGGCCATGTTTTTCCCCAGGGTCCTCATTATCTGCATCCCTTCAAGGTCTTGTCTTACCTCCTCTGGAGTATTACCATGAACCATATTCCAATACTGTGAAGATACAACAGGCATATTGGAGATTGTAAAATATTTATTTAACTGCTCCAATGCTGCTGTTGAGCCTCCCCTTCTGCATGTTACTACCGCTGCCCCTGGTTTGTAAGGCAGACCTCCACCTGCATAGAAAAACCTGTCAAGGAATGAAGTTATCTGTCCAGATGCCGCCGCATAGTGAACCGGTGATCCGAATACAATTCCATCTGCAGCCTTAGCCTTATCAAGAGCTACATTAACGGTGTCATCATCAAATGCACATTTTCCTGATTTGGTACCAGAGCATACACCACAATCGGTACATCCTCTGATAGGTTTTGTACCAATATGGAATATTTCTGTTTCTATACCTTCAAGGTTAAGTTCCTTAGCCACCTCGCTCAGTGCTGTAAAGGTGCATCCCTGAGCCCTTGGGCTTCCGTTGATTAATAATACCTTCATTGTTCTACCTCCGTATTTTTAAGATTTTCTATTTGCCAGTCAATAGGCTCTTTACCAAGTGAAATCAAAAAATTATTTGCCTTTGAAAAAGGTCTGCTGCCAAAAAAACCGTTAAAGGCTGATAAGGGGCTTGGATGTACAGATTTTATTATAAAATGTTTTGGATTATCTATCAAAGGCAGCTTAGATTGGGCATTCCTCCCCCATAGAATAAAAACCATAGGGTCTTGCCGCTTGTTTAATATGCTTATAACCTTGTCTGTAAATAGCTCCCAGCCCATACCCTTATGTGAATTGGCCATGCCTGCTCTGACAGTAAGTACCGTGTTTAAAAGCAAGACACCTTGATCAGCCCATTTTTTGAGATAACCATTATCCGGCATATAACACCCTATATCAGTATTAAGCTCCTTGAATATATTCATAAGAGATGGCGGCGGCGGTACACCCGGTTTTACTGAAAAGCTTAAGCCGTGGGCCTGATTTGGTCCATGGTAGGGGTCCTGTCCTATTATAACCACCTTAACCTCTTTATAATCTGTATATCTAAGAGCATTAAAAATATCATACATATTAGGGTATATTACCTTTGTATTATATTCGTTTATTAAAAATTTCCTTAATTTTAAGTAATAGTCCCTGTTGAATTCCTCTTCCAGCAGGTTTTGCCATTCATTATCTAATATTTTCATAAATATCACCTATTTTATTATATCATATAAATAATAATATAACCTACAATCCTTAGGGTGATTGCAGGTTATACATTTTAAAGCTGCTGGGCTATCTTATTTAATTCCTCTGACATGGTTGTGATCTCTTCTATACTTGCAGTAATCTCTTCAGTGGCAGCCGCCTGTTCCTGACTTGAAGATAATGAATTCTGGCTGTTTTCACTTGTTTCCTCGACTTTCGTTTTTATTCTTTCAGTGATTTGCTTTATTTTCGGAACTGTTCCCTTTGACTGTTCAGACAACTTTCTGATTTCCTCCGCCACAACCCCGAAGCCTCTGCCTGCATCTCCAGCTCTTGCTGCTTCAATTGCAGCATTTAGGCCAAGCATATTTGTTTCATCAGCAATTTTCTTAATAAATGCTGATACTTCGTTTATTTCTTCTGAAAGATTTATAATTTCCTTAATTTCTCTATTAAGCTCCTGCTCGTTTGCATGGATATTGGAGGCAGATGCTGCCAGCTCTTCAACAGCTGAAGCTATTCCAGACAAACCTGTTCCAAGGTTAACAGACATATCCCTCAGATTTCCAGCAAGTATTTTTGGAATAACCACACCCAGGGTTGCAACAACTTCATTTGAGTTGTCTTCATCAAATAATGGATAAACAGTTATAAGGATGGGCACTCCATAAGCAGAACTATCCAGCTCTGAAGAAACATATTTTTTTGTTTTTATAACTTTATTTGAAACATCATCCTCTTTTAATACGTAGCCTAATGTTTTAGCTGGCATGTCAAATTTTTTTGAGGGCTGCCTGTTAATAATTTTCTGTAAATCTGTAGCATAAAGAAATGAACCCTCAGGGAACATATCAGCTAAAATTGGCGCAAAATCATTAAATGACTTTACTACAGGATGTAATCTTGGAAAAACCATAGAAAATGCCCCAACAGCCTGCCCATCATCATTCACTAGAGGTTCAGCAACAGTACTTAGCCTTACACCGTAAAGGGACCTTGGCACATTCTGTACCATAGTTCTATTTTCTCTAATGGCCTTGCCAGCTATGCTGTTGGTGTTTATCTTTTCACCTATCTTAAATATATCTAGATCAAAAGTTTTAGAGGCTTTTCTCCAAGTAATTGTATCTCCTTCTATTATTAAATAAATTACTCCTCCAGGTATTACATCTGCCTGAAGCTCGGACAGGGCTTTTATACTTTTTATTGAATTTATGGAAATCATAATGCCATCTCCTTTTTTTTTACAATAATAACTATATCGTATACTACAGTTAATACTTTAGCAAAATATGTAAAACGGGCAGCCTGTTTGGCTGCCCTAATATATTTGTTACTTACTATATTTAAAAATTCTATCCCATTTATTTATAAAGATTAGGCTTGCCGCAGCAAAAATCAAACATACTGCTTCGATTGACCAAACATTTGATATTATACCTTTTTGATACAAGCCAGCGGGGAAGTCCACGGCTGCATGAAGCAGTATTGCCAAAGCAAAGTAATGGTATTTTTTACTCCTGACTGCATGAAGAACCATTAATGATAACCCCACTTGTATTACAAATGCAATAGTCCTCTCAAAACCTGAAATCAAAAATAAAAATGGATTTGTATTTATCAATGCACTGCTTATTTGATCAAGCATAGAATCGGATAATCTGGTACCCATGGTGCTTGCCAGCTTTCCTGAGTTAATCAGCAAGGCAAAATACAAATTCTGTGCCATAGAAAACCCGCCTATCAATATGGCTTCCATTCCGCCATGGCCAATGCCATATGCAATGCCATCTTTTCTTTGTGTTCTGCCTTTTAGCAGAAGCTTGAACGCAGCAAGCCTTCCTGTTTCTTCAAATATTCCTGCAGCAAATGCTCCATATAAAGCAAAAATCCAAGGATTGCTGTTTATGAATACTGCAGTGCTCAAATTAGCTTTTAACATATATACATGCATCCCCTGCTCTAACACCAGAGCGAAAAGCAGAAAAACTCCTGCCCCAGCAAAAATGTTAAAATAGGATATTTTATCCCTTCTGCGAAAATAAATTGCTGTACCCAAAGGAACTGCTATAGATAAAACTAGGCTTAGGGTTAAGGACAATAGTGATAAACTGTTTACCATTATAACACTCCTCGTATAATGTAGTTAGAAACATTGATAACAAATCAGTCGGAATTTCAG
>CALBDU010000080.1 GCA_937927335.1 uncultured Clostridium sp.
CTCTGTTTAATTTTCAAAGACCGTGCTGTTTTCTGACAGCTTTTATATAATATCATTTATATCTATAACTGTCAACTTCTTTTTTAAAAAAATTATAATATTTCTTTTCTTTAAAAAATATAATATCATTCGTTTAGTAAGGCATAGTTATCGTGATCCCGCCATCTGCCATTGATGTAGAGGTATCTCGGGCTGGTTCCCACCTTGCAGAATCCACATGAAAGAAGCACTCTTTGGGATTTTATATTTTCAACTAAGGTAGATGCCTCAATCCGGTGCAAGCCCATAAATTCAAAGGCATAATCACATACAAGCTTCACTGCCTGCCTCATGTAGCCCTTCCCCTGCTCTTTTTCATCTATGGAATATCCAATAAAGGCGTTTTTAAATACACCATATACAATACTTGAAATTCTTATTCTTCCAATTAAATTTTCATCCTTAAATATTCCAAAGGTAATACTTTCTCCATTTAAAAATTGTTTATATTCATCTATCAATGTCTGTCTTTGAGAAGCTATTGTATAAAATCCTTCCTCCCTTGAGGGTTCATATGGTTTCAGATGATTTTTGTTTCTAATATAATACTGCAAAAGACTTTCAGAGTGTTCCGGAGTTAAAACCCCCAGCTCAATATCCTTGCCCTTAAGTCTCATAGTTTTTATGCTGCTGCTGTTGCGGTAGCTGGTTACATCTATGCCAAAAATAAATTCATCCCTGTGCTCATTATTGGAAATTATGCTTCCCGCTATTATTCCCTCAAGGCTAAATCCGGTATTTATTAGAGGTTCCATGGGCATTTCTTCATCTATAATCACATTGACCTTTTTCAGATTCATTTTATTGAAGGCAGACTCAATGAAAAGGTTCAGTGCACACCTTATATATTCCTTATTGTCTTTATAAAACTTTAACCTTATGCAGCAGTATTTATTTTCCTTTGACATATCTATAATATATATTCTGCCCGCGTTAATTCCCGTTTTATCCTTTATTAAATATTCGTTATCCAAAACTCTGCTTATTGATACTAAATTTGCTCTATCCATTACTAACCTCCATTTCATAAAGACACTATTTTATTATAGCATAATTAGTTGATATTTTTTTCATGTATGTTTATTATAAAAGTACCTTAAAAATTAACTGAAGGGGTAGTGTAAATGAATAAACAGAACATCGCAAAGTTAAATTTATTTTTCATGGGCCTTTACAACAGATTTGAAGAAAACTCATCTATCTTTAAAGGCATAAAAGTAATATACAGAACTGGCCTCAAAGAATTTAAGGGAGTAGGCACCTTTGAAAACGGCGATATAAAATATAACTATAACGGAAGCACAAAAATAGTGCCTTTGGAATCACTTTTTCAATCTGTTTGCAATGAAGCTGCCAAATATGACAGCCTGAACCTTATATATAGCGAGAGAGGCACCGATATACTCATCACTGCAGACAATAAAGCTGTTAAGATGAAAAATATCGAGGTTACAGAAAATGAAACCCAGGGCTCCCATTCAGCCGGCGAAACCTCCACATTGCTTAACAGGAATTATCTTATTAAACCTGGTCAGGCTGATATGCTCCTAAAGGAGATAGGTATAATGACTAAGGATGGAAAAATAAAAAACGATAAGATTAGAAAGTACAACCAAATTGATCATTATGTTGAGCTGTTTTCAGAACTTATTGACAAAATACCACGAACAAAAAAGCTTGTTATTTTAGACTGCGGCTGTGGCAAATCCTATCTTTCCTTTGTGCTGAACTATTATCTTACTGAGGTTAAGAAAATAAACTGTCATTTTATCGGCCTTGATTATAAGGAAAGTGTTATAGATAATTCAATTAAGACAGCTGAAGCTTTGGGGTACAGAAATATGGAATTTCATGCTGTGGATATAAACAATTATACTCCTGCTACAAAAATTAACGTGGTTATGTCACTGCATGCCTGTGATACAGCTACCGATATGGCTTTGGCATTGGGGATAAAGCTGAATTCAGACGCTATTGTAGCTGTGCCTTGCTGCCATAGGGAAATGCTAAACCAATATTCCTTTGATACATTTAAAAGCATATTGAAGTATGGGGTACTAAAGGCAAGACTTGCCGATGTGCTGACTGATGGAATGAGAGCGCTGATGCTTGAAGCAAAAGGCTACAATGTCTCCGTTGTAGAATATATTTCACCCTTGGAAAGCCCTAAAAACTTGATGATTCGTGCCTTAAAGGTTAAGGATGAGGATATGGAAGCTATGGTGGAGTATATGAATTTGATGGCCCAGCTAAATGCATATCCTGCTCTTTACGATTATTTGAACATATAAAAAACAGGGGGGGGACCCCCTGTTGCTTCTTAACTTAAAGGATGAATAAACAACCCGCTTCTTAATTTAGGTTCAAACCAGGTTGATTTTGGTGGCATTACCTTTTTTGCATCTCCTATATCTATCAAGTCATTTATTGTAGTAGGATACATAGAAAATGCAACACCCTTCTTAGTGTTTTCAACTCTCTTTTCCAGTTCCTTCAGGCCTCGGATTCCTCCTACAAAGTCAATTCGCTTATCAGTCCTTGGATCTTCTATGCCCAGTACCGGCTTTAAAAGATTATTCTGAAGTATTGATACATCTAGTCTCTCCACAGGATCCTCGGTATTGAAGGTACCCTGCTTTGCTTTAAGCTCATACCATATTCCATCAATATACATGCCATAAGTGTGCTTGTTTGCAGGCCTGTAAGCTCTTTCTCCATCATAAATTTTCATATCAAACTTTTCAGTAATTTTTGCTATATATTCTTCTGTAGTAAGCTCATTTATATCCACCACAACCCTGTTGTAGTCCATAATTCTTAAATCCTTGTCCGGAAATGCCACCGCAAGAAAATAGTTAAATTCTTCTTCCCCGGTATATCCAGGATTCTGCTTTCTTCTCTTCAAACCAACCTTAACAGCCGAAGCAGCTCGGTGATGTCCATCTGCAATATAAAGGCTGTCGATATCTTGAAATAATCCCCTTATTGTTTCTATCATCTCCATGTCATCCACAGCCCATACTATATGCTCAATTCCATCCTCTGCAATAAACTCATATAATGGATGGTTTTTAGTTAGAAGATCAACAATTTCATTAATTTCCTCATTATACCTATAGGTCATGAATATGGGGCCTGTATGAGCATCACAGGTATCAACGTGATTAATTCTGTCTTTTTCCTTATCCTCTCTGGTGTGTTCATGCTTCTTTATAACATCATTTAAATAATCATCAATGGAGGTACAGCCAACTATACCTGTTTGTGCCCTTCCATTCATAATAAGCCTGTAAATAAACAACTGGGGTCTTTCGTCCTGTATCATGGCACCCTTTTCCACAAGATTGTTTAAATTTTCTCTGGCTTTTTCATAAACCTTTGTATCATAAACATTAATATTTTTATCAAGATCTATTTCAGCCTTATCCACGTGAAGAAATGAATAAGGATTATCCTTGGCCATGATCCTTGCCTCCTCACTATCCATAACATCGTAAGGCAATGCAGCAATTTTGCATGCATATTCCTTTCTTGGTCTTATTGCTTTAAATGGTCTTATAACAGCCATAATTTTTTACCTCCATTTTCATTAATTTTTTGTATTAAAATAGCACCCTGTCAGGGACGATAAAATCGCGGTGCCACCCTTATTGACTGCAATTTTTGCAGTCCTCTCAATATTTTATCGGTTTACCGTATTGCTCTTCGCAATAGTCCTCCAAGGCGGATTCACAATATTGGCAATATCAGTTCTCACCATCCACTGACTCTCTTAATTCCTTTACTGCTACTACTCTTTTCATAGGACCATATTCTTTTCATATTTTAATTTATTTTAATCCAAGCTTATCAATGTATACTCAAATAAGTTTTTTAAACACATCTTATTTTGGCAGTGCCTGCAGTTCAGACAGCTCTTACAGTGTGTTACGCCATCACAAGAGGATATTCTTTTCCCCATCCTTTCATAATCGTAACAATTATTAGCTACATGCATCATCTGTTCTCTGTTTTCCATTTGAATAACCTCCTTGATAAATTTTTTAATAAAAAAAAAGCCAATCAATCCCTTGCAGGGACGATTGACTCGCGTTGCCACCCTTATTGACTGTTATACCTTCATATATCAGCCCACTCAATGTTTTATCGGTTTACCGTATTGCTCTTCGCAATAATCCTCCAAGGCGGATTCACAATATTAGCGGTATCAGTTCTCACCATCCACTGACTCTCTTAACCTCTTATACTGTTACTATTCTTTTCACAGGACATATTTAATTTTTTATAAATAAAAAAAGCCAATCAATCCCTGCAGGGACGATTGACTCGCGTTGCCACCCTTATTGACTGTTATACCTTCATATATCAGCCCACTCAATGTTTTATCGGTTTACCGTATTGCTCTTCGCAATAATCCTCCAAGGCGGATTCACAATATTAGCGGTATCAGTTCTCACCATCCACTGACTCTCTTAACCTCTTATACTGTTACTATTCTTTTCACAGGATCATATTATAATTTATTTAAATTAATACCTATTTTAATACGAATCTTTTAATGTGTCAATAGTTTTTTTAGTATTATTTATATATTTTTATGCAAAATTTATTAATTTATACTTATGATATGATTAATTTTATCAGCCAGTGCCATGCTGCAGCTGCCATTCTGGTATTTTACACAGGTGCAGCAGCCCAAAGCCATAGAGCTGAATGCTGTAATTAAAGGTATTGCGGATTCATATTCCATACAATTTTCTGCTGCCATGTTTCTATCTGACTGCAAATTCATAACATCACCCCTGAAATTTATTTCAATTCAAGAATTTTAATCATTTCCCTTTGTATTTGATCTATCTTTTTACCTTTATATAAAACAGCATTAGCCGGACAGATATATATGCATCTGAGACATAAAATACAGTTGCTGTGGAAAATTGCCCTTCCATTTTCAAAGGTTATATTACCCCTGGGACAATTTCTAAGACAAAGACCGCACTTTTTACAGAAATCACTGGAGGTAATGTTTTTGGATATCCTTGGAACAGCCCTTCTATATGCCATACCTCCCATTGACCCTGCTTTTTGTTTTAGAAAAAAGGTGTTAGCTTTAACTGTTTTGTTTTCATTAAAGTCCTTTGCCATCTGGCTAACTTTATCCTCAGCATTCTGAAGCAAATTATGGATAACTTCATCTGAAGGTTTTTTACCTGCGTTAAAATAGAAATTGTTCGGCATCCTTATCATTGCCTCAATTACTACATTATACCCTCTCTCCTTAAGCATCTTAGACAGTCTGTTAATTGCCGAACAGCTGTCTCCGCCCTGAGTAGAATATATTATACATTTTACATTTATTTCAGTAGGTGGAATTGCTTTTACAAAATCCTCAATCAACTTTGGTTCAATGTCTGCATAAACAGGTGTACCAATTACCAGGAAGCAATATCCTCTTAAATTAAATTTACTGTCCTTTTCTATACTTTTAATATCCAAATCTATATCATAATTTCTCAAACAGTTCCGCAGCTTAACAGCTACCCATTTTGTATTTCCGGTACCGCTGAAATAATACAAAACACCTTTCATTATGAAACACATCTCCCGTTTATTTAATAGGTAGTTTCTCCAGTAAATATAAAATAATGCATACCGATTAAATCCCATCCTGAATTCTGAGATTCACCATACCTATTCCAAAGATTCTTCTTCATACTTTTTTCTGTATTTATTCATTATTTGTGTTAATATATCCGATGATGGAGGTGGTGTATAAGTAATGGCATTTGCACCAGCTTCTATTGTTTCTCTTATAGACTCATCCGTAGGACCACCAGTAGCAATTATAGGGAACGTAGGGTGTTTCTCCCTTATCTTTTTAACAATATATGATGTTTTTTTTGCACCTGATATATTTAAAATTGTGGCTCCTGCGTTTATTCTTTCATCAATATCTTCAAACTCAGAAACCACTGATACTACTATAGGAATATCTATAGTATCCCTCATAGCCCTGATAAGTTCGTTTGGAGTAGGGCTGTTCACTACAACGCCCATTGCCCCTTTAAATTCAGCATCCAAAGCTAGATTGACTACTCTCTTTCCCGTAGTGATACCTCCGCCAACACCACAAAAGACCGGTATATCCGCTGAATTAACCAGTGCTTCTGTTATTACAGGCTGTGGTGTAAAAGGATATACTGCAATAACTGCATCTGCATTTGTATTTTTAATAAGTGCTACGTCTGTACTAAACAAAAATGACTTTAGCCTTTTGCCGAAAATTCTTATACCACTGGCTTCCCTTATTACCTCTGGCAGTTCTATCATATGACTTCTTAACATTCCCTTTATTTCAGGTACATACTTGGCCATGTTTACCTCCCGATTGTATTTAATACTAATTTCCATATTATTACTATTAATTCTATATTTATAGTCTAATTCCTTCACAAAATATAATAACAAAATATTAAATTTATATTAACCAAATTTAATCACTTAATTCATCCAATACCTTTTTTACTATCTTTTTGCCTATCTCGTCTTCAGCCATTTCATCTAAAGCGTGATCCAGTTCTATCCACTCAACTGCGTCTACCTCAGAAGATTTGGAAATCTCTCCTGAAGCGTAATGAGCCATAAATGTAAGCATAACAATTTCCTTTGATTGAAGATAGTCACTGCCCAGATATTTAAGGTCCCTGATTTTTAAACCAGCTTCCTCCAGTACCTCCCGGTGCACTGTCTCCTCTACATTTTCTCCTGTAGTTACATAGCCCGAGAGTAGTACCCTTGAGTTTTCATATATATAATTTTGTTTTAAAAGGAGCACTTCCCGCTCCTTTACTATAGCCACTACTATACAGGGTTTGGGAGTGTCAAAAAACATAATGTCATCTACCGGACAATAAGGAACTCCCCCCTCATCCCAGCTGTCTCTGATTTCAAGCTTCCTTCCGCATATCGGACAATAATTAAATTTCATTATTTCTACCTCTTAATACTTTAATACAAATATTATAACAAATAAAGGCCTAACACAACTACAACAGCACCGGCAGTTCCCTTCTTAAGCTGATGAAGTCCTCACCTACGTCACAATTATATGCAAAAACATCCACTCCGCTATCATAGGCTCTTCTCAATGCATCACCAAATAGCTTGTCCATTTTATCATGGGGAGTAAAGCATTCAGCATCCTTCATTTGTACAAGAAAAAGAACTCCTGCACCCGGGGCCTGCCCTTTTACATCTATAAGTTCCAGAAGGTGCTTTCTCCCTCTCTCGGTAGGCGCATCTGGAAACATAGCTACGCCGTCCTCTTCAAGTGTAACGCCCTTTACTTCAAGATAATATGTGTTATTTTCATTATCTGCAAGTTTAAAATCAAACCTGCTGCCTCCCCAGGTTTTTTCTCTTTGGATATTAGTATAGCCTGCCAGTTTTTCAATTTTCCCGCCCAAAAGAGCCTCCTCCACAACCTTGTTGGGGATCATGGAGTCTATGCTGATTATTCTATCGTTTTTATAGGCAGCAATAAGATCGTATTTTGTTTTTCTGTTTTCGTTTGTTTCTTCCCTTAATATGACCTTAGTTCCAGGGATTAATATTTCCCTGCACCTGCCTGTGTTTGGGACGTGAACTAAAGTTTCTTCGCCGTTTATTGCAACATAGGCTTTAAATCTGTTTGGCCTGTAAATAAACTCAGCTTTTATTATTTCCTTGTTAATTATCATTTTACACCTTCTTTAGTAAATAAGCCGGATAATTTAAAAATATAATTTATATATTATTAAAAATATAATCCCCGGCACCCCGAAGAAACCAGCTATTAGTGCGGTTATTTCATTTATGGCGATATAAAAATTAAAGCTCTGGCCTATAGTATTTACTATAAAAAGCAATACTACTCCCAATACACCATTTATTAATAGCTTTCCCAGTATTTTTATAGGCCATGAAAATATCTTTACCACCAAGTACAAACAAACAGCAGCAATTAAAAAATATCCGGCATATTCAATCCCCATTGCCAATCCTCCCTAAAATTCTTATTTAATTATATTCGCGTTTAAAAAAACTATTAATAAAAATATTAAGAGTGATACATAAAGTAATACTGAACTTACCAAATGCCTCACTCTTATTCATTTATCCCACCTGGTTTTCTGCAATCAGATATGAGCTTCCTGCTGCTTCCAGTCCCTTTTGTTTTGCTTGAAATATTAAATATCCATACCTGGCTTTGGCAGCCTCTTCTTTAAATATGGCAAAATCAACCAGTCTCGGGTCATCTACATTTTCAAAAAGGCACCTGGCACATTTTAAATCCTCAACTGCTTGTTCAATTGCCTTAAGCAAAAGCTTATGTTCCTTGGAATATTCAACTTTCTTTTTCATAAAAAACCTCCTGATTAATGTCTTATTATAATAATTGACACAAATCAGGCTGTACATACATAATAAAGGAAATTTTATATCTCGGTTCTTCCTTCCAGCGCTTTTGACAAGGTTACTTCATCAGCATAATCCAAGTCACCGCCAACTGGAATACCGTGTGCAATCCTGGTAACCTTCACACCAAAGGGCCTTAGTATTTTAGATATATACATAGCAGTGGCCTCTCCCTCCACATTTGGATTCGTAGCTATGATGATCTCCTTCACTTCTCCATTAACCCTTCTAATAAGCTCCTTTAATTTGATATCCTCAGGGCCTCTTCCTGCCATAGGGGAAATAGTTCCATGGAGTACATGGTAAGTTCCATTATATTCTTTAACCTTCTCCATGGAAATAATGTCTTTAGCCTGTTCCACTACGCATATAAGGGTCTTGTCCCTATTTGGATTTCTACAAATAGCACACGGGTCGGTATCAGTGTAATTTCCACAAATTGAGCAATACTTTATAGTGCCTCTGGCTTTCACAAGAGCATCCGCAAATTCTTTGACTTCATCACCTGGCAGATTAAGCACGTGAATGGTAAGCCTTTGCGCTGTTTTATAGCCTATTCCTGGAAGCTTCGCAAATTCTTCAATAAGTTTTTCTATTGCAACAGGATAAAAGTCCAAATCCTTCACCTCAATTATTAAAACATTCCGGGAATATTCATTCCTCCAGTTAATTTTCCAAGCTCAGCTGCACTTTCTTCATCAGCCTTGGCAAGAACCTCATTGCAGGCTGTTATTATTAAATCCTGCAGCATTTCTATATCATCAGGGTCTACTACCTCAGGCTTTATTTTTATATCTGTAATTTGCTTCTTTCCATTGGCGTAAGCTATTACTGCTCCACCGCCTACAGCAGCTTCATAGGTCTTGTTTTCAAGCTCCTTTTGTTTTTCTTCCATCTGTTTCTGGAATTTCTGAGCCTGCTTCATTATATTATTCATGTTTGCCCCTCCACCAAAGTTAGGGAATCCACCTTTTGCCATTATATAGTCCTCCTTAAATTTCTAAATAAATTTCTTTAATATTATACCACACAGTAAAGTTTATACTCCATAGTTTATTCATCAATAATCTCAACGTCATCTCCAAAGGTCTTTCTTATAATATCTGTATTATCCTTTTCCAGCTCGCCGTTTTCAATTATATATTGTACGGATATAGGTTCCTCTAAAACCTCTGAAAAAATGGGGTTTACTATCCTTCTGTTCTCATCCTTATCAAGTCTGTCCTTATTAAATTTAAAAAGCTTGTCATATTTTATTGTTATAACCCCGTTAACGCATTCCACCGGTTCGCCGGTGGACAAAGCAGCATGAATAACCATATGCTTTTTTATTTTAAAAGCTTCCAATATATCCTTCCATCTTTTTCTCACTATTGCAGCTGTAAGTATGGATTCAACATTTTCATGACCTACCGGCCTTATGATTTCAGCTTTTTCAGGTTTGGTTTCCGTTATGGCAAGGTCCTGTACAGAATCCTTAATCCTCTCGCAGGATACCTTTATTTCCCCTTGTCTGTAGGCTTCCTCAAGCCTGTTCAGCCTTGCCAGCACAACTTCCCTTGAGGTATCATATTCTATCCTGCACATTTTAATTACAGCAAGCTCCAGGTATATTCTGCTCTGTTTAATCCACTTGGTCTGTTCTTCTGTATCCTGTAGAATCCTAATATTTCTCATTATTTCTTCAACTCTTATATTTTGTGCCTGTTCGCCCAGTATTTCAATGTTTTCCTCTGACATATCCAATATGTCATGGGCATCCTGGCTTACCTTTATAACAAGCAGATTTCTCATATGAGATATCATGTCCCTTATGAAATTGTAAATATCTTTGCCGCTGTAAACAACTTCATCCACTACCTTCATTGCTTTATCTATATCTTTATTTATTATTGCATCAGTAAGCTTGATTAAATTTTCATTGGTAACAAGTCCCATCATATCCAGCACATTTTCATATACAACCTTCCCCTGACCCATAGAGATAGCCTGGTCCAGGATACTAAGAGCATCTCTCATTGCACCGTCACACATTCTTCCTATAAGCTGCAAACTCTTGTCATCTGCAAAAATGCCTTGATCATCCACGATTTTTCTAAGCCTGTCAAAAACTTCAGAAGTTTTAATTCTCCTGAAATCAAACTTCTGGCATCTGGAAAGTATGGTAACTGGAAGCTTTTGAGGATCGGTGGTTGCTAAAATGAATATTACGTTTGCCGGAGGTTCCTCCAAAGTTTTTAAAAAGGCATTTACTGCTTCCTGTGTAAGCATATGAACCTCGTCCATGATATATACCTTATAACGACCTTCCTGTGGAGGGTACTTTACATTTTCAATAATATCCTTTATGTCCTCCAGCTTTCTCTTGGAGGCAGCATCCATTTCGATTACATCAATAGATGTTCCTGTATTGATTTTCCTGCACATTTCACATTGGTTGCAGGGTTCCCCATTCTGGATATTTGTACAATTCACCGCCTTAGCAAGGATCTTCGCCGTGGAGGTTTTTCCTGTTCCCCTGGTGCCGCAAAAAAGATACGCATGGGCAATTCTTTTATTTAATATCTGGTTTTTCAGAGTAACTGTAATGTGCTTCTGGCCCACCACATCCCCAAAGGTTTTAGGCCTCCATTCTCTGTAAAGCGCAGTGTAAGACATTTGTTCACCTTCTCTATTTTTCTTCCTAATATATTATACATTAAATCACTGGTTTAAAACAAAATTATATAACAAAAAAGATACCAATATGGTATCTCAGTTTTTAATGAATGTCGTGCACCTTGCTTCGTCTGTTAATCTATGAGCGTTACCTGTATAGTTAACTCAAACCAGGTTGCTCCACGGCACACGAAAAGTATCACTTACCGCTGCTTCCTTCCGGACCTGACGGGGTTCATGAGTTTCCGTTGCGTGGGACCCGATTATCAACGCCACTTTTACAGGCCAGACCCCACAGATTAAAGCCTAAGCAAGGAATTCAACCCTGCTGCAGCGGATTGCAGGTTACAGGGCACCGCTAACTCCCCATCTAGCACGACAAAGTTTTAATGGCGGAGAAAGGGGGATTCGAACCCCCGGTAAAGTTATCCCCTACACACGCTTTCCAGGCGTGCTCCTTAAACCACTCGGACATCTCTCCATAATTGATTTACTCATGAAACTATATTAAATTGTGTTCCACAACACAAGCTATTATACTATGATTTTTTACTTTCTTCAATAGATTTATTCAAAATATTTTCGATAGTTTCAAATACGCCGGTCCAGGAAAGCTTTTTGATGCTTTCATATACCCAGTCTCCGCATATGTTTTTATGCTCCAGCAGCATATTGATCTGATTATCTATGGCTTTTTTGAGACGATCCTCAAAATCAGGCAGTTCCTCAGGGAATGGAACATCAACCTTTGCCATTTTAGGAAGCTTTACATAGCTGATTATGCCGCAGCTGTTAATTTTTTTCCCAATCCACTGTTTTACTCCTGGCAGATCCGTAGTAACAACCTTAAGACCTGAAGCAAGAGCTTCAATCAATACCAGTGGAAGCCCCTCATAAAAGGAAGGAAGAATAAAAATATCCGACTCTCTAAAAACCTTAGCGAGCTTGTCCTGGGACACATTTCCTGTAAAATCCACTTCATGCCTGCATTTTTCCGCAGCCCTGTATATGGCATCGGTCTCTTCAGTCACATTCCCTGAACCAGCTATAGTAAGCCTTATTTTTTCATCATAGAGTGGCAGCTTATCTACAGCTTTTATTAAAGATAAAACCCCTTTTGAAAAATTCAGCTTCCCTGCGTATACAAGCTCTATGGTGCTCATATCCGTCTTGCAATTATCCCTGTGGAAGATATAGGAATTGTACCCGCTGCCTATAACATGCACTTTATTGTCTTCAACTCCATACTTATCAATAATTTTCCCCTTTTGATATTCATTTAACGCAAAAATATAATCCAGCTTTCTGCAGCCCTTAATAACATATTCTGAATACTGAGGTGCCAGCTCCAGCTGCCTCAGGTCAGTTCCATGGCATATTGTTCCACATTTAATGTCTGGAAATAGTTCCTTTACATAGGCACTTAAAATCCAGAGATGATGCATTAATATCATGTCAGGGTTAAATTCTTCAACTGCCCTGGTAATAACCTTTTTAAAGGCTCTTTTCCATTTATCAAGCATCTCAGTGGTTAATGAGCTGTATCTTATACTGTCATAAGGCATAACATCACTCATGCCCGGTATACTGAAAGGCAGTTCATCGGTATGAAAAAATACAGGATAAAATTGTATGTCATTATCGCCTTTAAAAACAAATTCCTCTCCTTTATCCAATGCTGCCACAAAGGCCTGGGTACAGCCCTTCCTGTCGGCTTCCCTAAGCATAGCCTGAAGATATATTCCGCTGCCTGTTTTTTCAGGTTTTTGTGCTATTATGTGAAGCAGTCTTTTCATTATTTTCTCCTTTCAGCCTGGGATACGGTTAAAAAACTCCGGAGCAGCCTCCGGAGTTAAGCTTCAAATATATTATTCATACCTTACAGCTGTACCTGAAGCTGAAACCATAAGCATTCCATTATCGGCACCCAGCACTTCATAATCTATATCCACGCCTAGTATTGCATTTGCCCCCAGGTCTTCTGCCCTTCTTTCCATTTCTCTAATGGCATTTTCCCTTGCCTGAATCAGTTCCTCTTCATAGGTAGCGGAACGTCCGCCAAAAAAGTTAGATAGACCTGCTGTAAAATCCTTTATAAAATTTACTCCGGATATAACCTCTCCACATACTATTCCTTTGTATTCTAAAATCTTTTTTCCTTCAATGGTCGGGGTTGTGGTGATAATCATAATTTAACCTCCCTAATTAAAAGACTTATATTAACCTTATTTTATCACACAGAATGAAAAGGTAAAACAGTTATTTACTAAAGGCATTTTCATCCTACTCCCTAAAAGCCAGCTCTATTTAATTGGTTCAATTTAAAATAATATATAAAAAAAGCAGCAAATCAATTGATTCACTGCCTTTTGATGGCGGAGAGAGAGGGATTTGAACCCTCGGTGCGGTATTAGCCGCACAACAGTTTTCGAGACTGTCACCATAGGCCACTCGGACATCTCTCCAAGTTTACTTATCTATTATACTAAATAATATTAATCAAATCAAATATATGTTATATTACTATTAGCGGAGGTTAGATATGGAATATGAATTTTACATTCTATCAAGATATTTGTTTTTAAAAATAGAACGAACCTATAGCGCCATAGTTGAAAAATCAGGGGTCACCCTGCCTCAGCTCAGGGTGCTTTGGATTATTAACGCATTTCCAGGAGTAAATTCAAGCATGATATCAAAAGCTGGGTGCTGGACCAGGCCCACAGTTACCAATATAATAAAAATCCTGCTTGCGAAGCAATTAGTGGAAAGGGATGCATCTCCTAATAAAAAATCCAAAAGCCTTCACTTGACAAGATCAGGCTTTAATGTAATAAATTTAAACAAACAGACAAACAACAGCAGCTTTCCTTTGCTCAAACTGCTAAGCATTTCTGACAGAACAGATCTGAGGAAGCTTATAGAAATTTACAAGCATACCGCTTTAAAATCAAAAAACTCCTTTATATTGAATTATATTGAAAAGCTTAATTCTCTGTCATTGAAAATAGAATACCAAAGCTTTGCTGATGAGGATCGTCCAAAGCTGAAAAGCCTTGTGGAGCTTTATAATCTACTTCGAATATTTGTACTCACGGTTGAAAACGAACACAGCCTTCTATTGAAGGACATGAATTTGACCTACCCCCAAATGAGAGCTTTAAAAATAATAAACTCCTTTAAAGGCATTACATCCCTGCAGCTCAGTGAAATGGCTCTGTGGTCCCCATCCTCAGCTAATCTGGTGGTTAATAACCTTTATAAAAAGGAGCTGATATACAAGGATAAGGGATCAGTAAAAAATTCTCTTCATATGTATACTACTGGCCGGGCAGAAGAAATAATAAAAAAGGATGTAGATGAAAATATAAATAAAATAGGCACCCTTCATCTTTTAGATGAGGTGCCTGATGAAAAACTTAAACAATTAAATAAACTTCTACATTATTTAAATGAAGAAGTTAATAATCATATGGTGGTGGAATTTATTGAAAGATTATATCCTGTCCAGTAGCTTCAGCAAACCATATATTAAGGCCTGAGGTGAAGGAGGGCAGCCTGGGATGGTTAAATCCACCGGCAATATGCCGCTCAGCCGGTCAATAACCCCGTAAGCTTCCTTAAACACCCCACCGTCGTGGGCACATGCTCCTGCAGCAATAACTATCTTAGGTGCTGGCATGGCATTATAGGTTTTAATCAGCGCTTCCTTCATATTAATAGTCACTGGACCTGTTACCACTATTCCATCAACATGCCTTGGGGAAGCTGTAAAATCGATGCCGAACCTTGAAAGTGCATAATATGTGTTTGACATCGCAGACAGCTCCAGCATGCAGGCATTGCAGGAGCCTGTATCTACTGAGCGAAGCATTAAGGACCTCTTAAATTTTTTATATATCTTCTCCTTTAATTCATTTCCTGCATCATCAATTACGGCCATTTTATAATCATGGCTGTTTTTAATAGCACCCGCCTCACATCCGTCAACACAATTGCCGCAGTAAATACAGCTGCTATTATCAATGGAGGGCCCGTGATCTCCTGTTTTTATTGCATTAACCAGGCATTTCTCAATGCACTTCCCGCAATTATTGCAGCTACCGAGAATTTCAAGGCTGCCAAAGGAATTTTCGTTAAAATAAAGTGGATCCTTAACTGTTTCAATACCATTTATGGCTCTGTCATATATAAATCTCATTACCTTACCTACCTATCATTTTCAGAATAAGACATATTAAAGCTTTTATTGCAAAGTGGAAAATCCGGAACTATCTCATTTAACACAGCAAAAGTAAGAGCATTCCAATTGGCAAAGGAAGGAGTTCTCAAATAAATCCTGCTGAACCTATTATCTTTGCCCGTTAAGCCGTATACTATAAGCTCCCCTTTTACTGTTTCAACAGAAACCACTGCCTCCATGCCCTCAGTCAGTATAATTTTGTCTCTTTTCTTCGGAATAATTTCATTTATATATAACAATGACTTTTTTATGTATTCAAAGCCGTTGTTAATTTCGTGGATCTTCAGCCTATATCTTTCGAAAACCCCACCTAAGGTTTCAATCCTTACAGGTTTCTTTAAAGTTTTATAAAGCTCATAGGAAAAGCTGTTCCTTACATCATAATTTATGCCGCTGGCTCTGCCAGCTAGTCCAGTGACACCTAGTTTTACTGCTTTATCGTTGCGTACAATACCGGTATGCTCCACCCTGTCCAGAAATGACACGGAGTTTAAGGTTATGTCAACAATCTGATTGAATCTATCCACAATGCCCTGAATTGTGTCCACAATATCCACAGCTTTTTCCCTTGAAAAGTGAATATTATTGCCTAAAGGTACAATGGAATTCCTCAAAAACCTGCTGCCTGTTATCCTTTCACACAGCTGATGAATCAATTCCGCAAAATAGCTGAATTTTTTAGATGGATAGCTAAAGCCTACATCCAGGCATATTCCTGCTATATCCTCCAGATAGTTATAAACCCTTTCCAGCTCAAGAACTATAGTCCTCAATGCTTTTAGCTGTTCCGGAACTTCATAGCCAGCCAGCTTTTCAACCAATAGGGCGTATACCTCCGAATACGCAGCAGAGGATTCCCCTGCCACCCTTTCAAAAATAAGATTTAATTTATCCGCCTCCACATTTTCCATAACCTTTTCAATGCCTCTATGCTTATACATAAGTCTTAGCTCCAGGTTCTCCACCTGTTCACCTATAGTGCTGAACCTGAAATGTCCTGGTTCTATTATTCCTGCATGAACCGGTCCTACTGCAATCTGATAACCACCTTCACCTGATATCTGTTTGTACTCATAATCACTAAGCTCATTTTTATCTTTTATTTTAATTCCGTAAGGATATTCCTTTCTTAGAGGAAATACATCAACTTGCCAGCACTCATGCTTTACTAGATTTCTAGAATCAAATCCACCCATAATTTCCAATCCGAACAGGTCACGTATTTCCCTTTCATAAAGTCCAGCCTGATATACCTTATGCTGAAGGGAAATTATAGCATCAGCCTTATATCTTAAAATAACATAATAACCATGCTTCCTGTTTACAAACAGCACATTCATAATGAAGCCTTCCCTTTCCATGCAGAATTCACCCGCAAAGCTAAGCCTGCATGCTGAAATAAGGTACTCCCCAGCTTCCAGGAGCCCATCCTTTGTGCAGTTTATATAAAGCTCATTACCTTTAAGTTCTGTTTTATAATTTAATCTGAAAAGCTCCTGTTGAATCAAATCTATTTTCATACTTTCACCTACCCGCCGCAAGTTATCTGTACTGCTTTATCAATAAGGGGGTAAAGCAGATTATTAAAAGTGCAGCTTACTATTATTATAAAAAATACTGCTATAAATAAAGGAATTAAATTTTCCGTATCCTTCGTCATTCTCATGTACTCATTGCCGTCACTTTGGAAAATCATTCTTATAAAAGGTACTACAAACCCTGCAAAAGCAATGAGAAGGCAAAAAGCCAGAATTTCTGATGCAATGTAATGACCGCTGTAAAATCCGTTCTGAAGTATCTTAAATTCACTAAAAAAGGATCCAAAGGGAGGCGCGCCAATTATAACTAATATGCCTATAGTTAAAAATATTGAATTGCAAGGCATGGTTTTAATCAGGCCGTTAACATTGGCAATTCTTTTAGTTTTATAAGCCTTCAGAATATTCCCCGACACTAGAAACAACAGACTCTTTCCATAAGCATGGACTATTGAATGGAGTAAAGCTCCGAAAACCCCTAAGGTACCTCCAAAACCAAAGCCAAGACTCATAATACCAATGTTTTCAACAGATGAAAATGCAAGAAGTCTTTTATAATTAGTCTGCCTTAAAATACTGAAGGTTGAAATTATCAGTGAAATGCAGCCAAAGGCTATAAAAAAATACTTAATATTTTCAATGCCATTAACCGTTCTGATGATTATATAAAACCTTATTATTACGTAAAGGGCCAGATTTATCAGTATTCCGGACATCATAGCGCTAATAGGCGACGGTGCTTCGCTGTGACCGTCTGAAAGCCATGTATGCATAGGAGCGATACCTGCTTTTGTGCCGATACCTATAAATATAAAGGTAAAGGCTATTTTCAGCACATCCCCGTTAAATGAATTATCCCTGTTCATCAAATAGGTCCATTGGAGCATCGACACACTTATTTCTGAATTAAGGGAATAGATAAAAAGAATTATGCCAATTAGTCCAATGGCCAGGCCCACAGAACATATTATTACATATTTCCAGGCAGCCTCCAGGGACAGTTTATTGTTGTTGTAACCTATAAGGAATGCCGTTGAAAGGGTAGTAGCCTCAAGGCCGATCCACATTCCCATGATATTGTTGCTTAGTGCTAAGAATACCATGGATAAAACAAATATCTGAAATAAAATAAAGAAAACTTTTGCCTTACGCAGTGAAATTTCATTTTCCCTGAATTCATCGCCTATATATTTATATGAGTACATTGCAGTAATCAAGCTTACTGTGCTTATTATAATCAGCTGGATTTCGCTAAGGCTGTCTACGTATATAAGGCTTCCAAAATAGGAAATACTGCTTTCCTGTATGATTTTTATGCCAAACAACACTGCAATTACAGCCAAAACCGTCATGGATATTATATTAATAAGGGATATGGCCCTTACACTTTTTAAAATTAAAGATAATGCTGCCGCTGCTGCAAAAACTACTGCCATAAGCTCAATATACATTTTTTCACCTGCTATTCCTTTAAACTAGATAAGTAATCTGTATTAATTGTGTCGAAGGTTTTATTTATTCTAAAAACCATAATTCCCATAACCAATGCCAGAATAAGCATCTCAAATACTATACCAAATTCAATTATGGACCCCATCTTAACCATGGAAATTTCAAACAGAACGATACCATTTTCCATGGTAAGCAAGCCAATCATCTGGGTAATGGCCTTTTTCCTTCCCATCATAAGAATTATACCGGTAATTATAAGTATGCACCCCGCCTTAAACAGATAGCCGGAAAAACCCTTCAGGAATATGAAGCATAACGCTGCTGATATACCTGAAATTATGTATGACCAGTGCCCGCTTAATATGAGATCTGTCTCCCTTTTCTTTTTTGTATCCTTTAGTGACCTATTGATTATAAAGGGTATTATAAATACCTTTGTGATTATGGTTAAAAGCCCCAGTATGTAATAGTGATATTCTCCGGTTTCATTACCCTTCTCCAGGCAGATAAGGGCTATAAGCAGCGATTGCATGGCAAAGCCCCGATTTAAAAGCCTTGCCCTTCTAAAGCCGCACATAACTATGCCGGATATCAAAACAAATGAAATTAAAAGCTCAAGCATATTACTACTCCTCTAAAAATAATTGATAACCAATGCTACCAGACTTAAAGAAAATGCTGCCGATAACAGCTCAGGGACCCTGAAAAGCCTCAACTTTGCCATTAGACTTTCTACTAAAGCTATAACTGTCAATGCCCCCAATACCTTTAGTAAATATAACGAAAGTGAAGCAATTATTGAGGTTATGGCAAGCTCTGAAGCAAGACCCATAGGAAAAAAGCAGTTTATAAGCAGTGTTATATAAATTATAAATTTTGTATATGATGCCAGTTCAATAAGTGCCAGATCCCTGCCTGACAAATCCAAAATCATAGCCTCGTGAACCATTGTAAGTTCCAAATGGGTCTCAGGATTATCCACCGGCATTCTTGCATTTTCAGCAGAAATTACTACTACAAAGCCCATAGCTGCAATAATGTGGGAAATATTATACTTTATGCTTTCAGCATTTGTAAGTGCAATTTGAAAAACGTTCAGACTTTTCGTTTCAAAATATAGGTAAGCGGCTGTCATAAACATTACTGGTTCTGCAAACATGGAAATAAACAGCTCTCTGCTGCTGCCCATGCCTCCAAAGGTACTGGCTGAGTCCAGACCTAACAGCGCCGTTAAAAATTTTGATATTCCAAGAATAAAAATAATTATAAAAAGGTTTCCCAGGAAGCTGTTTCCGCTGCTGAAGAAAACCGGCACCATAAAGGCAGCTGTTATTACTGTGGTTATGTTTGCAATGGGCACCACTGAGGTTATGAAGGAGCTGCTTTTTGATATTACCCTGCCCTTGGAAAAAAGCTTCTTTATATCATAATAGGGCTGAACCATGGATGGCCCCTTATACCCTCGTATCAATCCCTTGAGATACTTTATATACCCAATGAATAAAGGTGTTAATATTACTAAAATTAAACCTTGAAAAAAATATAACAGATATTTCATAGCTTCCTCCTATATAAACCTGATTACTAAAACAATTGAAATAATGAGTGAAATAAAGATGTAGGAAACATAAATCTGTATTTTCCCATAGTGAATCTTTATTATTCTGGAAGCTATTAAATTTACAAGTCTTATTACCCTGATATATATATTAGACTCTATAATATCCCGGGTTCGGACTTTTAAATATACAGTCTCCTTTATCCTGACGTCTTTTCTATAGCCTGCAATAGCTCCAAGCATTCGTGCCCCCGGCTGCACATGCCCTTCACTGGAATATTGGATATATGGTTTAAATCTATTGAAGCCGCAGCCCCAGGTTTCATCAGATACGGCAGCGTGCCCCTTAGCCTTCTGCCTGCACAGGATATATGTAACAATTCCTATGAGCAGCAGCATTCCAGATATATAAGTAATTTCATAATCAACTAAATTCATGGAGCTAATTTTAGATATATTCATAAATATGAAATTAATAACCAAGGGCGAAAATACACCCAGCAACACCGCTGCAGCTGCCAATATAGACATACCCTTATTCATGGAAGCTGGCACAGACTTTGGAGCTGCAGACCTTGGGGTCCTTGGCTCACCAAGAAATACCGTACCATAGGATTTTACAAAAGCCCACACTACTCCTCCGCTGGTAAGTGCAAGTATTATGCCCCAAAATATTATAATCAGGGTTATTCCGCCATTTGTTACACTAACAGCTGCCCTAATGAAGCTGCTTAATATTAAAACTTCGCCTGCAAAGCCATTTAAGGGAGGTATTGCAGCAATAGCAGCAGTTCCGATGAAAACACATATCCCGGTAAATTTTAATTTATTATATAAGCCGCCCAATTCATTCATATTTTTGGTAGAGGTGCTATGAATAATACTGCCGGCTCCCATAAATAGAAGACTTTTGAATACTGCATGATTCAAGGTGTGAAATAATGCCGCAGTTATAGCCGCCCAGCCCAGGATATCCTGTCCCAGAGCCTTCAGCACAAATCCAAGACCTAAAGTGCAGAAAATTAAGCCTATGTTTTCAGTACTAGAATAAGCCAGCAGCTTTTTTATGTCACTTTGGAATAAAGCGTTTATTATGCCAAAGGCAGCTGTGACAGCGCCTGTAATCATCACTATTACACCGAAATAAAAAGATATATTATCCGAAAACATTAAATAAATCCTTATAAAACCATACAGTGCTATTTTCAACATAACTCCAGACATCAGTGCTGATACATTAGAGGGTGCACAGGGGTGAGCTTTAGGGAGCCATCCGTGGAGAGGCACCAGCCCTGCCTTTGCTCCAAAACCAGCAAAAGCAATTAATAGGATTGTCCACTTTTCCTTTTCATTTACCATGGGGGCCAATGAGGCAGCTGTGTTAAAATCCAAGGATCCTGTAAACTTTCCCATAAATATAAACATCACCATGATCAAAATTCCGCTTATGTGGGTCATAATGAAATACATTATGCCTGACCTTATATTTTCACTTTTTTTATATTCAAAAATAACAAGGAAAAAGGATGATGAAGACATAAGCTCCCAGAAGATGATAAAGCTTATAGCATTTGGTGATATTGCGACTCCAATCATTGAAAAAATAAACAGTAGCAGCATAGCCCAGAAGTATTTAATAGAATAGTTTTCTTTATATTCCTCCATATATCCAATGGAATAAATCAATACCGGCAAAGCAGTTATTATAATCAATACAATGAAGTAAATGGATAAAAAGTCATGCATACGTACAAATCTCCTAAACATTTCAAATAATTGTTAGCATTCGAATTTTAGCAAACAATCAAATCATAACATAAATCATTTTTATACACAACTCCTATTTCCCCAAAAAATAAAGACTATGCTCCAATTAAAGTTCTAATTAAAGCTAGTCTTTATCTTTTTCCCTTAAAAAGAAGTATAAATACAATAACCACCACCAGCACCACCACAGCTGATGAAATGGCACACATAACAATTAAGGATTGGACCATGCAGCTTCCTCCCTCTTCTTTTTGAAATAGTTTGAAATAATATCCGCGCATTCCTGGTTGTACATCCATATAATTTCTGTCCATTTATTTAGAGAATCATTTTGAAGAACATTTATCACAGAGCCACAGGCACCTCCCTTGGAATCAAAAGCTCCAATATATACCTTTCTCAGCCTGGCGCTCATTATTGCTCCTGCGCACATAGGACAGGGTTCTAAGGTGACATATAAATCACAATCTGTGAGCCTCCAGGAGCCTGCAGCCTTTGATGCCTCACGAATGGCAACTATTTCTGCATGGGCTGTGCAGTCGTTTAAGGCTTCCTTTAAATTATGACCCCTGGCTATAATTTTGTTATTTCTTACAATTACCGCTCCTACAGGCACCTCATTTATCTCAAGGCATTTTTGTGCTTCCCTTAAAGCCTCTTTTAAATAAAAATCGTCCATTTTATATCTCCATTTTCGTTATACCTTTTAAATCCTCTGCACTGTTAACATTTATAAATGATGCCAGAGTTTCGTCAAAGAGTCTTAACTCATCCCCAGGCACTTCCCTAACATTAACCTCAGAATAGAAATCATTTATTTTAAAATTTCCTGCTTCAAGCTGTTTCCTTATGATATCTTCACAAGCCTTTGAATACATGGAAAAAAGAGGTTCATAATATCCATTAACCCTGGGAATAACAGCATCATAACCAGTAATGCTTATTATATATCTTATAAGCTCTTCGCTGATAAACGGCATATCACAGGCCACAGCAAAACATTTTTTACTGCATGCTTTATGAATTCCAGTGTATAGTCCTCCCAAAGCACCACTTCCCGGAATCAAGTCAGACACCACTCTTATACCTGTATAAACATATTTATGAGGTGTATTAGACACAATTATTATTTCCGAAAATATTTTTCTGAATACATTTATTGTATTATCAATGATACTAACACCATTAATGTTTATGAAGGCTTTATCCCTTCCCATCCTGGTGCTTTTTCCCCCAGCTAAAATTATTCCTGTCATAGGATACCACCTTAAAGGTCAAGCTTAAAAAGTTCAATATTGACTGCAATGAAATCTGCAATGGAAACTGGATCATTTATATCTAGCTGGGGTATATCCACATTCAGTAATTCATCGGTGGCTGCTGCAACGATAGCTGAAGAGTTATAGCTGCTGCTTTTGCATAATAATTCTTTGTCTACTGCTTTTCGATGCACTTCTATTTTAGGCAGATTGCTGTTCTTAAAGCCTTCAATAAAAATAATATCCAGGTTTCCAAACAGTTTAACAATTTCCTTTATGGGAGCTTTCTCCTTAACGGATTTGATCATAACCAGCTTAGAGGAAGATGAGATAATAACATTATCGGCTCCCGCTTCTGCAAACCTGTAGCTGTCCTTACCCTGCTTATCTATTTCCAACCTGTGGGCATCATCTTTTAATGCACCAACACTGAAGCCTCTTTCTTTAAAAAGACTTATAAGCGCTTCCACCAAAGTGGTTTTACCTGTGCCGGATTTTGTTGATACCAGCGAAACTATATACACAGAATCCTTTACCATGCTTAACCCTGCCTTTGTTTTTTTACTGCTTATATCTTAACACAAACTGTCTTTATTTAATATAAAAAGCTGTGTTTCACAATCAAGGAACACAGCTTCAAATTTATTTCTTATTTTTCTTTTTATAGTTATATTGCTTCATTTGAGTTCTTTTAGCCTGCTCTCTAGCTTTTTTTCCTTTACTGACAGATAAGAATTGCAATGTTCCAGCAAATAATGCACTTATAACAATTACCAGGATCATTATTTTATTAAATGACATTTGTTAACCTCCCTATTTCCATAAGTAAAAAGATAATTCCATACTTATATATTCTCCCTGCAGTTTAAAAATCCTGCCGCTATTTGTTTTGCCTTAAAAATATATTTGCATCCCAATCCATGGGATTTATTCCTATCACCAATGGCTGTAATTCACCTTTTTATCCTCTTGTTTATTTACTAAAAGCCACTGGCCGCTTTCATCAACATGGGAGCAGTAGCCTGCAGCCTTTAGTTCATCCATGAATATGCCAATATTATCAATAGCTTTTATTGAAACCTTTCCGGTGTCCTGAATTTGTTTTATAATTTCTTCCCTCATCATTTCTATCACCGCGCCTTTATGATTTATTATATATTAACAGATTTTTATGAGAACAGCTATATCATAGGAAAAGAATTTACACCACTGGAGCTGTGGCATAAATTATTGCGCACTGTGTTAAATATTACAGGTATACCTTTATTTATTTTTATTTTATCCGCTTTACTTATACTTATCCTAAAGTACCTGTCAGTTTTATAATCCTTTAAAAAGCATGTACTGGTATCAAGCATTTGAATATTTTCATTATGGAGAAGACTAATAATCCTATCATAATATATATTACTGTCTGCATAAAGACATGCAAAGTATCCTGAGTCAGGTATATTCCACTTAATTTTGGGATCCTTCAATCCTTTGGTTAATTCCTTTAAGCTGCTCATCCTATCAGAATACAACCGGGTTATGTTTTTCCTGTGCTTGCTAAACATGCCGCTTTTCAAATAAATCTCCAGTGCTCCCTGGGAGAGTATAGGACTATTCATATCCGACCACTTTTTGTAATCCAGAAAAGTGTTTATAAGGATTTTAGGCATCACCATAGCAGCAATCCTTAACCCAGGCATCAATATTTTAGAATAGCTTTTCAAATATATTACCTTTGACGAGGTATCATATGAATACATGGGATCATATTTTTTATTTGTATCCAAATCTGCCATTATGTCATCCTCTACTATGTACACATTATATTTTTCCGCCATTTTTACAATAGCTTCTCTTTCACTTTTGCTATAGGAGTTACCTGTAGGATTGTGGAATCTTGGAATTGTATAAAAAAATTTGATGCTGCTGTACTTAAATAATTTCTCCAGTTCATTCAAATCTAATCCCTTCAAGCCCCTTTCAATTCCAATGGCAGGCACCTTATTCAACTCCAGTGATTTAATTATACCGTAATATGTGGGCTGCTCCAGCAGTACATTTGCATTGCCGTTGGGAAATGGCATCAGGGACAATAAATTCAATGCCTGCTGGGAGCCTGTAGTAATAATAATATTATCTGATTTTGCGAAAACCTGATATTCTTTAAGATGATTTTCCATTACCTTTATCAACGAATTTAAGCCCTGGGGTTCACAATAGGAAAATAGTTTTTCCTTGTATATTTCTATAGCATTATTCAAACAATGTTGAAATTCTTTATAAGGTATGGTTTCCACATCCGGGGCACCGGAAGAAAAGTCTATAAAATCATTTTTGTTATCATTCTTCCTGGAAACTATGCTGTCTAAAACAAAATAACCGCTTTTCGCTTTGGAAAATATCACATGTTCCTTTTCCAATTCATTATAAGCAGCTAAAACCGTCCCAACACTGCAATTAAAATGCTCTGAAATTTCCCTTAATGAAGGGAGCTTTTTATTAGGGGTTAAATTCCCTTCTAATATTTCATTTTTTATATACTGCACAATTACTTGATATTTAAGCAATTTATTATACCCCCTATATTTGTACTGTAACAGATTGAATTTTTACTATTTGATAGCGTAATTATACTATAATATAATGAAAATATAAATAATCTGTTATATGAAAGGTGTGTAGCAATGGAAAAAACATTAAAAATTTCAGTTATTCAAGATTCTCCCGTTCTATTTGACCTGGAAAAAACTATGGAAAAAACCATTAGACTCACCAGGGAAGCTGCTGCCAACGGATCAAAGCTTGTTGTGTTTCCTGAAAGCTTTATACCATGCTATCCAAGAGGCCTTACCTTTGGCATGCTCATAGGAAGCAGAACCATGGAAGCCAGAGAGGATTACCAGAGATACTATGACAATTCAGTAGCAGTACCAGGCCCGGAAGTAGACAGGCTGGCTGACCTTGCAAAGGAATTAGGCATATACTTATCTATTGGAATTACTGAGAAAAATGGATATGGCCTGGATGGTTCCCTGCACTGTTGCAATTTATTTTTCGGCCCTGAAGGATACTTAGGCCGACACAGGAAGTTAAAACCCACTGCTGCAGAAAGAGTAATTTGGGGCGAGGATGACGGCTCAACTATAACTGTTGTAGATACTCCATACGGAAAAATGGGTTCCCTGATATGCTGGGAAAACTATATGCCTCTGGCAAGAATGGCTCTGTATATGAAGGGTGTGAATCTTTATATCGTTCCTACAGCTGATCAAAGAGAGGTATACCAATCTACACTTAGACATATTGCCTTTGAAGGAAGATGCTTTGTAATCATGAGCAATCAATATGTTGAAAAGTCAATGTACCCAACTGATTTAAAATATTATAGTGATCTTGAAAGTCAGCCTGAGGTTATGTGCAGGGGAGGCAGCTGTATAATTAACCCATATGGAGAATATGTGGCAGGCCCGTTATTTGATCAGCCCGGCATTTTAACTGCTGAAATTGATTTGGATCAAATTATACAGTCAAAATTTGACTGGGACCCAGTTGGACACTATAACCGTCCTGAAATTTTCGATTTTGAAATAAATGAAAGATAACTAAATATATAGGCTGAGCAATCTGTAAAACCAGTAATATGAAAGTATTGCTGGTTTTTTATTCATGTATTAAAAAAATATTACTAAACTTTAGTAAAGAAGTATTATAATAATAATAAAAACCGTTTTAATATTAGCCTGGAATATAATATTAGGAGGAAATTAATATGTTTGAATCAAGATGCGGGGTATGCTGCAACAGCTGTGAACGTAAGGAAATGGTAAATTGCAGCGGATGCTTGAACATGCCAGCTCCATTTTGGGGTGGAACTTGCGGCGTAAAGACCTGTTGCGAAAATAAGGGATATAACCATTGCGGAGAATGTGAGATATTCCCCTGTGAAATGTTAAGTAACATGGGGGTAGATCAAGGCTATGATCCATTACCTAAGATAGAACAATGTAAAAAATGGCTAATGGAAAACTTGTAAAGGTGGATGTACAAATCAATTTTTGTGTGTAATTTATTATAATATTTATTAACGACAGTATGCTTTAGCTCATATCATAATACTAAGAAATTTTAAGGGAGCTAAAACAGATGAGACAATACGGACCACCGAATTCTCCACCGCCGTCAACTATTCCTAAAAAGCCAGAGGTTTCATATATTATTGATTGTGTGCAATCATTTACGTATGTATGGCCTAAATATGGAAGACCTTTCTGGTTTTATCCTACAAGAGTAGAGTATGGTGAAGTTTCCGGTTATTTATGGACTGGTCGAAATTGGACGTTCTATGGGTTTGATCCAGAACTTATTGATCAAGTTGCATGTTACCCAGTTCCTACTCTTTACTAAACACTCTAAAAGCAGGGTGCCGCAACTTCCTGCTTTTTGTTATACCTTAAATAACTTAATGAGCAGCTTTTATGAATAAAGCCCAATTCTTCATTTTTAATATATTTATAGAAATAACAAAAGTCAGCAATACGTTGGTATTACTGACTTCTTTTGGTGTTCCCGAGAGGATTCGAACCTCCGGCCCACAGTTTAGGAAACTGTTGCTCTATCCTGCTGAGCTACGGAAACATAACTTACTTTAATATTTTATTACAAATGCTTAATGTTGTCAAATTTTTTTAATATTTTGACAATTATTCTATTTGTAGTATAATATTAATATCATATAGTTGGAGGTGTTTTTATGGTTAATGAATTGAAAAAATTATTCCTGGCAGGTATTGGCACTGCTGCCGTTACTTATGAAAAAGCATCCAAACTTGTAGACGAAATGGTTGAAAAGGGAAGACTTACTGTAGAGGAAGGCAAGGAATTATCAGAAGAGCTTAAGAAAACAATAAAAAGCAAAAAAGATGAAATGATGCCTTTAACCAAAGAGGATTTAGATGAACTGGGTCTGGTAACCAAGGATGATCTTTATGAGCTCAAGGAGAGACTAAACAGATTAGAGGATGCAGTTTATAATAAAGATGAAGAGTAAAAAGCAAGGGGTTGCTGCATTGTAATGCAATAACCCCTTTTTTATACCTCTCTTCCCTTTATGGCATCAATTTTTCTATTGCAATTGGCATAATTAAAGTTTAGAATTACTTTGATATTTAAAGTTAGCGAGGTTTCATAATGATTAAGTATTATAACAGGTCCACAAAGGACTATGAAATTGAGAAGGTAGCAGGAGAGCGTTACCTTAACTGGACTTATTCTTCCCCGGCAGGCATGAGGCTGCTGGAGCTTCTGATAAAGAAAAAACTGTTTTCAAAGCTTTACGGCTATACCTGTGACCGACCCTCCAGTATTAAAAAAATAGCTCCCTTTATTAAGGATTTAAATATTGATATGAAGGAAAGCCTTCAGCAGCCATCCAGTTTTAAAAGCTTTAATGAATTTTTTACAAGAAAATTAACACAAGAGGCCCGTCCTATAGACTTAAACAATAATTCATTTATTTCTTTTGGAGATGGAAGGCTTTTTGCCTACGAAAATATTGATCTTAACAATATTATACAGGTGAAGGGTTATAATTACAGCCTGAAGGAGCTGCTTCAAAATGATGAAGCAGCAGGAGATTACAATAATGGCACCTGTCTTGTTTTAAGGCTTTGCCCCACTGATTATCACAGGTTTCATTTTATTGATAATGGCTCCTGTAGTGAATCTATTAAGGTGTCCGGTGACTATTATTCCGTAAACCCTGTGGCTTTAAAAAGAATTCCCAGATTGTACTGCCGTAACAAAAGAGAATGGAGTATTTTCCATTCTGAAAATTTTGGTGATATCATATATGCTGAAATTGGTGCTACCTGTGTAGGCTCAATAATTCAGACCTATACTCCTGAAGCTCCGGTTAAAAAAGGGGATGAAAAAGGATATTTCAAATTTGGAGGCTCCACAGTTATAATGTTTATTGAAAAGGGCAGGATACAGATGGATGAGGATATAATCAAACAGACAAACCTTTGCTTCGAAACCAAGGTTAAGCTGGGCGAAAAAATAGGTACAAAGCTTTAAGCCTTGTACCTTTTATTTATACTGTAACGTTGTTAACTCCCTTTTTCTCCCATCCGTCAATTTCCCTGAGCCTTTCTATTATTGGCAGGTGCTGAGTGCATTCGCCCTGGCACTTCCCGCATTTTATACAATCGGCTGCAGTATTATTGCTGTTTGCCGCATAATTCCAGTATTCAAGGCCATAAACAAGATCAATCATTTCCTCATCTGTCTTATTAAACATTTGCTTTTCATTGTAGAAAAGCATATATCCCGGGATATTTATCTCCTTTGGACAGACTCTGCAGTAACCGCAGCCTGTACATATGGCATTCATGTTTTCCCCAAGCTTAGCTTTAACCGTAGCAATGTCCTTTTCTGTAAAAACCTTTCCTTCGTCCGCAATGCTGCAGGCCATATCTATATCCTTTGTATCAGCAAATCCAATCAGCGAAATTGTTATTTCAGGACTGGAGATGTTGAACCTTAAGGCCGCCTCTACTGCAGTTTCCCCAGGTGCTGCAATAAAGGAAAGCTCCTTTTCATGGTCCGGTATAGAGCCTCCGCTTAAGGGATTCATAGCAACCACCCCATATCCGTTTTCATGTGCATACTTAACTCCATTCCACCTGTAGGAAAAATTAAGTATGTTAATTCCCATGGTTACACCATCAAATTTATTCTGTTCCAGGATACTAATAACTTCGTCTCCTGGCTGGTGGGATGAAAAACAAATATGGTCTATCAAGCCTTCCGCTTTGCATTTTAAAAGACCTTCATACATTCCGCCTTCCCTAATAGCAAGCTTATAATGGTCCATCTTTCTGATGCACCATATATGATAGAAGTCAATTTTAGCTACACCCATTTTTTCAATGGATTTTTTTACGCCTTCAATAGCTTTTTCTGCAGTATCAAAAACAGTGGGTCTTCCTTTGGTGGAAACATAAAATTTATCCTTGCCCTGTTTTTTAAGCTCAGCAAAGGCTGTGCCGAATATTTCTTCGCTTCTGCCATCGCAGTAGCCTGGTGCAGTATCAAAGTAATTTATACCCTTGTCATATGCATATGTCACAAGCTTTGCATTTTCCTCATTGCTTTTTGAAAGATCAAACCTTAATCCTCCAAAGCCTACCACTGAAACGTTTTTCCCTGTTTTTCCGAAACTGGTATATTTCATTTTAACTCTCCTCTTTGTTAAAATAGGCTGGCATATTCACCACAATAAACTTTACTGTTTTATTAGTGTAGTTTGCCCAATTATGCGGTATGGTTGAATTGTAATGGGCTGAATCACCTGGAAATAGCTCATATTCTTCATAGTCTATGGCCAGGGTTAGGATACCCTCCAGAACATAAACAAATTCCTCACCTCCATGAGGATATATATCCACAGGCTCGTCACTGTTGTTAGGAAGCAGTTCAATTAGCCTTGGCAGCATTTCCTTATTGCCCACCTCATTAGTAAGATGATAAATAATAAACCCTGAATCCTGTACCTGGAATACTTCTTTTTCATAGCTTCTTATTATATACTTTTTTGATCTTCTGGGATTTGAGAAAAAGTAAGACAAATCAACCTCTAATGCTGCGGCAATTTTTGCAAGGGAATCTGTAGCTACTGCTGTTAAACCTCTTTCCATCTGGGACAAAAAGCCTATAGACAGGTTTGTTTGTTCACCTAATTCCTTAAGAGTCATTTTCTTACTGTTTCTTAGCTCCTTAACCTTGCTCCCGATATCTATATTCATGAACATACCCCCAAATAAAAATAGACATATAATTTTTGTTATATGTCTATTTTATCATACAAGAATAATTATTTATACAAGCACAAATATGCAGTTTCAGCTTCAACAACTACATTAAATTTTAAATTGGCATCCACTATGAAAATATCGTCTTTTCCATAAGCTTTAAAGGTATCTTCTCCTGGAAGTTTAACCTTCATGGACCCGCTGATTATTTTCATATGTTCCTGCTTTGATGTTCCGAATTCATATTCTCCTGGAGCCATCACTCCAACTGTAGCTTCTCCGTCCATTCCGTTGAAGGCTATTGAAACAACATTGCCCTGGAAATAAGTATTTGTATTAAACATAAGCTAACCCCCTATTTGCTCATTTCAATTGATTTTCTCATACATTCCTTGACACATTTTATTACAGCATTCCTGAAGCCCGCTTCCTCTAGTGCTGCCACTGCTTCAATGGTAGTTCCTCCCGGGGAGCATACCATATCCTTTAATTCTCCTGGATGCTTTCCGGTTTCCAATACCATTTTAGCTGACCCTAAAACAGCCTGGGCAGCAAATTTGTAAGCCTTGTCTCTGGCAAGACCGCCCATAACAGCAGCATCTGCCAGGGCTTCTATAAACATAAATACATAGGCAGGGGAGGAGCCGCTGACGCCAACCACACTGTCAAAAAGATATTCAGATATTTCCTCTGCTTTTCCAAAGCTCTCAAAGAGTTGTTTAACAAAGCCCAGTTCTTCTGCAGATACATTTTCATTTTTGCAGATTGCTGCCATTCCTTCGCCAACCAGCGCAGGTGTATTAGGCATTACTCTCACTATTTTAACAGTCTTGCCCAGTCTTTCCTGAAGGCTTCCTAAAGTTTGCCCTGCTGCAATACTCACAATTATTTTTTCATCAGTGACAAAATCCTTGATCTGCTTTATTACACCGTTATAAATATTAGGCTTTACCGCCAGGAATATTACATCAGCTTTTTCCACCAATTCAATAGAATCAGTTGTTACCTGTGTTTTATACTCCCCAACTATATAATCCAGTTTCTTCTGGTCCACATCAGATACAATTACACTGCTGCTTTCCACAAGTCCGGATTTTATTATACCTCCTATCATAGCCTGGCCCATATTTCCAGAGCCAATAAATCCAATAACTTTCTTCATGTCCATTTCCCCTTTAAATATATTTAGTTAAAGCTCTGTTCCGTCCTGTTTATTATTTCATCCTGAAGCTCTCTGTCAAGGTTGTTGAATAAATCGCTGTAGCCAGCTACCCTTACAATGAGATCATTATATTCATTAGGATTTTTCTGGGCATCCAACAGAACCTTCCTATCAATAACATTAAATTGAATATGGTGTCCATCCATGCTGAAGTAAGACCTGATCAGAGCTGCAAGATTTTCCAGCCCCTGGTCTCCTTCCAGTGCAGAAGGAGTAAACTTCTGGTTCAGAAGAGTTCCTCCTGTTCTTAAGTGGTCCATCTTTGCAGCAGATTTTATAACGGCAGTAGGGCCCTTTCTGTCTGCACCCTTTTCAGGTGATATTCCTTCTGATAATGGCTTATAGGCCAGTCTTCCGTTAGGGGCTGCTCCCATAACTGAGCCAAAGTATACGTGGCAGGTGGTTGGAAGCATATCGATTCTATAGCAGCCGCCCTTCATGTTCTTTCTTCCGTTAACTTCGTCATAGAAAGAGTTAAAGGCCTGGAGCATTATTTCATCTGCATAATCGTCATCATTACCGTATTTAGGTGTTTTATTAGAAACCATATTGTATATTTCTTCATAACCCTGGAAGTTATTATCCATAGCCTCCATCAATTCCTTCATGGTAAATTTACTATTGTCATATACATTATACTTTATTGCAGACAAACAGTCACTTAAAGTTCCAATTCCAACACCCTGGATATAATTTGTGTTATACCTGGCTCCTCCAGCATTATAATCCTTACCCTTCTTTATGCAGTCACTGGTAATAACTGAAAGGAAGGTTGCAGGCATATGCTCTGCATATATTTTTTCAATAACATTATTTCCCTTAACCTTAATGTCCACAAAATGATGGAGCTGTTTCTTAAAGGCTTCAAAGAACTCATCATAGGTCTTGAAGTCATAGGCATAGCCTAATTGAAGTCCAAGCTGCTTGTTGGAATGCTTGTCTAAGCCATTATACATGGTTATTTCCAATATTTTAGGGATATTAAGATATCCGGTTAAAATATATGCCTCTTTTCCAAAGGCTCCTGTTTCAACACATCCGCTGGCACCGCCTTCTCTGGCATCAGTTATATCCTTTCCTGCACGGAGCAGCTCCTGAATTATTGAATCAGTGTTGTACATAGCCGGCTGACCCCAGCCCTTTCTGGATATTTCGCAGGCCTTCTTAACAAATGCATGAGGAGTTTTTTTGCTTATCTGTACATTGGAGCTTGGCTGTAAAAGCTTCATATCATCCATTACTTCAAGGATCAGGTAGCTTACTTCATTAACACCATTAGAGCCGTCAGATTTTACTCCACCTGTATTGAGGTTTGCAAAATCAGTATAGGTGCTGCTTTCCTTCAAGGTTATGCCAACCTTAGGAGGTGCTGGCTGGTTGTTAAATTTAACCCATAGACATTCCAAAAGCTCCTTTGCCTTCTCCCTTGTTATGGTTCCATCCTCAATGTCTTTTTCATAGAATGGATTCAAGTGCTGGTCAAGCCTTCCAGGACTCAATGCATCCCATGGATTTAACTCTGTGGTAACTCCGATATGAACAAACCAGTACATCTGAATTGCCTGCTGGAAGGTTTCAGGCTTATGAGCAGGTACTACGTCGCAGTTCTTTGCTATCTGAAGAAGTTCTTCTTTCCTTACAGGATTTGTCTCTTTATCAGCCATTTCCCTGGCCAGGTCTGCATATCTTTTTCCAAGAGCTATTATGGCGTCGCAGCTGATCGACATGGCTTCCAGCTGAACCTTCTTATCATAAGCTTCCTTGTCTTCATAAAAATCTAAAGCATCTATGGCTGCCTGAATATCTGCCTTAAAATCCAAAAATCCCTTTTTATACATTTTACCATCAGCAACAGTGTGTCCTGGGCCTCTCTGTTCCATGAATTCTGTATATAATCCGCTTTCATAACAGTCTTTCCATTCTGGTGTCATTCTGTCCAAAATAAGCTTCCTGATGGAACGGTTTTTCCAGAAAGGTATTATTCTTTCCTCCTGAATCTTCTTTGCTTCATCACTTACCTTGAAGAATATTCTTTCACGTTTGTCCATAACATCCATATCCTCAAGTGTATGGCAGCACAGTTCAGGGAAGGTCGGAGATGACTGGGGCTTTTCACCCTTTTCACCTACGATTAGCTCATCATCATTGATGCAAATAGTTTTGTTTTCCATGATATGCTTAAATGATAACGCTCTGAGAATAGGAGTCTCCAGGGTGCCTGCATATTTTTCATAGGCATCTGTAAGCAGCACCGCCCTTTCAATAGATAATGTAGGTACAGCCTCCACACTTTGTTTTCTCAGCTTTCTGATTCTTTCATTCATTCCTCTTTCCATAATTAACCTCCTATTTTTGTTTTATATCCACTTTTTTCAAACATTTCCTTTAGTTCTTTCATTCGCTCACTGGAAGGAACCTCCATCAATGTGCTCTCATAGGTTTTTCCAAGCCTTTCATATTTGTTTCTTGCTATATCATGATAAGGCAGAAGATTTACCTTATTAATATTGGTTTCCTTAATAAAATTCAGAATGCTTTTAATGGTTTCGTCATCTTCATTAATACCTGCTATAACAGGAATCCTTAAATTAATATTTGCGCCTCTTTCTGAAAGCTTAATAAGGTTTTCAAGTATCAGTTCATTGCCAACACCTGTATATTTCTTATGAAGACTGCTGTCCATGAGCTTGATATCATACAGGAATACATCTACATATTCTAAAATTCTTTCAAAGCTTTCAAAGGGTACGTATCCGCAGGTATCCACCGCAACTGAAATTCCCTTTTCCTTGCAGCGCATGGCTAGCTGCTCCAGCACATTTATCTGGCACATTGCTTCTCCGCCGGAAAAAGTAACACCACCTTGAGACTGGTCATAAAATACACTATCCTTATCGATTTCCTTAAGAATTTCATTTATGGCTTTCTCCTCGCCCACTATTTCCCGAGCGTTATTTATACAGAAATCAGTACAAGTCCCGCAAACTGTACATTTATCGAAATCGTTTACAGGCAACCCATCCTTCATTGAGATGGCATTGCTTTTACACTTTTGCACACATCTTCCGCAGCCTGTACACTTATCCCTGTTGATCATGAGTTCTTTGTCAAAACTCTGACTTTCCGGGTTATGGCACCATAGGCAGTTTAAAGGGCAGCCCTTAAAAAATACGGTGGTTCTGATACCGGGTCCATCATGAATTGAAAACTTTTGTATGTTAAAAACCATTCCCTTATCCATTTTATTCCCCCTAATAATTATTTAACAATCCTTTAACTTAAATATACTACTTTCATAATGAAATGTCTATACAAATTTTCACTTATGTGAAATTACATTAAGCAATTTTCATCAAAATCCGGGTTCTAATTTTATTTATTTGTTCATATATGAAATGACCTCTATATGTTATGAAATTTTTTCATTAGTTAAACCTCTTAAATTCGTTACTATTTAATCAGCTTTCAGACACAAAAGAAAACCACTGACGTCATCACTGTCAGAGGTTCTCTAAAAACATCAATAGGGGTGGAAATAGATTATGTTTCCAATCGGTCTAATATTTCCTGAAGCTTTTGGGCATGAAGAGCTTCATCTTCTGCAAACTGCTTAAATACGCATATGGTCTCATGATCCTTGACATCTTTAGCGTATTGCTGGAAGTCCCGGACATTTTCTTGCGTATCCAACAGTTTTTGCTTTATTATATCCTTGGTATCTAATCTCATTTTCATCACTCCTTGAATAACATTATTCCCCATAAAACATTATTTATTCCTTTATTATGAGTTATTGAAGCTTTAAGTCTCCTGAAATAACTCCAACAATATTTCCATCCTTATCTTCAATTGGTGCAGCTATCATTAATATCTGCTTTTTCGTAACTGCAGAAGTAAAAATATCCGTATGTGCATATTTTCCTGAAATCGCTTCCCTGAACCAAGGTCTGTAGCCAAAGTTTTTTACTGTAGTATCAGCATCAATATATATTATGTCACCATTCTTATCAAGAGTAATGAAGCCTTCAAATAAGTTTTGTTTGGTTTTAAATTCCTTGATTTTATCACCTTGAATTTTTAAATTCATTGAGGCTATCTCCGGGGAATCTGAGATTGTAGAAAGTGATTTCTCTCCTTCCTTAATTTTATTTTCCAATTTGTCTTTGTCTACATTTAGTGATACTAATTTTCTGAGGTAGCTGTTAAGCTCTTTTGAGTTATCAGTGAGTTTATCTATAAGCATGGACAAAATAGCTATGGAATTATTATGCTGCTCAATACTTGAAGAAACCTCCTCCGTACTTGCAGAGGTATCCTCAACCATAACCGAAAGCTTTTCAATTGAGCCTTGAATTGATACCATGTCTTCACTTTGCTTTTCTACAAAGCGTGTAATATCTTTATTTCCCATATTTACAACTTTTATATCATTTTTCATTTTTACGAAGAACTTTGAAATGCTATTCACAAGTTCATAATTCATTTTTGAATTATTGTAGGATATTTCCATCTTTTTAATGCTGCCGAAAGTGGTTTTTCTTATTTCATTTGCTATCTGCCGTATATTGTCTGAGGATTCTCCTGATTCAGTTGCAAGCTTCCTCACTTCTTCTGCCACTACCGCAAAGCCTCTTCCGCTTTCTCCAGCCCTTGCAGCTTCAATTGCTGCATTCAAAGCCAAAAGGTTTGTTTGTTCAGATATGTCTGTTACACTTTCCACAAATTTTTCAATTTGCAGAGAGTTATTTTCAAGTGTCTTAATTTCTTCAATAATTTCTTTATTTTCCTTATAAGATTCTGTTATTTTATTATTTAAGTCATTGAAGCTTTCAAGAATTTTATCTGAGAACCCATCAAATTCATTTGTAACCTCCAGCGTTTTAGTGCATTTTTTCAATATTTCATCAGAATTTAAAACCAGATCTTCGCTTTTCAATTTTACTCTGGCTGCGTTCTCGGCTCCACTCTGAGCTGATGTGGCTACCCCTTCCATAACGTTTAATATTTCACTTGAAACTTGTGAAACATTGTTTATGTTTTCACTAATTTCACCTGAGGTTGATTTTATAAGGTCGCTGGTTATCTGAAGTTTGTTGGTAAGCTCTTTAAAATTATCCACAGTGCCAGTGATAGCCATATTAAAGGCTTCAATTACATCATTATAGCCAAATGTTCTCTTTTGATATTTTTTTATATCTATTTCTTTTCCATTTATAATATCTGCGCTTTCATTTATATATTCAAGTAATATATTTTTATTTCTATGTTCAATAATAGCACCGGCAAATATTATGATAAGCAGTATGTACACAACAAAATTCATATTTACTCCTTTCCAGTAAATAAGACCCCCACTTTTGTGAGAGCCTTATCTGTTAATTTACTATATTCCCTCCAGGTACATGACTTTGTACTTGCCTATTCATTTACGTACTCAATTTTCCCGTCAATCATTGTTAAGTCTACTTGTAAATTGTAAATATCCATTGGATCAATTGACGTAATGTCTTCAGATAAAATAATCATATCTGCCAATTTGCCAACTTCTATACTCCCTTTGATTTTTTCCTCGTAGGAGGCATATGCTCCATTGTAGGTACAGCATCTGATAGCTTCCAAAACGCTGACTGCCTGGGTTTTGTCACATTGAATATTTTTATTTCGGTCATAACGGTTCACTGCACCATCAATCATTTTCAATCCATAAGGACCTGATGGGGCATCACTGTGCAGGGAACACATAATCCCAGCATCAAGCATACTCCTGAGAGCTCCGAAATATTTGCATCTATCTCCATAGAATTTTTCATAGTTTGCACCAAGAGCTCCTACCAATCCGGCATTGACACTTGGGCAGATGTTCATCTTTGCCATACGATCTATCAAATTTTGATCCGTTAATGAACAATGTTCAATTCTGTGCCTTAAGTCAGGACGAGGATTGGTTTCAAATGCCTTTTCATAACCTTCCACCATAAATTCCACCGCCATATCACCAATGGCATGAGCTGAGGCCTGACATTCTGCATCATTTATTTTTTTGATGTATTCAGCCACTTCTTCCCGCTCCCAGCCCCTTTCACTTTTTAATTCCGGATCATGGCTGTAGGGTTCTCTTGTAGCACAGCTTGGTCCTCCGCTGCCACCGTCAATCATGAATTTGCAGGTACCGATCTTAAAGTGATCATCTCCCAAGCCTGACATAAGCCCCAGATCCATCCAATGAGCATTCTGCTCCAGTGAAAACGGTTTCCCGAAAATGCTGTGAAGCATCATATAGGAACGAACTTTAAAGGTTTTGTTTCGGCACAGTTTCTGCATAGTATGATATGATGACGCACCACATTCGCCGCAGTCATGAATTGAAGTTATACCGGCTTCTAAAAGCTGCTTATGGGAAGTCATAGCTGCTCTGGTTTGCGCCTCTTCTGTATACTCAACTTGTCCCCATAGCCAAAAATGTGTATGTCCACGAACTAATCCAGTGAGTTTTCCATTTACAACTTCAACTTCACCTTCTGGATATTTTTTTGCATCTTCTGGTTGGTACACACCCAAATATGCCAGTGCTTTGCTGTTATACATGCAAATATGTCCGCCGCCATGCATACAATGCACAGGATTATCCGGAGCTGCTGCGTCCAGTTCTTCCAGAGTTGGATGTCGCTGTTCATTTAGAAGCAGTGGTTCATACCCCATCATAGATATCCATTGTCCCACTTTTTTTAATTTTACGGCCTGGCGAACCATATCAAGCATTTCTGCAACAGATTTACAATAAGCATAGCGGGTATCAATCATTGGGGCATCCAGTTTAGGCTCCAGCAACCCATTTAGTATTGGGTGATAGTGGGAATCAATAATCCCAGGCATCAGCGTGCGTCCCTTTAAATCTATAACTTTTGTCTTTTCATCAATAATTTTTTCAATTCCTTCGTTATCTCCTGCGTATACAATCCTATTACCTTTCACTGCCACTGCTTCCACTATCTCATCTTTTTCATTAACCGTGATTACCTTTCCGTTTTTGAAAGCGTAGTCAGCATAGGAATAATCAAATGTCATTTTAATCCCTCCAATTTATATTACATTGCTTCCAGTTCAACCTCTTTCTTGCCATCCTTGAATGCCTTTGATGGGAATGCATATATCATTATAACCATGATTACTAATGAAAGAATGATTCCGGTGGTCTGTGCATTTAATATTCCGAAAAGCTTAAATTTAGGGAATATATAGGTTATTATCACTGTCAGTGCAACACCTGCTACCGCAGATACTGAAGCTGCAGCTGCAGTAGGCCTTGTTGAAAAAATTCCAAAAAGAAGCGGAGCTGTAAGTGACACTGACATCAGTGTATAGAATATTGTAAGGGCTGTTATTATACTTGGAAGGAATAATGCAATTATAACCCCCGCAACTCCACTTACAAATGTAACCACTCTGCTCATCTTAAGCACACCTTCATCAGAAAGGTTGGGATTAATGAATGTCTTATATATATCGTTAGTGAATGATCCATTCAACATGTAAAGCACTGTATCGGCTGTACTTATTTCTGCTGCAAATACTGCTGCAAGAGCTATGGCTGATATTGCTGTTGGCAGCATTTTCATCATAGCAGTAGGCAGCGCTGAATCCTGGGATGTCAGGTGTGGGTACATTGCAAATGCACACATCCCGATTACTGCTGGTACAAATGCAAATATCAACTGTACTATTGCATTATACATAGTTCCTTTTCTTATTGCTGATTTGTCTTTTGCGCCGTAAACTATACCAACTAAGCCAGGAGATACAAAGAATGATGGTGTAAGCATGAAGAAGTATCCTATTATTACTGAAGCCCCCAGTCCGAAGAAACTGAAATAACTGGTTGTTTTAGCAGCGCTGCCAAGGTTTGCAGCAACCATAGTATGAAGTCCACCGAATCCACCCACAGCCGATAATGCAAATGGCACAGCAAGTAAAAATCCTGTGAGAACAACCACTAATTTCAACACTCCAACATAAGCTGAAGATATAAGACCTCCGAATGCAAAGTAAACAGTAACAACTACAGCTCCCACAATTACTCCTGTGGTTTTAGGAATGCCGACGGTTACATTAAGAATCCATGCAACACCCATAAGCTGTGATGCTAATAAAGCCAATGTTCCAACAAACATCATTGTGGAGAAAATACCTTTGAATTGTTTTGAATATCTTTTATCCAGAAAATCACCACAAGTCATCAAATTGTATTTTGTAGACAATTCCCATATTTTGGGCCCAACGAAATATGCAAGAACTATACTTCCCAAACCTGACATAAGCATCCACCATGCAGCTGAGATACCATTCTTGTATGCAAGGCCTGTGATTCCTACTGTTGAACCTGCACCTATATTTCCTCCTATCAAAGTAGCAAACAATAACCATTTATTAAGTTTTCTTCCGCCAACCATGAAGTCAGAACCGCCCTTAACTTTCTTGGAAGCAATGTAGCTTATCAGTATTAGTGCGGCAATATACAATACAATAGCTATAATATATATGTTCATTTAGAAACTCCCCTTAAATTAATTTTTATATTTTTATTTTAATGCAATGTTCTTATACAGGGAATACATATTAATAAAGTTTATCTAGATTAACTTCCTTGTTGAATGAAAACTCAGGTGAAGGGAATGTGCCCTCCAAGGTTTCCTTGTGGAATTCATTTAGTCCATCTACCATAGCTGTTCTTATTTGAGCATACTGCTTAACAAATTTAGGTTTGAAATCTCCATACATCCCTAGCATATCCTGAGTAACCAATACCTGGCAGTCAACATAAGGACCTGCGCCTATTCCAAGTACAGGAATTTTTACTGCTGCAGTTAAAGCTTTAGCTACATTACTTGGAACACATTCCAATACCATAGCAAATGCACCTGCTTTTTCGATTTTCTTAGCATCTTCTATAAGCTGTGCTGCACTTTCAGGTGTACCACCCTGAACCTTAAAGCCTCCAAGCTGGCTGCAGGTTTGTGGAGTTAATCCTATATGCCCCATTACAGGTATGCCTGCTTTTACAATGGCTTCAATTTTATCTGCCATTTCAACTCCGCCTTCAAGCTTTATACAATCACAGCCTGTTTCCTTCATCAATCTGTTTGCACTTGCAATTGCCTGCTCACAGCTGATATTATATGCTCCAAAAGGCATATCCCCAACTATAAATGTATCGGGAGCACCCTTAACCACTGGTCGTATATGATGAACCATGTCATCCATAGTAACACCTGTTGTTCCTGAATATCCAAGCATAACCATGCCAAGAGAATCACCAACAAGAATAACCTCTGTTTCGCTATCGTTTACAATAGAAGCTGTAGTGTAATCATAAGCTGTAACGTAAGTGAATTTTCTGCCCTCATTTTTGTATTTTTGAAAATCTAACACTGTCATTTTCTTTTTCATATTTTTTCTCCCCTCGCTTTTAATAACTCAGTGCACTTATAATATACCCTTGAAAATCAGTCAGCCGGCATTAACTAATTTTATAAGAATCAATGCACTTTTGGTTTGTTCTACATTCCAGAATTGCATTCTAGTTTTGTTATATTATTTATATTCAACAAAAATTTAAATATTCCTTCTTAATTAGCTAAATTTTTTTAATATTTAAAAATTTATTTTTTAACAATATCAGAAATTTCAAATATTATAAAATAAAAAAACCTGATACTTAAATCGTATCAAGCTTTTAATCTATTCCCTGAAAATTCCTATTCTATCCGCAGCTTCCAAAAGTAATTTAATAAACTGATGTCTTCTCTCCTCATTCATTCTAATAGTCGGAGTAGCTATGCTGATAGCAGCAATAGCCTGATTATACTGATTTTTAATTGGTACTGCTATACAGGTAAGTCCGTTTATATACTCTTCATTTTCCACTACAAATCCATTTTCCCTTACAGTTCTCATCAATTCCATAAATTTTTCAGGTGAATCTATGGTGTTTGGAGTTATCTTCTCAAACTTTAATTTTGATATATCCAAATCCTTTGTAAACGCAAGAATAGCTTTACCAAGTGCACTGCAATATGCCGGCACCCTTCTGCCAACCTCCAATTCGATTCTTAATGGTTCGGCAGTTACTATTTTATCCACAAACACTACTTCATTTTTATCCACAATACCAAAATTTACTGTTTCATGACACTTTTCATAAATTTCCTCAAGATATGGCCTTACTATTTTCTTTAATGGAATCCTGTTTGCTGCTTTGGTGCCTAGTTCAAATATTTTTAGGGTAGGATAATATTTGCTGTTGTCTTTGTTCTGCTCTACATAGCCCATAGACTTAAATGTGCCCAGTATTCTGTGCACAGTGCTCTTCCCAAGCCCCGAATCGGAGGCCAGCTCCAATATGCTCATTTCACCGTGTTCAATGAGATTCTCCAATACATTCAATGACTTTATCAAAGAGTTTATATTATAATCGCCTTTTTGCTCCATCTTTTTCCTCCTTGAGCTGTATAGTAATATTTTATCATATTACTGAATTATTTTATTTATTTTTTTTAATATTTAATCTATTTACATATATATTGACATTATACTAGTTTATGGCTAACATAAAATCATCAAATATATAAGGGTGGAAAACAAATGATTTTAGTTATAGATGTAGGAAATACAAATATTGTATCAGGAGTTTATTCTGGAGATAACCTTATCGCTGACTGGAGACTATCTACCGATTCAAGAAAAACCGCAGATGAATATGGCATAGCCTTCAAGCAGCTATTTAAACATTATCAGCTTGAGCCGTCAAATATTCAAGGTGTTATTATATCCTCCGTAGTACCAACTGTAATGTACCCCTTGGAGCACATGGTAAGAAAATACCTCTGCCTTAAGCCTATTATAGTTCAGCATGGTATAAAAACCGGAATTAACATAAAATATGACAACCCCAGAGCCTTGGGAGCAGACAGGGTAGTTAATGCAGTAGCCGGCCTTGCCTTATATAAAAGAGCACAGATCATTATCGACTTTGGCACAGCAACTACATTTTGTGCAATTACCGCTGCAGGAGACCATCTCGGAGGCACCATCTGTCCCGGCCTTAAAATTACTGCAGAGGCCCTTGCCGAAAGAGCTGCGATGCTTCCAAAAATCGAATTGATTAAACCCCCTAAAGCCATCTGCAAAAATACCGTTTCCAGCATACAGTCCGGACTTATCCATGGTTATGTTGGACAAGTCGAGTATATAGTTAAAAAAATCAAGTCGGAAATGATGGAAATAGGTGAAAAGGAACCCTTAGTGGTAGCCACAGGCGGATTATCAAAGCTTATTGCCCAGGAAACCCACTGCATTGATATTATCAACCCAATTCTTACTTTAGAAGGCCTTAAAATATTGTATCTGAAAAATAAGTAAAAAGCACCGTCAGGTGCTTTTTTAATTCCTGTTCTCCAAGGCTTTAACCAGATTTGTAAGCACCAGGTTAACCGGTGTCTCCACCAGATATTTTTTACCTTCCTTAACAATAGCTCCGTTTATGGTATCTATTTCTGTTCTTCTGTTATTCAAGATATCCTGAAGCATGGATGATTTATTTTCTCCTGTAGCAAATGCTATATCCATAACCTTTTTCACCATATCTTCCTGCTTAAAGCTGATGCCTGCTGCCTCTGCCACTTTAACTGCCTCAATGATTGCCATTCCCATTAAATCTTTTGTTTCCTGCTGTCTTAGAAGTTCACCGTTCTTAAGCTTCAATACTGCTGTTAAAGCATTAATACCTACGTTTACTATCAATTTTGACCATATGAGCTCCATAACATTATTTGAAATCACTGTATCAAAACCAGCTTTTTGAAAAAGATCGTCTATTTTTTCTATCCGTTTATCATCCTTGCTTTTTACCCAGCCAATATGGGTTTCGCCCTTGCCGGCATGTTTAATATGTCCTGGTGCCAGCATTGTAGCTCCATGAGCTGTAGTTCCTGCAATTACATTATTTATGTCAACAAATTCTGCTATCTGGTCAATATTTCCATACCCATTCTGAAGACTTAATACTATAGTATCCGGTCCCAGCAATGCAGCATTTTTTTCCAGTGCGCTCCCTGTCATTATTGATTTTACAAATACAATTGCAAGATCCACATACCCTATCTCTGAGGCATCGCTCACTGCCTTTGGTTTTACAACAACATCTCCTTCTCTTTCCTGAATGCTAAGTCCATTATTGTTTATTGAATCTACATGCTGCTGCCACACATCTACCAGATATACTTCAGGTGATACTTTTGACAAATATCCTCCATAAAGACTCCCCATTGCACCTGCACCTATAATTGCTATTTTCACTTAAATCCCTCCAGTTACGTTCTGTTATAAAGAATCGCATTCTATAATCTACAATAATAATATTCTATATAAATCAAATAATTCCTTCAAAAACTTTAAAAAAATACACAGAATTATTTTTTTAATTCTGTGTAAAATGAAAGGGGTATTATTAAGCTATTAGCTAATAATCTAAACAAGTATACTTAATTGCCATAACTAAATTTAATTCGGCATAATGCAAGTTTCCAAATAATTTGAATCGTTAATATCTGAACAGGTACTAGAGCTGTACATTTTATCATCCTTGCTGGCAAAAGCAACACAAAGGCTTTTTTAGTAAGAAGCCAAAGCCACACTGTATCCATCCCAAGATTAATTAGTATTGAAATTATAATTACAGCTAAGCTGATACGCATTATTGTTATTGTTTTATCATGCAAAAGTACTCCATATATTACTCCGCTTAGAAAAGCGGAAAGGGTAAAGCCCGGAAAATATGCCCCTGTGGGAAATAAAACCATGCCGATTACATCCGCAAGCGCTGCAGCTGTACCGCTGAAAAGCGGACCGAACATAATGGCTGAAATTGCTACTGGAATAAAGGTAAAGCCTATTCTCACAATAGGTGTTTGAATAGATAGAAATCGTGTAAGAATTACCTCCAGAGAAATAAATAAGCCTAAATATACAAGTTCTTTTGTTTTAATATTTTTCATCTTAAATATCTCCTCTTCTTTTTTAACTTCTGCCAACTAAAGAGAAGGATATTCTCTTCAGCAGCGGAATGCGACATTAGCACCGCAAATCTTAGATTCTTCGTTCAGATGCAAACTTCCCATCATCTGACACTTAACGTGCTCTGTCTACTCTGCTATTTTATATTTTAATATGTTACTATTTTTATTAAATTACTTTTTTATTAACTTCATTGTGATTAATATTTACTGTTTCCTTCTTTCTAATATAGACGAACCAGTATACAGCAGCTACGAAAATGCCGCCCCCTACTATATTTCCAAGTGTTACAGGAACTAAATTATTTACTATAAAGCTTCCCCAATTAAGATTGGCAAGTTTCTCAGCAGTGACCCCCAATGTCACTGCTGAATCAACAAAACTTTTAGTACCTTTAGCCATAATCCCGGCAGGAATGTAATACATATTAGCTACACTATGTTCAAAACCTGAAGTTATGAACAACCAGATAGGAAAGAGCACTGCCAGCAGTTTGCCTGCCACATCCTTTGCTCCATAGCACATCCACACCGCAAGACATACCAGCCAGTTACACATTATACCGAGATAAAAAGCCTGCATAAAGGTTAATCCCACCTTATAACTGGCTATCTTTATGGTCATTCCACCTAGAAGCCCTGCACTGCTGCTGTATAATCCCGATTTGTTCATCATATATGCAATCAATACTGCCCCTAAAAAATTCCCAAAGTATACCAAAAACCAATTTTTAAGCATGGCTCCTGCAGTAACTTTTTTTTCAAGTATTGCTGCTATTATCATGGTATTTCCGGTGAAAAGTTCCCCGCCTGCCACCAGCACCAGCATAAGCCCGGTACCGAATATTGCCCCTGCCAGAGCTTTACCCAATCCGTAAGTTTCCGGCTTTGCAAATAAATTATAAGCTGCCATATTCGAACCTTCTGCTGCAAAAGCTATAAATGCACCTGCCAGTACTCCTAGAATGAATAAATTTAATGCTGTTTGTTTAGTTTTTTTTATACCTGTGTCTATGGTATATTCTGCAATTTCAGCTGGGGTAAGATAGCTTCGCTCATTCATATAAAATCCCCCCTTGATTTATTTAATGCTATTTTGCTGCATGCAGGCCTTAACTACATGTTTAGCAAGCACAGAGGTAGTTACAGAACCTACCCCGGCAGGAACCGGTGTGATCATAGATACTTTGTCTATACAATCCGCTGTATCTACGTCTCCGCACAAGTCTCCATTTTGATCCACATTTATTCCAACATCTATTACTATGGCACCTTCCTTTATGTACTTTGAATCTATCATTTTTGCCCTGCCTATTCCGGCAACCAAAATATCTGCATCGGCACATACCTTTGGAAGATCCTCAGTCTTGGAATGACATATGGTTACCGTTGCATTTTCATTCAGCAGAAGCATGGACACAGGTTTTCCTACTACCATGGATCTACCTATAACCACAGCATCTTTACCCTTTAAAGGTACTTCATAAAATTTAAGCATCTCTATTACCGCAGATGGTGTACATGGTGCAAAGCCTGTCTCATCATTCTCCATAACCTTTGCTACATTTACAGGACTGAAACAGTCCACATCCTTTTCAGGATCAATAACATATTTCAGAACGCTTTCACTTAACTGTTTTGGAAATGGCCTGAAAACAAGAATTCCATTTACAGTAACATTATTATTAATTTTTTCAAGCTCTGCTGTAAAATCTGCTTGAGATATGTTCTCGGGTAATTCCTTAACTTCCACATCTATTCCTATGGATTTGCATCTTTTCAGGGCACCTTTTTCATATGCCATATCACTCGGATTTGCACCCACTCTTACTATAGCCAGTTTGGGGTTTATTCCTATAGATTTTAGCATCTGCACCTTTTGTTCCACCTCATCACAAATTGCATCTGCTGCTGATTTTCCTTTTATAAGCTGTCCCATTTTACTCACCCTTTACTAAACCTTCCACGTAAGAATAAATTTCATCAGCCTTTTTACAATACTTAAAAACAAGACTTGTTAGTTCCTTTTCAATTGATTCCCTAAGCTTTTCATCTTTCATAAGCTTTGTATTAATTAATACATTTAACTTTGCCCCAAGTAAGGCAGTTTTTACAAAACAAGCTCCAACGCCAACATCACTTATTGCTATCCTTGTTCCTTTTTCAGCATATTCCTCCAAAAGATCAATTGCTTTTCCACAGCATCTTGCTATTTCTAAGGGTACATTGCTTGCATCAGCTAATGCAGCTTGAAGTACCATCTCCTTTTTCGCCTTTTCCTCTTCTGAATTTTTAGGAAGGCCATATGCTTTTGACAACGGATAAAATGCTTCCGCATCCTTATCCACAAGATCTTCCAACTGCTTTTTCAAGGCTTCAGATTTAATTATCAGTTCTCTAATGTCCTCCTCAACCTCCTGATACTTTTTCTTGCCAAGAGTTAAATTGCCTACCATGCCGCCCAGCGCTATGCCCAAAGCTCCAACATATGCACAGGCTCCTCCGCCTCCGGGCACCGGTTCCTTTGAACTAAGCAAATCTAAAAATTCTTCACAGCTTTTTTCTAACATACTCCTACCTCGCTAAAACAAACCTGATATTTTTCCTGTATTGTCTACGTCAATTCTTTCAGCAGCAGGCACCTTAGGAAGTCCAGGCATCTTCATTATTGAGCCCGTAATGGCGACAACAAAGCCAGCCCCTGCAGATATTGTTACCTGTCTCACTGTTATACTGAAACCTTTTGGCCTTCCAAGCTTTGTCTGATCATCCGTCAGGCTGTACTGGGTTTTTGCCATGCATACAGGAGTATCTCCAAAGCCGTTTTTCTCCAGCTCCGCTATCTCCTTTGCAGCCTGGTCTGTAAATATTACATCGTCTGCTCCATATATTTTCTGGGATATGGCTCTTATTTTTTCCTTTATAGGAAGCTTTTCATCATAGGCAAACTGGAAATTCTTATTTCCTTCTTCCTCTATCAGCCTCATAACTTCCTTTGCAACCTCGGTTCCGCCATCTCCGCCTTTTTCCCATACCTCTGAAAGCTTCACATTTACGCCAAGCTCCCTGCATTTGTCCTCCACAAGCTTAAGCTCAGCCGCTGTGTCTGTTGGGAATTTATTTATTGCAACTACCGCCGGAAGCCTGAATACTTTTGTTATGTTTTCCACATGCTTTAAAAGGTTGGGAAGTCCCTTTTCCAAGGCTTCAAGGTTTTCAGCATTAAGCTCTGCCTTGGGCACTCCCCCGTTGTATTTAAGGGCTCTTACTGTAGCCACTATTACCACTGCGCTTGGTTTTAAACCGGACATTCTGCATTTTATATCAAGGAACTTTTCTGCGCCAAGATCTGCACCGAAGCCTGCTTCTGTAACCACATAGTCTGCAAAGTGGCAGGCCATTTTTGTAG
>CALBDU010000081.1 GCA_937927335.1 uncultured Clostridium sp.
CTGTAACAGGAGCCGCCACTGTAATACTTGCTATGGGTGCAGGTAAAAAGGCTGCTAAAGCCATTGATGAAATGCTGGGCTAAATATTTACTATATATAAATTATTAATAAAGGGGAGTAATTTTATGGTAAGTATAAAAATCTGCCTTGGAGCCGGAGGCTGTGAAAATAATTCTTATTGTGACATTGAAAAATTTCTTAAGAATAGGATCCAAAGCTTATGAGAATACCAGGAGAAAATTTAAAAGGAGTATTTTCACAAAATGAATTGCTTGATGCATGGAAGGTTGGAAAGAAGGCAGCGGTTATTGGCGGCGGGAGCCTGGCAGTGGATGCTGCTAAAAAAGCACTTAGAATTGGCTTTGAGGTCTATATTATATACAGAAGGTTTGAGTATGAGCTGCCTGCCAGCATTGAAGAAGTGAATCAGGCTATGGAAGAAGGAGTAAAATTTGATTTGCTGTTAATGGACCCCATGGAAATATTGGGAGATGAAAATGGACGGGTGAAAGGAATAAAGTGCACCAGCATTGGTCTCGGGAAGCTTGGTGAAATTAAGTTTTCAGAATTTGTCCTGGAGGTGGATACAGTAATACTGCCTCTTTGGATTCATAAAAAAGAAAGGTTTCTGTAAATAATCAAAACTAAGTTTAGTGAAATAAATTGAAGACCCAAAACACATTTGTTATAATATTATCAATTAGGGATGTATTGGGGTGGTATATTATAGATAATGTTTTTGGATACAGCAGTGACAAACATGATGAGATAATCAAAAGATCCCATGAGAGATCAGAATTTTATGGTATAGATAAGGGAATTGTTACTTCAAGAAAGATATTAAATAAGGAAGAGGTATCCTCGCATATAAAGGAAAATGTTGAGCTTATAAGGGTGGCGGCACCTTTCATCAAAATACTTTATGATTTTTTGAGGAATTCCGGTTTTTTTATAGTGCTTACAGACAGAGAAGGCTGTATATTGAATAAAATCGGCGATGTAAAAATACTGGCTGCAGCAAATGAGCTAAATATGGTGATGGGAGCTTATATGGACGAAAAAAGCATAGGCACCAATGCCATGGGTATAGCAATAAAAGAGGATATGCCAATTCAGGTGTCTGCCAAGGAGCATTTTATTACAGCCTACCACCGCTGGACGTGCTCTGCAGCACCTATTCATGATGGTGCAGGCAATATCATTGGCACCTTGAATATAACCGGCAACAGCGACAAGGTCCATCCACATACACTGGCTTTAGTGGCTGCAGCGGTGCATTCCATTGAAAACCAGATGAAGGGGGAATCTGCCAACAAAAGGGTACTGGAGGCTTATCAATATCTTAATTCAATAATGGATTCAGTTGCCTTTGGAATTTTTGCCGCAGATAAGGAAGGAAACATAAAAAATATAAATAAAATTGCCTGTGAGATGATTGGACATAAAAAGGAGGATTTGCTTAATAAATCCCTGGACGTTATTTCACCTAACATGAGGAATATCCTGGATGAAATTAAAGCTGAGAGGGAATTGTATGACGAGGAGCTGGTTATTGCAGCAAAGGGAACCAGTGAAAAATATAATTTCAGCGCATATCCCATCAAGGATGATAAAGGCAGTGTAATTGGCATGGTAGTTTCACTTAAGCATATGCAAAATGTGTATAACCTGGTAAATAAGTATACAGGTATGCAGGCCAGGTATACCTTTGACAATATAATTGGCAAAAGCAAAAGGATAAGAGACATAATTGAATATTCAAAGGATGTGGCAGACAGTCCATCCACCATACTGATAAGCGGGGAAAGCGGCACTGGAAAGGAAATACTTGCCCAGGCAATTCATAATTATAGCAGCAGAAGGAATAACGGCTTTGTGGCAATAAATTGCGGGGCAATTCCAGCCAACCTTATTGAAAGTGAGCTTTTTGGATATGCAGACGGAGCCTTTACAGGAGCAAGGAAAGGCGGTAATCCTGGAAAGTTTGAGCTGGCCAACGGCGGCACTCTTTTTCTGGACGAGATAGGGGAGATGCCTCTGGAAATGCAGGTGAAGCTTTTGAGAGCTCTGCAGGAAGGAACCATAACACGAGTTGGAGGCAATAAATATATAGATGTAGATGTAAGGATAATTGCAGCAACCAACCGTAATCTTCTTAATGAAGTGAGAGCCGGCAGATTCAGAGAAGACCTTTACTATAGGCTGTCCGTCATTCCTATAATACTTCCGGCCTTAAGAGCCAGAAGCGAAGATATCCCTTTGCTTATAAATCACTTTTTAAATATCAAATCCCTTAAGCTGAACAAAAGGATTCCTAAGCTGGACAGCAGCCTTTATGAAAAGATGAGCAGCTATTATTGGCCGGGAAATATCAGGGAGCTTGAGAATTTTGTGGAGAATATAGTTAATTTAAACGGAAAAACCACGTTCCCACTGGAGGATACCTGGGATATTAAACAAGACCTTGTACAGGAAAAGGATATTAAACAGGAAATAAACGATGTATATGTGTGCAACCTGGAGGAGCTTGAGAAAAGGGCTATTGAAAGCTGCATGGGAAAATATGACTCCAATGTTACAAAATGCGCTAAAACTCTTGGAATAAGCAGGAACACACTTTATCTTAAAATGAAAAAATACAACATATCGCCATAAGGCAATAAAGACAAGGCTTATTGAATAATAATTTCCTTTCTTACAGAAACTAAACTGACTTTATACTAATTAAAGGAAAGGAAAAGTGATTATGGATAATAATAAAAACAGGATGAAAGACAGGGAAAAAAGCAACGCTGAGTTGAGAAAGATGGATCCGAAGGAAAATGCAGATATGGGAATCATTGGCGGTGCCAAAATAGGCGTCCACGATGGCAAACACGAAAAAAGTTAATGGTAAACTATGGAATGGGGTCTGACCCCATTCCATTTATTTACATGGGTTTGGCAGACCTTTGTACTCAAAATAATATACACCCCAATTTCGTATGGCTTCAATAATGGGTATTAAAGTTTCTCCAAGCTCGGTGAGGGAGTATTCAGTTCTTGGGGGAACGATGGGATATACCACCCTGTTAATTAATCCATCGCTTTCAAGCTCACGGAGCTGCTGGGTCAGCATTTTGGGGGTTGCCTGGGGAATTCGTTTTCTTAGATCGCTAAAACGCAATGTATTATCTATAAGGTTCCAAAGAATAATTGGTTTATATTTACCGCCTATAAAGCACATTGCAGCTTCTATGGTGCAGTAAAACTGACGATCCTGTTTCATTTTGCCATCTCCTTAGTATCATTTTGGGTACTATATCACAAAAAAGTGCGTACTATATAAAATAGCCAATTGTGTATATAATGATAATATCAAAACAATTTAATCCGGTCAAAGAAAGAACATAAAAAGGGGGATTTTTTTAAATGGCAAGACAATCAGCATTAGAACAACGTTATGATAAGTTGGGGGTTCACGTAGTTGAATCATTAAAAAAGCGTCATTTTGAGGCATATTACTGCCAGACCAGGGAAGATGCCATGAAGCAGGTGTTAGATCTGATTCCTGAAAATCATGTTGTATCCTGGGGCGGTTCTGAAACCATAGACCAGTTAGGGCTGAAGGGGCTTGTTAGGGAGCGTGGAAATGAAGTAATTGACAGAGATACTGCAAAAAGCCCTGAAGAAAGAAATGAGCTTATGAGAAAAGCGCTTTTATGCGACACCTTCCTTATGAGCTGCAATGCTATGAGCGAAGATGGACAGCTGGTTAATTTAGATGGAAATGGAAATCGTGTGGCAGCAATGATTTTTGGACCTAAAAGCGTAATCGTAGTGGCTGGCATGAATAAGGTTGTAAAAACTCTGGAGGATGCAGTGCAGAGAACCAGAACAATAGCTGCACCTATAAACACCCAGCGCTTTAATGGCATAAAAACTCCATGTGCTGTAACTGGAAGCTGTGCAGATTGCATAAGTCCTGACAGCATATGCGCATATTTGGTAACAACAAGAGTAAGCCGCCCGGCAAATAAAATCAAGGTGGTTCTAGTAGGGGAAGACCTCGGTTTTTAAAGTACTGCAGTGTAAATTCAGCCTTCCATGGTGTTATGGGAGGCCTTTTTTATTTTAAAAGAAGTGTAAACTAAATTGATTATGTTAAATATATAACTGTTAGAATTTATTACAATGTCATAAAATAGGACTAATATTTGAATATATATGTCCTGATTTATGACATATATTAATTTTAAATAGGAAAAGCAAGGCAAATACCTAGTTGTTTACTGCATGATAAGTTTGGCATATTAATTGCTATATATATTTGTGAAAATAAAAACAATTTAGGAGGAATATAAAATGTCAAGATTTACACTGCCAAGAGATATTTATTTTGGAGAAAACTCTTTAGAGGAATTAAAAAACCTGAAAGGTAACAAAGCTGTTATAGTAGTTGGAGGAGGCTCAATGAAAAAATTCGGCTTCCTGGACAAAATTGAAGAATACCTTAAGGAAGCGGGAATTGAGACTAAACTTATAGAAGGGGTTGAGCCTGACCCATCAGTAGAAACAGTTATGAATGGCGCAGCAGTAATGAGGGAATATCAGCCGGACTGGATAATTTCAGTTGGAGGAGGATCACCTATAGATGCAGCTAAAGCAATGTGGATTTTCTATGAATATCCTGACTTTACCTTTGAACAGGCTGTTATACCTTTTGGAATACCTGAATTGAGACAAAAGGCAAAGTTTGTGGCAATTCCATCCACCAGCGGTACTGCTACAGAGGTTACGGCATTTTCTGTTATAACAGATTACAAGGCACAGATAAAATATCCTCTAGCAGATTTCAATTTAACACCTGATATTGCAATAGTTGATCCTGCATTAGCTCAGACTATGCCTCCAAAACTTGTAGCTTACACTGGAATGGATGCGCTGACTCATGCTGTGGAAGCTTATGTAGCTGCCTTAAGCTCGGCATTTTCAGATCCTCTTGCAATGCAGGCCATTGTTATGATAAAGGAACATCTCTTAAATTCCTATAAGGGAGATAAAAATTCAAGAGATGAAATGCATATAGCACAGTGTCTTGCAGGTATGGCCTTCTCCAATGCGTTGCTGGGAATAACCCACTCCATGGCACACAAAACTGGTGCAGTATTCCACATTCCTCACGGATGTGCCAATGCAATATATCTCCCATATGTAATTGCCTACAACAAGAAGGTTTGCGGAAAGAAATATGCAGATATAGCAAAGAAACTGGAACTTTCAGGAAGCAGTGAGGATGAGCTGGTAGCTTCATTAATAAAGCTTATAAATGACATGAACAAGGAAATGAATATTCCTTCAAACTTAAAAGAGTATGGTATAAGTGAAGAAGATTTTAGGAATAATATTGGTAGAATTGCACACAACGCAGTGTTAGATGCATGCACAGGAAGCAATCCAAGACCAATTGACGACGAAACTATGGAAAAATTATTTAACTGTATTTATAACGGAGATATTGAAGGAGCTGCAAATGTATAAAATTATTGTCAAAAGATTACTTGCCCCAAACATTTATTTAATGGATGTGGAGGCAGAGAGGGTGGCAAAGGCTTGCCACCCTGGTCAGTTTGTCATTGTGAAAATGGACGAAAAAGGTGAGAGGGTACCGCTTACTATAT
>CALBDU010000082.1 GCA_937927335.1 uncultured Clostridium sp.
ACTATTTCAACCTTTTGGGCTGGTAATAGTTCAGAATGAACTTCATCTAACCCTAGCTGATTAGCTACTTTTGTTCCAACAGTTTTATTATCACCTGTAAGCATTACTGTTTTCTTAACACCGATGGTTTTTAGAGCCTTAATAGCCTTTGCTGAATCTTCTTTAACTTCATCAGAAATTACTATGAAACCCGCATATTCTTTGTCTACAGAAACATGAACCACTGTACCTATATTCTCTACCTGCTTATAGGCAATATTTTCTTTATCCATAAGTTTGTAGTTGCCTGCTAACACTTCTTTGCCCTTAATATTAACCTTAATACCATGACCCGATATTTCTTCATAGTTTTCTACAGCATCCTTAATTACTTCCTTGCCATAGGCTTTTAATATTGATGTGGCTATTGGATGATTAGAATAGCTTTCTGCGTAAGCAGCATAAGTTATCAATTCATCTTTAGAAATATTATTTTGAGGTTGTACATCTGTTACATTGAATACCCCTTTTGTTAGTGTTCCAGTTTTATCAAACACCACAACTTCGACATCATTTAAAGCTTCAAGATAATTGCCGCCTTTTACAAGTATTCCGTTTTTGGATGCACCGCCTATACCTCCAAAAAAACCGAGTGGTATAGACACAACTAAGGCACAAGGACAAGATACCACCAGGAATGCTAACGCCCTGTATAACCACTGAGAGAACACTGCTCCCTGTATAACTAGTGGTGGTATTACTGCTAATGCTATCGCTAGAAAAACAACGACAGGAGTGTAGTATCTAGCAAACTTTGTTATAAAATTCTCTGTTGGGGCCTTCTTACTACTTGCATTTTGAACTAAATCAAGTATCTTCGCAACAGTTGAATCTCCAAATTCTTTTTCCACTTCAATTGTTAATAGACCATTTTTATTAATAACTCCACCAAAGATATTGTCTCCTACTCTTACTTCTCTAGGAAGGGATTCGCCAGTTAAAGCAGACGTATCCACCATAGAACTTCCTTCTATTACTTTACCATCTAAAGGAACTTTTTCTCCTGGCTTTACTACAATAATATCACCTATACCTACTTCTTCCGGAGATACTTTTTTAAGTCCATCACTAAGCTTTAAGTTCGCAAAATCAGGTCTTATATCCATAAGAGCTGAAATAGATTTCCTTGAACGATTAACAGCTACGCCTTGCAACAATTCTCCTACCTGATAGAATAGCATAACAGCTACACCTTCTGGAAACTCTCCAATTGAAAAAGCGCCGATAGTTGCAATACTCATAAGGAAATTCTCATCAAAAACTTGTCCTCTAGTTATATTCTTTAGAGCTCTTAAAACTACTTCTCCACCCACGATTATATAGCTTATCAGGTAAAGAGTAAATTCTAAATAAATAGGTAATTTCATTGCAGTTGCTAATGCAAATATTGCTGCACCAGAAGCCAATTTAATTATTTCAGTTTTGTTGCTTTCTCCATGCTCATGTTCCTGTTCATCATCATCATTTATTGTTGCTTTATTTTTGTCTTGAATCTCAATCACCTTAACATCAGGTTCAATCCTCTTGACTATTTCCTTCACTTTTTCAATAATGCCATTTGTCTTGGAAGGGTTGTCTATTTCCAAAATGAGTTTTGTTGAAACAAAATCTACAACGGCTGACTTTACACCTTCTATATTATTAGACTCTCTTTCTATCTTTGCAGCACAATTTCCACAACACAAACCC